>JASHRN010000060.1 GCA_030037335.1 Candidatus Acidiferrales bacterium | reverse complement strand
GGAAACCGAAGCCGAGAGCCACGGAGTTTTCGGGTTCGTAGAAAAAGGCAGCATCGTTGAGCTGGAGCTTACCGAGGGCGTCGCGGAGAACTTCGTAGTCGCTGGCATTCACGGGATAAAGGCCGGCGAAAACCATGGGCTTGATGGCTTCAAAGCCGGGGAGGGGCGCGGCGGGGCGGTCGGCTTCAACGATGGTGTCTCCGACGCGCGCATCGGCGACGCGCTTGATATTGGCGATGACGAAGCCGACGTCGCCGGCAGCGAGCTCTTGCAACGGGATGGCCTTGGGCGTGAGGACGCCGAGATCTTCGACTTCGTAAATCTGGTCCATGGCGCATAAACGGATTTTCATGCGCGGGGCGATGCGACCTTCCATGACGCGAACGAGAATGACGGCGCCACGATAGGAATCGAACCACGAATCGAAAATCAGGGCGCGAAGTGGAGCTTCCGCGGAACCAGTCGGCGGAGGAACGCGCGTGACAACGGCTTCGAGAACTTCCGCGACGCCGATGCCGCTTTTTGCGCTAATGAGTAGCGCGTCGCTGGCGGGAATGGCGAGGACATTTTCAATTTGCTCTTTGACGCGCTCGGGCTCGGCTGCGGGCAGATCAATTTTGTTGATCACAGGAATGATTGCGAGATTGTGGCGCGAGGCGAGAAAGGCGTTGGCGACAGTCTGCGCCTCGACACCCTGGCTGGCATCGACGACGAGCAACGCACCTTCGCAGGCGGAAAGCGCGCGCGAAACTTCGTAGGAGAAATCGACGTGACCGGGAGTGTCGATGAGATTGAGGCGATATTCCTTGCCGTCACGAGCGGTGTAATGAAGGCGAATGCTCTTGGCCTTGATGGTGATGCCGCGCTCGCGTTCGAGGTCCATCGAATCGAGCACCTGAGCGGTCATTTCGCGTTCGCTGAGCGCGCCGGTCAGCTCAAGGAGGCGGTCGGCGAGCGTCGATTTGCCGTGGTCGATATGGGCGATGATGCAAAAGTTGCGAATGAAGCTGGGGTCCATAAGATCAAGAAGCAAAGAGGAAAAGATGCAAGGAGGCACAGCCTCTCTTTGTCAATTCAGATTCCTTTCTAGCAGCTGGATTTAGCGGACGCACGATGCGACCGGCAGACTTCGAGTGTGCCACAGATTGTGGCGGGCGAAAAGCAGAGGCGGAGTGGGTAATGGGTCAGTTCGAATTTTGACTTCTTGCGTGACGATCCCCAGGCTCCCCTATCCGGGGACCTGGGGGCCCCGTTTGCAAGAAGAGTCAAGCTGACCCGCGGCAATGGTTGCAGGTTTTCTCTTGAGGCACAGGCCACAAACGAGAATTGACGCGGCCCAAGGTAGAGTCTAAATTGTAGGGCGAAATCCTCTCGGAGGAGATGTGCGCATCTTCTGCAGAACCGTGCTGATTGCCATTCTCGTGGCATCGCTGGCGGACCTACCCACGGCGAACGCCGCAGATCGTGTGCTCGGTTTCGTCCTACAAACGGAATCGTCGCAGATTGACGGGATTGCAGCTACGAATGGTTCCAATGTGTTTGCAGGTGACGCGCTCTCGACCAATCCGGATGGGAGAATTCACCTGCAATTTGGCGCCGATCAAATTTACATTCCGGCTTCGACCCGGGTGACACTCGCGAATGGAAAAGAAGGGGTCACGGCAGTGCTGTCAGCAGGGACTCTTGAGTTTGCGGCGCCCCAAGGCACAGGGTTTGCGGTTAGTGCAGACGACGTGCTGGTTAAGCCGAAAACACCGCAACTGACGCACGCACAGGTAACACTGATGAGCAAGGACGAGCTGAAAATCGCAACGGTCGCGGGGCCGCTCGACCTGGAGCTGGACGGCGAATCGTATACTCTCGCGCCCGGACGAACCTATGGCGTTCGCATTGTGAATGACAGCGATAACCAGGATCAACCAAAGACAGCGCGCAGACGGCGCAGGCTGATTCTCTTTTTGTTCTTCCTGACTGCAGCGGTTGCAGCGATAATTTATACCGTTCAAGAGCTGCAGGAAAGCCCGGACTTCCCCTAAATCAGTTCCATTCCTGAGAAAAAATAGGAAATTTCGAAGCGGGCGGTGTCTGGTGCATCCGAGCCGTGGGTGCAGTTATTCTGGATGCTGGTCCCATATGTCTTGCGAATCGTGCCTGGCGCGGCTTTCGCGGGATCGGTGGCTCCCATCGTTTCGCGCCAGCGCGCGATGGCGTTTTCCGCTTCCAGCGCCATCACGACCACTTTTCCGGAACTCATGAACTCCGTGAGATCCTTGAAGAAGGGACGCTCACGATGAACCGCATAAAATCCCTCGGCTTCGCTCTTTGTTAGCCGCAACGACTTGACGGCAACGATTTTGAATTTCGCTTCGTGAATATGCTTGAGAATGTCTCCCGCCAAGCCGCGGCCCACTGCGTCGGGTTTGATAATTGCCAACGTTTTTTCGATTGCCAATGTTTGCTCTCCTCGATTTTGTGCTTTGCTGTTTTCGAGTCAATCGTTACTAGCCATTGCTTCTTACCTCGATGCGGCCTTTCCCAAAACCGCCGCCATCGTACTTCCAATGTCCGCAGGACTCTGCACGGTGTGAATCCCTGCCGCCTGCATTGCCGCGTATTTCGTTTTTGCGGTTCCCTGCCCGCCGCTGATAATGGCGCCTGCGTGTCCCATGCGCCGACCCGGAGGCGCGGTCTGGCCGGCGATAAATCCGACGACGGGCTTTTTCACATGCGCCTTGATGTACTCCGCTGCGACTTCCTCGGCGTTTCCGCCGATCTCGCCAATCATCACGATGGAGTGCGTCTCCGCATCTTCATTGAACATTTTGATGGCATCGAGAAAGCTCGTTCCAATAATTGGATCGCCGCCGATGCCGATGCACGTCGATTGCCCGATTCCGAGGCGCGTCAGTTGGTCCACCGCTTCATAGGTGAGAGTTCCGCTGCGGCTTACCAGTCCCACATTACCTTGCTTATGAATATGGCCCGGCATAATTCCGATTTTGCATTTTCCCGGGGAAATCAGGCCGGGACAGTTCGGTCCGATGAGCCGTGTTTTTGAGGAACGCAGCACCGCTGCGACGCGGACCATATCGAGCGTGGGAATTCCCTCGGTAATACAGACAACGAGCGGCAGCTTCGCGTCAATTGCTTCCAGCACAGCGTCCGCGGCGAACGGCGGCGGCACAAAAATTGCGGATGCGTTCGCGGCTGTCTCGCGCACCGCATCGGCCACTGTGTTGAACACCGGAACGTTGAGATGTTTTGTGCCGCCTTTTCCCGGCGTCACACCCGCGACAACTTTCGTGCCGTAGGCAATCATCTGCTCGGCGTGGAATCCGCCTTCGCGCCCAGTCAGTCCTTGCACTACAACGCGCGTTTGCTCATTCACAAGAACGCTCATCGCGCGCCTCCCGCAAGCGCGACGACTTTTTCCGCGCCGTCTTTCATTCCCGTCGCTACTGTGAAATTCAGCCCCGATTTCTGCAAAATTTCTTTTCCTTTCTCGACGTTCGTGCCTTCCATCCTTACGACTACCGGCACTTTGATCTTTAGATCGTGCGCTGCGTTCACAACTCCCGTCGCCAGGACATCGCAGCGCAAGATGCCTCCAAAGATATTGATGAACACGGCGTGCACATTTGGATCGCCGAGCAAAATCTTGAACGCGTTTTTCACCTGTTCCGCCGACGCGCCGCCGCCTACGTCCAAGAAATTCGCGGGATTACCGCCTGCGAGCTTGATAATGTCCATCGTCGCCATCGCCAAGCCCGCACCGTTCACCATGCACGCGACGTTGCCGTCAAGCTGAATGTAATTCAGTTTGTACTTGGAGGCTTCGACTTCGAGCGGCGTCTCTTCATCCAGATCACGCATCTCGGCAATTTCCGGATGGCGCGAGAGCGCGTTGTCGTCAAAATTCATCTTTGCGTCGAGAGCGATCAGCTTGCCGTCGCCGGTGAGAACAAGCGGATTGATTTCCAGCAGCGAGGCGTCGGTCGCTAGAAAGGCGCGGTAGAGGGATTGAAGAAACGGCTCGGCGACTTTGACCATTTCCGCGGGCAACCCCAATCCAAAAACAATTTTCCGCACCTGATAACTCTGAAGTCCAGCGGCTGGTGAAATCACTTCGCGCAAAATGGCTTCGGGATAGTCTTTCGCCACTTCTTCAATTTCCATTCCGCCCGACGCGCTCGCCAAAATCACCGGCGCTTCCGCCGCGCGGTCCACCAGAATGCTCAAATACAATTCGCGCTTGATATCGAGCCCCTGCTCGATCAGCAGCCGCCGCACGATTCTTCCTTCGGCGCCCGTCTGCGGCGTCACCAGCTTCATTCCCAGAATTTGTCCCGCCAGCTCGCTCGCCTGTTCCGGCGAACGCGCCAGCTTTACTCCGCCTCCTTTTCCACGCCCGCCCGCGTGAATCTGCGCCTTCACCACCACTACCGGCGTCCCGATTTTCTGCGCCGCGGCCTTCGCGTCCTCTTTTTTGAACACCACTTCGCCGCGCGGAATCGGCACTCCAAACTTGGCTAAAATGCCCTTCGCCTGATACTCGTGTATCTTCATTCGCCTTCCAGTAGTGCTAGAATTATTCCCGCCACAAAAGCTAATAAGTCTACTTCGAACTGAAAGCTATAGCAAGAGCTACACACATGAACATAATCTAGCTGTGCTGAACCCAACAGAAAGCCTTCCCCCAAACTCCTATTCAGCAACACAAACTACTTGACTTTTACATGGAACCTACGGCATTGTTTCATTGTAACTGGCTGCCAGGAGGAAATACAGATGCCGTGGGAAATATTTGAACGTAAAATTCGGAGAAGCGGTTCTCCCGGCTTGACTCTCAACAGGCTTGGCCGCATCTCGCTGAACAAATCCGCTACAGCTATTCTCGAAAGGGAAGCAGTGGAATTTGTTCTGGTGCTTTGGGATGGCTCCAAACGCCAGATAGGTATACGGCCCATAACAAAGAAAGACCCGAGGGCTTACAGGTTGGCATACGGTGTGAAAGGGAATGGTGCTGGATTTTCCGCCAAGACATTCATGGATTATATAGGTTATGACTATAAGGAATCCAGATCTATTGCGATCCGGTGGGACGAAGGGGAGTCAATGTTCGTCGGAGAGGTTCCAGCGGAATATTTACAGTCTCAACGACAGCAACCTCTGCTTTTGGAACGCCAAAGTGGAAAGAAAACTGGAGCTAAATGATTAAGGGAGAAAGTTCTTACAGGGACGCAAAACGATGAAATTAGAGACTTAGCCTGCTGATTCGCTGCAAGACCTACCGATCCGCAGGCCATAACACTAAGGCCCACTTTCGATTAAGCCTCATGAGCGAGTCGAAAGCAGGCCATGGTAGTGGTCATGCTCTTTGGGAGGTCGCCGGAAGCGGCCTCCCAAGGTATATCGCGTTCTATTATACACTAACTGTGTTGAATTGTGCCTTTTGTGCCTTCGTGATGGCCCAAGAGGCACTGACCATGATCCCGCACGCGCTCAAAAAACTCATCGGCCGAGAAAATCTTTCCCGTGAAGAAGCCGAAACGTGCATGGAGCAAATCCTCTCCGGCAATGCCAATGACGCGCTCATCGCGGCGCTGCTCATCGCGCTGCGCATGAAAGGCGAAACTGTCGATGAACTGGTGGGCTTCGCCACGGCGATGCGCCGCCATGCCGTAAGAATTTTCCCCGACGGCCACGGGCACGCGGACGAAATGCTCGTCGACACCTGCGGTACAGGCGGAGACGGGTGCGGCACGTTCAACATTTCGACTGCCACCGCTTTCGTCGTCGCGGGCGCAGGCGTGCGCGTGGCCAAACACGGCAATCGCACGTCCAGCTCTCATTGCGGCTCTGCGGACGTCCTGGAACAATTCGGCGTCGCTATTGAGCAGCCGCCTGAGCGCGTTCGGCAGGCCATCGAAGAGATCGGTATCGGCTTTCTTTTCGCGCCCGCGATTCATACGGCGATGAAGCATGCCATGCCGGTGCGCCGCGCGCTCGGCGTTCGCACGGTTTTCAATTTGCTTGGACCTCTCACCAATCCCGCGGGAGCCACCGCGCAGGTTGTCGGCGTTTCCTTGCCGCATCACACGGAACTTCTCGCGCGGGCGCTTGCGCAGCTCGGAGTCAAACGCGCATTCGTCGTTCACGGCGCGGACGGCCTCGATGAAATTTCTCTCAGCGGCGAGACGCATGTCGCCGAACTCAACTCTGGCGCGATTCGCACGTACAAGGTTTCTCCCGAGGATTTCGGCCTCCGCCGCGCGCCGGCGAACGCCTACGCAGGCGGCGACGCCAAACAGAACGCCGAAATCATTCACAAAATTTTTGGCCGCTCGCTGCTCTATCGCGAACACACGCCGCACCGCGACATCGTTCTCGCGAATGCATCCGCCGCGCTTGTTGCCGCTGGGCGCGCCGCGAATTTCCTCGAAGGGGTTCGCCTCGCGACGGAATCCATTGACTCCGGCGCCGCGCGCGAAAAGCTCGACTCGCTTGTGCGATTCTCGCAAACCGCCAGCGCAAAACCTGCCAGCGACTAGAACTCTCCCCGAAATATTGCTCCTCGAAAAACCAAGACCTCAGGGGTTAAAACCCCTGTTACCGCCCGATGCATAAGTGAGAGCTAAAGCTCCCATCTCCTAAAAAACGAGAACAGCAGATTCCCTGTCTGCGGCAGGCATTGCTAAAAATTCAAATGCAGATTCCTCGTCGCTGCTCCTCGGAATGACAACTAAAAACCTCAGAGGCTAAACCGACCCAGAACCTAACTACTTTTTGGCACGGCTGAAGAGTTTTGTGTCACAACTCTAAGAACCGTACTTCAGCGGCTGAAGCCGCACTGATTTTGCGGACTTTATGTCGTGGCTTAAGCCACGACCCACAAAGATTCGGAGTTGCGAAACAATCTCTAAAGCCGTGCCCTTACGAAAGCCATTTATGAGAAGGCTGCAGGCGCCTTAACGCATTGAGAAACGAAATAGCGGGTTAATTGTGCTTCCTTTTGCGCCATGCACCCGCAAGGTAGTTAGAACCCGCCCGCGCAAAACTCAATGTCTCAGCGCCCTTCCTTTTGCGCGCATCTCTCTCGTAGTAAAATTGGCGCATCACAAGCAGGAGCATCCGTCATGTTCAGTGTTGAGGACTGCCGCGCGTTTTACGCTCAGGAAATACGATTTGCCGCGGCGGTTGCCACGCCAGGGATCGTCGAAGCCTATGCGCGCGTGCCTCGTGAAAAATTCCTGGGTCCCGCACCCTGGCAAGTCAGCTCGCCAGATGCCCGCGCTCTGTCGATGACCGGGTTGCGCGAATCCGGTTACGTCACCGTGAATGACCCGCGCGATCTTTATCACAACGTCGTCGTCGCGCTCGACCGCGCGAAGGACATCAACAATGGCCAGCCCAGCGCCCTCGCGCGCTGGATCGACGCGCTCGCGCTTCAACCTGGCAGCCGCGCCTTTCATCTCGGCTGCGGCGTGGGCTATTACACGGCGATCATCGCGGAGGTGGTTGGTCCAAGGGGCAGCGTCATCGGACTGGAACTGCAGGAAGATCTCGCCGCTCGCGCGAAAGAAAATCTTGCCAGCTACGCGAACGTAACCATCCACCAGGGCAATGGCGCGTCATTTGATCCAGGCCCGTGCGACGCCATTCTGGTCAATTGCGGCGTCACGCACCCGCAACCGCTGTGGCTCGAGCGGCTGCGCGATCGGGGACGCCTCGTTGTCCCGTTCACCATGGCGATGAATCCGCAAATTGGCCAAGGTGTGATGACAAAAATCGTGCGCGAACCCAGCGGTTACTCCGCCGCTATGGTCACGCCGCTGGCGATCTTCTCTGCCGTCAGTCTTCGTGACCCCGCGCTTGAACCCTTGATGCTCAGGGCTCTGTCCACCGGCGGACTGCTCAAGCTGAAATCGGTCCGGCGCGACGCGCACGAGCCGAGTGATACTTGCGTTCTGCACGGTGCCGAAGTTTGCCTGAGTACCGCGCCGCTCTCCTCCTCCGCAGCGTCCTGAATTCAAAAGGGGAAGGATTCCCGGTTGCTGTTTCATAGTGGAACGGTCTTCTGTTTAGCGGTTGCCACCCACCTCTCGTTCGGGATGGCACCCCAGCACTCTTCAACGCATTTAAGCTACGCAATTGACGGCATTTAAGACTTCGGGAATTCCTCCAGCGAATCTCGCGTTGCGAACTGAACCATAGTGGAACAGCCCTTGCATTCTCTGGGAGTCCGTGAGCTTGCTTCCCTCAAGTCTTCGCCAGCATTTGATTTGTCGCCATCGGCGGGCGTATTGCGGTTTGCGATGGAGAGTCAAGCGCAGAGTCGCTCTCGCGCTCGGCAGCGTCGCCGTACTGGCGAGCTTGTGCGGATGCGGATTTTCATCAGGAGGTTCTTCTATCCCGGCGCAGAGCGTCAGCGTGACGGTCTCGCCGCAACAAACGACGGTATCGCTGGGGCGAACGGTGCAGTTTACGGCGACGGTGACGGGAACGGCTTCTAGTGCCGTGAACTGGAGTGTAAACAGCGTTGCCGGCGGAAATTCGACGGTGGGGACCATTTCGGCATCGGGACTGTATACCGCGCCGCAGTTAATGCCTGCGAATTCAACTATCACGATCACGGCAACCACGCAGTCAGCGCCGCAGACTAGCGGCTCGGCGACGGCGCAGATTGAAAGCGGTACCGCAGTGAGCATCATGCCGAGTTCAGCGAACGTTGCGCCCGGCGGAAATGTGACTTTTACTGCGACTGTAAGCGGAGCAGGAAATGCGAGTTCGGCTGTCAACTGGAGCATAAGCAGCACAAGCGGGAGTGGTGCGAATCCTGGCGCGATAAGCGCGAGCGGCGCGGATACTGCGGTATACACAGCGCCCGCGAGCCCTCCGCCGCAAGGCTCTGTTTCCGTGGTAGCTACGAGCGTAGCTGATCCGTCGAAAACGGCGGCTGTGACGGTGACGATTTCGTGCGCCGCGGCAAATTCGATTTCGCCTGCATCGGCAAGCGTGACGGTCGGCGGATCTCAGATGTTCACCGCATCGCTTTGCGTCGCGCCGGGTACGCCTGTCGCATGGCAGGTGAACGGAGTGGCGGGAGGTGATTCCGGCGTCGGCACGATAGCGTCAACTGGCGGGAGTTCCGCGAGCTACATCGCACCGGCGGCTGTGCCGTCGCCAAGTTCTGTGATGATTGATGCGACGGCGGGCACGCAGAGCGCAACGGCGGCTGTTTCGATCGTGGCCGGTCAAGCAATCACCGTAACTGTGTCTCCCTCATCGGCGAGTGTAATCACAGGGCAGAGCGCAAGTTTCACGGCGACGGTCGCTGGGATCTCGAATTCAGCAGTAACGTGGACTGTGAACGGCGTTCCGGACGGGAACGGAACTGTGGGGCAAGTATGCGCGCCCGCTTCAAATCCGTGCGCCGCGCCTTCCGGTACGGAAAATACGGTGGAGTATCTGGCGCCCGAAGCACAGCCGCAGCCCAGCAGCGTAACGCTAGTGGCGATTAGCCAAGCTGACACGAGCGCCATCGGAAGCACACAAATCACGATCACAGCTCCAGCACCACCGGGCATCAATCTTGTGCCGTTCTACGCGTTTATCGGGCCAGACGAGCAGTTCCAATTCATCGCGACTGTTTCTGGTGAAGCAAATGCAGGCGTGACTTGGAGCGTTTCGAGCGCGGTGGCGGGGCAAGGATGTTCGGGGGCATCGTGCGGGTCAATCGATAATTCAGGCGATAATTCGGGCAACTACACTGCACCTGCGCTTGCGCCTTCGCCGAACGCGATACTCATAACGGCTACAAGCGCCGCGAATCCCTCACTGACGGCCACGGCAACAGTTGCGGTGACGTCGGGGCCGACGATCGAAACTATTCTCCCTTCCAGTGTAATTGCCGGCGCGCAACAGAGTTTCGAGCTGGCGGTGGAGGGCCTCAACTTCATTCCGACAACCACAAGCGGTAGTTCACAAATGCTTATCAATAATTCGCCGCGAACGACGAATTGCGCGACGCCAAATGTCTGCACCGTGACACTGCAACCTTCGGATGTGGCCGCGGTGGGAATTATGTCGGTTCAAATTCAGGATCCGGGCAGCCCGACAACGCTGTCGAATCCTGTCTCGCTGGTGATTTTGCCTGCTCCGCAACCGCCAGGCGCGATTTCCCTGACGAGTACAGCGCCTGTGGCGACAGGGAACGACATTGTTGTGGTGGAACCGACGACGGCGGGCGCTACAACATCACCGATAAACGTTGAGTTTGTCGGAATCGTATCGCCAGACGGCTCGACGTGTACGATTCAGGATTCCTCAATTCCTGTCACGAGGCCTACATCGGGGAGCACAACTGTGAGTATCTGCGTGCAAGGAAACTTGCTCGATCCGACTTTCACCTATTCGTTCAGTTCCCCGATCGCGGGAGGCGACATCGGAATCACAACTGCTTCCATGGAGAGCTTGTTTCCGAATTTGATTGAGTTGACGCTGACTATTTCCAACGAGACCGCGGCAGGTGTGCGCACACTTTTTGTTACCACGCCGAATGGCGACATTGCCACGGCCACAGGAGTACTGGAGGTGCAATGATGAAACTCGTTTCAGGACACATCATTCCGTTCATCTGCTTGAGCGCTTTTGGGCTGCTGCTGCCATCGCTTGCGCAGTCAACCACGTTGGCACAGCTGTCCCTCGCACAACTGGTGAATTCGGCGCAAACCGTGGTGCACGCAAGAGCGCTGGGAAGCTCGTGTGTATGGCGGAATGGAGAGATCTGGACAGTGACGACATTTCGCATCTTAGAGAATTGGAAGGGCAGCTCTGCGCCTGAAGTAAAAGTGTGGATGATCGGCGGACAGATCAATCGAATCATGAGCTACGTTCCGGGCGCGCCGCGATTCCGGCCGGGCGAAGAGGTGGTTCTGTTTCTGGAACCGACGCACACGGGAGACCTATCGATCACTGCGTGGGGCGAAGGAACATTTCGTGTTCGCTTCGATGCACGCGCGGGTGAGCCGCGTGTGACACAAGATACGGCGATCCTTCCCGAATTTGATGCGACAGGGTACGTTTTCCAGCACAGCGAAATAAAAAATTGGCCGCTGAGAGTATTGAAGCTGAGAGTGAAAGAGGCGGAAGGAGGATATGTACAATGATGGCGCGTCGCACGACGCGATGCAATGCGCTCGCTGCCATTCTAGCTTGCGTGTTTCTCGCTTACGGCGCTGCGGGTGGGCGTGCGCTCGCTTACACTCGGGATTATATGGTTCCCGCTGCGGGTGGATGTCCGGTTGTAGAGCAACAGAACATTTCGGTGAGCGCACCGCCACTGATACGCCAATGGAGCACGTCGCTTCCCATTCTCGAACCGCCAGTGATCGCGACGGTAGCGGCAGCGGGCACTCCGGCACAACTGACGGAGATTGAAAATACTATTCAGCAAGCGTACGGGATCTGGAGCGGCGTTACGGGGACATTGGTGAATGCAAGCACGTTTCCGAATGCGCTGGGGCCGCTCGGTGAAACCAGCACGCAAAATGCGTGCACTCCTGATGCGCTGAATGGCACTCCATCGAATCCTGATGGCATCGATACGATCTGCTTCAATCAGTCATCTTCGGCGTTCACGACGGGCGTTTTGTCATTCACGCGCGTGGTGATTGCGGAAGCGCCTGCTCAAACGATCGGCACCGCTCCTCCGCCTGTGTTCGCGGGACAAATCGTCGACGCGGATATTTATTTCCGCAATGACGGGCAGGCGGCCTTCGCAACGCCGGGAGCGCTGGCGTCGACGCCGGGGGCATATGACCTCGAGTCTCTGCTCGCGCACGAGCTGGGACATCTCTTTGGCCTGGATCACTCCGGCGTGTGGCGCGCGATCATGTTTCCCTACGCGCCGCCGCCGGGGACATATGTGGGAGAGCGGCCGAGCGTCTCGTCGCCCGATGCGCCGCTTTCTGATGACGATCGGGCCGGCTTGCGGTCGCTTTATCCGGACCCGGCGGATACGGTGGACGTCGGATACATCACCGGACACGTGCTGCCTGCAAATCCGTTTGCGCTGGCGGATTTTCCGGCCACTTCTCCGGGCGAGTACGAGACGGGAATGTTCGGCGCGCAAGTGGTGGCCGTTGATGCAGCAAGCGGGTCGGTGATTGCGGCAGCAGTGGGAGGCTGGTCGTGCGATCCGTCAACATCGATTGTTCAGTTCGATGGATCTTACTCGCTGGGGCCGCTACCTGTCGGAAACAGTTATGTGATTTACGCCGAGCCGTTCGTTGGACCCGTGGCGCCCAGCGATATTGCAGGCGCATTCACAAATCTGTGCAGTACAGGAGCTTCGCCGTCGTGTACGTTGCCCGCCATAGACACGAATTTTTCGCCGCGCGCGCAACAGTGATGGCATCCGGAGCCTATGTGCAGAATTCGAGAATGATTTCGCGGAGGGCGTTGGCGCATTTGTAGACGGATTCAATTTCGACGTATTCGTCGGCACCATGAAGACCGCGACCGGAGGGGCCAAAGACAACGCCCGGAATTCCTGCCGAGGCGAGGAGGGCTGTGTCGGTCCACGCAGACATGCCGGCAAAATTGCAGCTCCCGTGTACGCGGCGAATGGCGCTTAGGGTGCGCGTCACGAAGGGAGAATCTTCCGCAATTTCGTACGCGGGACGTGAACCGAGATCAGAGCGCAGGGTCGCATGAAACTGCGAATTGCGCTTTTCCAGATCTGCGAGCAGGGCGCGAAGCTCCGCTTCTGCCGATTCCGCGGTTTCGCCCGGCAGCATGCGTCGTTCGAGTTGCAGGCGGCATTCGGCAGGGTAACTGGAGAGTTCCTGCCCGCCGCTAACTAGCGATGCGTGCAGAGATGGCTTGCCGAGTCTCGGATGAGCTGCCCTGCTCGCGAAACTCTTTTCTAATTCATCAAGCGCGACGAGCACGCGGCCCATCATGCGAATTGCATCGCGGCCCTCGTCTGGCAGGCTGCCATGGGCTGCGCGGCCATGCGTCACAATTTCGAACCAGGCGTAGCCTTTGTGGGCAATGACGAGCTGCAAGTCTGTGGGCTCGAGAACGATGGCGCAGTCCGCCGTGTGGCCGCGGCGAAGCAAGTCCTGCGTTCCAAGACTGTCGCACTCTTCGTCGACAACAGCAGCAATGGTAAAGGGGCGAGCGGTACGCGCACGCTCTTGAATGACGGCAACTGCCGCAGCGCACATGGCGGCGACTCCGCTCTTGATATCGAGCGCCCCGCGGCCGTACAGCTTCCCGTCCGCGATGCGCGGCCTGAAGGCATCCGGCATGTCGCCGGCTCCGACAGTATCGATGTGCGCGACGATCATAAGGGCGGGTTTGGTGTCGGCCGCGCTGGCGCTCGGTGAGATTGTCGCGACGACGTTCGGGCGGTGTGGGGCAGCTTCTTCCAGTTTGGCGGCTATGCCATGTTGCTGGAGAAATTTTTGAAGATGCTGGCTAGCTTGCTGCTCGCCGCATGCGCCCGGAACCAAATCTGGATTCACGGATTCAACGGCAACGAGTTCCTTGAGAACGTCAAGGGCTACTGGGTTGTTGATAGGCATGGCTTAGGAGGTCAGAGTCGCTATTGCCAGTGCGATCAGCAGCGAAGACTTTGGTAGCGCTAACGGGAGTCGAACCCGTATTTCGGCCTTGAAAGGGCCGCGTGCTAACCATTGCACCATAGCGCCGAGGAATGCATGCGCGGAAGGATTCCGCAAAGCTGCGAAACTATTATTCAGGATTCTTCAAGATTTAACAAGACGAGGAATCAACCTGCAACTTGTCTCATAAATACAGAAACGCGCTAAAAGACTTTACTTCAGGGGCTGAAGCCCCTGTTTTTCAGGCGTTTTGTGTCGGAGCTAAAGCCTGCCGCGCAGGCAGGCTCCGACCTCCTGAACGCCATTTATGAGACAGCTCGTAAGAAGATCGAGCTTAGGAGACTCCGCCCTTTTCGCGCATGGATTTTTCATCCCACAGGTGAAGGACGTGACCATCCGGGTCACTCAGCTCAGCTCCGTAGCCCCAGTACAGCTTCTGCGGAGAGCATAGAAACTTAACGCCAGAGGCCGATAGTTCACGGTGTTTCGCGTCTACATCGCTCACCTGAAACGTATGAATGCACCCGCAGGCAGGCGCAACAGCAACCTGCTCGAGGAACAGCGTGAGACCGGAGTCATCCTGCAGGGCAGCGACGCCGAGTCCGGCTCGGCCACCATTAGGCACTTCAAATTCAGGCTTGAGGCCGAGCGTCTTGATGTACCACTCGCGAGACGCTCGCCAATCTTTGACTGCCAACGTGACGTGATCGAGCTTGATCATATATCTATCTTATCTATCTGTCTCCGCAATTCCAGTGCGTACCGAAACTTCAACTTCTCTCATAAAAGCCATTTCACATAAATACCAAGAAGCGGTCAACCGCTCCGCTTCAGGGGCTAAAGAGTTTGTGTCACAACTCGAAGAACCGTACTTCAGCGGCTGAAGCCGCACTGATTTTGCGGAGTTTATGTCGTGGCTTAAGCCACGACCCACAAAAATTCGCGAGTTGCGAAACAATCTCTAAAGCCCTGATTCTTTTGGGCGTTTTGTGTCGGAGCTAAAGCCCGCCAGGCAGGCTCACCCACGCGAGCAGGCTCCGACCTCCTGAACGCCATTTATGAGACAGCTTGTTGATGCTTCGAGCTTATTGGCCGGTGGTGCAACCGGGCAACCGGAAGGAGCCGATGCGCGTGCTGTAAGCGGGCGAACCGGGCTTCAGGTAATCACCCACATACCAGAACGTGCAATCGTCGCTCGGGTCGATGGCCGTGGTGGCGTAGTCCTCCCAGCGCAATGTGTTTTTCTGCGAAGCCTGGCCTTCGGCGAGGACGCTTTCGTGGAAAGTCAGCACGCCCAGGGGATCTGACGCCAAACGAGCAGCGAAGCGCTGGCCGGGAAAATCGGCAGGCCCACCGAAGGAATATCCCACGCCGATGTCGCCGAGCTTATCCATCGCGATGCTTGGCATCCAGCGATAGAGGCCATCCGGCGCATAAGTGCCTTGCTGATCGAGAACCGGATCTCGATTTTCATTCAGGCGAAATTCATACCAACGAACGCCTCCGCCGCCGGCTTTCGTAGCGATGGAGTGCGCGGCAACGATGAATTCCTGATCGCCGATACGGCGATAGACGAGGCGCTGCATGAGTTTGTCGCCCTGCGAGTCGAGGCGCTGCTCTGTCCCGGGCTGCGGCACGCAATCGCTCAACTGGCCGTCGCACAGATAGTGATACGGCGCGACCGCAATTTTGGTTGGTCCAACTGCTCTTGTTTTCGCCGGATGGCGCCAGTCGACGTAAACTTTCCAGTAGTAAATCCCATCATCCTGAAAGATTTTCTTAAGCTGAGTACCTCCAGCAGCCATGGTGATGTTTGGGGCACCGTTGGGAGGCGTCGCTTTGCCGTCGATATCCGAACTGTTCAGGAAATTCACGCCGTCGATGGTGAGGCACTGCTCTGTGGCAGGAAGACCCTTCAGCATTTTGGCGCGGTCGGCGATGCAAACGTGCTTTTGAATAACTGTGTCTCCGGAGCTGGTTGGAACGTAGTAGCCGTCGGGCCAAACGGCCGGCCGAGGATAATCGGGAAACAGCGTGCGCTCGAACGCGTAGCGGTAATACTTGCCGAGAGGATCGCTGGTCGTGCTCACGGCGTAGCACATCGCATAGGGGCCTTGCGGTTGGGTGAAATCCGATGGGGGCGCGCCGGGCTGTCCGGGTACTGAAGCGTGACCCGGCTTCGCCGGTTCTCCAGCGTGAGCGCGAGTATGCGTTCCGGCATTGGCAGCGGGAATCGGACTGAAAATTGGCATCACGACCAACCAGCGATCCGCAAGCTGATCATAGCGAACGACAGCGTCTCCATTGTCTCGTTCCTGGCAGACGCCTCCGAAGCCAGCGAATATCTCGTTTGTGGGCACGGGACCGTAAAGTACGGTACCGGTAGAGCTGTAGCGTGCGCCTTTCTTCGTATAGACGGCAAAACGTGAATTCACGATCTGCATGATGTGGTTTGGGCCGACTGCCAAGCTGTTATCCGAGGGATTGCGGAAAAATTCCGGGCCATGCCCGCTCTGCGGCCCTTTGAATCCCGCACCCAGTCCATCGAAGCTATCGAGCACATCGAGAGCGGGCCGCTGGCCTTGCGATGTTTGCTCGACCGCGGCACCTGCGGCGCTGATCTCCGGCGCAGGAGGGACAGAAACATTTTGCTCCTGCGTATCGTCATCACTGTCTGGCGATAGCCCGCATCCATTCGCGGATTCACAGTGAAAAGACTGCGTGGCCAGAGGTCCTCTGTCGGCGGCGCGCAATGATGCAAGAGGAGCGGAGACGTCGAAGTGCAACGCGCGGTGGATGATCACTGAAGTGTTGGAAGCCCGGCGCTGTTCATGGCTGAAGCTCTTACTTGCATTCAGAGAGAACGCGACAATTGCAAAAATCGCGAGAAGAACTGTGGATTTTGAGAATGCAGATGGCCTTATCATGCGGGCACGCTCCCTTGCAGCTCGGTTAGCCTAACGAACGCGGGCAATCATACCGAGACATCAACTCCTGCGGAAGAGGTTCGTGAGGAAAAATTGCAGATTGGCCGGGCGCTCGGCGAGGCGGCGCATGAAATAGGGAAACCAGTCTGAACCGTAAGGAACGTAGACACGCAGGCGATAGCCTTGACGAATCAGTTGCTCCTGCAAATCCGTGCGAATGCCATACAGCATCTGAAACTCAAATTGATCATTCCGAATTCCCTGCTGCGCTACAAATTCTTTGGTCGCATCGAGCATTCGCGGATCATGGGTGGCGATGCCATGATAGATGCCACTCGGAAGAAGGATTTTCATGACTTTCACGTAATTAGCGTCCACATCAGACTTTTGGGGAAAAGCGACAGTGGCCGGCTCTTTGTAGGCGCCCTTCACCAAACGCAAGCGGCATCCGGCGGCAATCAAGTCTCGCGCATCCTGCTCCGTGCGAAAAAGATACGACTGAAGGACGGTCCCGACAGAATCCGATTGTGCACGCACGCGCTTGCAGATATCTATGGTGCGCTGCGTATAGGCGGAGGCCTCCATATCAATTCGAACAAAATTGCCCTGTGCGGCTGCGCGATGGATGATATTCAAAAGCAGTTCTTCACAGAGCGGCTGGTTGATATCGAGGCCAAGCTGCGTGAGCTTGAGAGAAACGTTGCAGGTGAGCTTCTCGGCAGCGATGCGGTCGAACATTTCCGAGTAGGTGCGCGCTGCATTACGCGCTTCTGCATCTGTGGAAACGCTTTCGCCCAAACAGTCAAGAGAAGCCAAGCGGCCCGCCTGATTGAGCGCGCGCACCGCAGCAACCGCATCTTCGAGATGCTCGCCTGCGACGAAACGGCTGACTACGCGACGGCTGAGTTTGTTATGAGTAACGAAGTGTGCGGTGCGAGGGCTTTGAGAGAGCGCAAGGAGAATGGAACGCAGCATCAGGACCGCAAGAAGAATAAAGGCATTCGCAGGCCTTTGCAATCCGTTGTTGCATAAGAATTTCGGAAAGGTTTCGAACTTGCGGGATGCTTTTCAGGCTTTCGTTCAGTGCGACTGAGATTCGAGAAATCGCTCCGCATCAATGGCGGCCATGCAGCCGGAGCCCGCTGCGGTGATGGCCTGGCGATAGACTTTGTCCTGAACGTCGCCTGCCGCAAAAACGCCCTCAACGTTGGTGCGGCTGCCATGATGAGTTTTGAGATAGCCGGTGTCGTCCATATCAAGCTGACCTTTGAAGATTTTTGTGTTGGGCTCGTGGCCGATGCCGATGAAGAGGCCATCCAGCGGGAGGAAAGAGGTCTTGTTGTCGTCGAGATGGCGGAGGTGAACGCCTTCAACATTTTGCTTCGAAGGATCGAGAATGTCTTCCACGGTCACCGGAGTGACGAAGCGGATTTTGTCGTTCGCGCGGGCGCGGTCGAGCATGATCTTGGAAGCGCGAAAATCTTTGCGCCGATGAAGAATGTTTACCTTCCTGGCGAAGCGCGTCAAGAAAGTTGCCTCTTCCATGGCGGTATCGCCTCCTCCGACCACAGCGATTTCCTTGTCGCGGAAGAAATAACCGTCGCAGGTGGCGCATGTGGAGACGCCGTGACCGATGAGCTGGCGTTCGGATTCAAGACCCAGCAAGCGCGCCGAAGCGCCCGCGGCGATGATCAGCGTCTCAGCTTCAAACTGCTCTTTCGCAGCTTCGATTTTGAATGGACGCTTGCTCAAATCCACCGAAGTCACAGCACCGGCGCGAAATTCAGCGCCAAAGTGCTGAGCTTGCTTGCGCATTGCTTCGGTCAACTCGGGGCCGAGAATGCCGTTCGGAAAGCCGGGAAAATTCTCAACCATCGTGGTGAGCGTAAGCTGGCCCCCAGGCTCGAAACCGTCGATGACGATGGGCTTCAAGTTGGCGCGTGCTGAGTAAATTGCCGCGGTTAGACCGGCACAACCGCTCCCGATAATCACTACTTTGTGCACGAAGAACTCCCCGTATTGGATTCAGCCGCAGGCGGACTCGATGCAAAATGGAAAGGCATTCTAGCATGACACTCGTTGACGAGAGTAGCGACGGAACAGCCAACAATGACGTACAGATGCAGCTTCGGACAATTCGGCCTGACGCTCACCTTGATTCAGAGATACGCGGCAGAGAAGATGTTAGCGTTATGCCACGCATCCTCGTCCATGATAGTCAACAAAAATCGTTCGTATTCGAGCTAACGAGCGACCGGCCCATATCGATCGGGCGGGCGAAATCCAGCGACATTATTCTTGATGATGCGAGCGTGTCGCGGCTGCATGCGGTGATTCGACCTACAATCGATGGCCAATGGCAAATCATCGACCGCGGCAGCTCCAACGGAGTAAAAGTAAACGGCGTTGCAAAGAAAGAGGCGGCGCTTCGCCCGAACGATGAGCTCGTAATCGGTATTTATCGATTAACATTTGAGGATTCTGCACAGCGGAAACCAACGAGCTACGGAACTGTCAAATTGCCGAAGAGCGTCAGCGATGCGCTCAGCCATCAGCAATTCTATTCTGGCAGCTCCATGAGCGTACAGGCAGTGGCATCAGATGCTTCGCGCGGCAGTTCCTTCGAACATGATAAAAAACTGCTGCACCTGCTGGATCGAGTGAAGCTCGGGCTTGCAGAATTAAAGACGGTAGAAAAGGTAACGCAGCAAACACTCGATTATGCACTCGAGATTGAGGGTGTAGAGCGCGGGTTCGTAATGCTGCTGGTTGATCAGGCCGAAAAAACTGATTCACCGAAGGGCGGGTACGCGTTCGAGCCGGCGAGCATTCGATATCGCAGGCTGCCCGCCGGCGAACAGCCTCGTAGTTTTCCTCAGTTGTCGATCTCGCGCAGCATCATCCGACAGGTGATGCAACTGGGACTGCCGATGCTCATTTCGGACGGCCAGTCGGATCCAAGATTCTCCGCGACGAAGAGTGTGGCGAATGCGGGCATACAGTCAGCCATGTGCGCGCCGCTCGGAATGGGCGAGGGGTTACGCGGCCTGCTCTACGCGGATAATCTTTCGCGCAAAGGCATGTTTACCGTGGATGATTTGAACGCATTTGCGGTGATCGCGGTGCAGGCAGGCCTGGCCATCGGGCGGGCGAGAGAGAAAACACCCGCAAGAGATCCGGTAAGTACAAAATAGGTTTTGCATGAGCGTTAAACTGTTCCTCCGAACTGAGCCTTCATATTTTGTCTCGCAATTACCGAATCAATTCACAGTATAATCTTCACCGAAAAATCCCCTGTACTGGCGATCTGCAAGTCTGAACCGGCAACAAGCAAAGAAAACCGACGAGAGGAGAATCAGCAATGCTGAAGGAATTCAAAGAATTTGCAATGAAGGGCAACGTGATGGATATGGCCGTTGGAATCATCATTGGCGCGGCCTTCGGCAGAATCGTGACGTCGCTTGTAAATGACATCATTATGCCTCCCATCGGGCTGATTTTGGGTCGTGTCGACTTTAATAGTTTGTTCGTGAACATTTCCGGTGCGCATTACCCGACGCTCGCCGCGGCGAAGGCCGCGGGAGCGGCAACAATCAACTACGGCACCTTCGTGAATACCGTGATTGATTTTCTGATTGTTGCTTTCGCGATTTTCCTAGTAGTCAGACAAATCAACCAATGGACCAAAAAGCCGGGGCCTCCGCCGGAGGTGACAACGAAAAATTGCCCTTATTGCCTGTCATCCATTCCGCTAAAGGCGACAAAGTGTGCTTTCTGCACAGCGCAGGTCACAGCCTAAGAAGCATATTGGCGGACAAAGAATCCCTTCAGGACTCTACCCTGAGGGAGGACGCCGGTCTTTGATCTCGCGGAGATGCTCGCGCAGACGATCGAGTATGCCGTTGCCGCTACCCTGAGACATCTCACGCGTCAGCTCAGTAAGTGCAAAATGAACGATGTCGTGATGATGCAGGTCCTCGCCCGGCAATTCGCCGCTCAATTGCAGCCAAATGTTGTGCAGCAGGTCGATTTCCTTGGGAGTCAGATGCGGGACGTGCGGGCCGAGATAAAAAATTCGTTCTTGCCCGCCGGGCGTAAAGATATCCAACGCAAGCCGCGGACGAGGCTGAGGCATCCGCTCCCAAGCCAACCCGACTTCGCGCGCTTGTTCGTTAATGGGCATCTTGGATGAACTTCCTACGACGATGCTGCTCGACTGAAGATTCTCTGCTGCGCGCAAGATGCCATCCCACAAATCATTGGCTGCGGCGACGGCAAGGCGCACCGGCTTGCCTTCTTTTTCCGCGATTGCGAGCACTTTGGTAAAGAGCAGTTGCTCAATGGTGCTGAAGAGTTGGTCGGGGCGCAAATCGTATTCACCCGAGGCAGCGCGCCGCAACAAGCGGATATGCAGGACGACCACATCCTGCTCGGCTGTTTTCAAGCGCTCCAGCGCAGAATGAAGATGATACAGCGCATAATAGTTGCTTACCGGAACAAGAATATTGCCCGAGCGCACACCCACACTTGCAGGTGACAGATCCGCTTCCTGCGCCAGATTGAACTGATCAAGTTCGGCGGCTTGAGTCGTACCCACGCGCCGGCGGACGCTTCGCTCGGAAAGCGTGAAGCCAACAAAAAGTAGACCTGAAAAGACGACTCCGGCAATCGTCGCGTCCGGTTTGGTGAACAAATTAATTACAGCGATCAGCAGGAGCACGAGCGTGATGAGCGCCAAACCAAGCGGAATTTCCCGTCCTGCGACCGAAAAGTTCAGCGGAACGCGATATTCACGATCCTGCGGATGCGTGTAGCGCAAGACGAGAACAGCAATTCCCTTCAGCGCGAAACTCCAAATCACGCCAAACGCATAAAGATTGCCAAGAAAATTCACATCGCCGCGACTAACAAGGATGGTGATGATTTGCAACGCCGCCACGCTGGTGATGATTCGGTGTGAAGTGCCAAAGCGCCGGTGGGGATGTCGAAACCAGTCAGTGAGAACTCCATCTTCGGAAACTCGGCTGAGAACGCCATTCGATCCGACAATTGCGGTGTTTACCGCCCCCGAGAGGATGAGCATGCCAACAACCACGACGAATACGTGAAAGACGAGCCTAAGCGCGAACGGCCCCTGCAAGTTCATCGCGAGGCCGCCGATGAGGTTCTCGAAGAAATGATGCCGAATACTGTCCGGGATAATCATCACGGCAAAGAAAGAAACCAATGCGGTGAAAAGAAGGCTGTACACGCAAATGATCAGCGCCGTCTTCTTCAGATTGGGCAGTTTTGGGTGCTCGATTTCGCGATAGACCTGCGCAAGAGTTTCTTCGCCGCTCATCGCAAGAACGGAATGCCCCAAGCCGACGAAAATGACCGCCAGAGTGAGGGTATGCGCCCATTGCACATGATTCAGCCACCCGAGCGATGTGGCATTGAGAATCATATTGCGCGGGACGGGCGCGGGGGGCCAATGCGTGCCGCGAACCCAGATTGTGTACACGCACCACCCGATTAGAATCACCACCATCGCGGTGGTGAGTTGCATGATCCGGAGAGCTTTTTCGCTCGACTCCGGGATGCCTTTAATGTTCTGGCGCCAGAAATAAACAGTGACAAGTATGGCGATCGTGGCCGCCGTACCATCGACCGGCAAATGAATTCGCAAATGGGCATAGTGAAGAAGTTCGTTGCAGAGGCCCGCAATATATTGTCCCGCTGCCACACCGCTGATGGGGCCAGTCAAGATGTAATCGAACATCAAGGCGGAAACGGAGAATTTCGCAAGCGTTCCGCCCATGGCCTCCTTCACCACGCGATAAACGCCGCCGCGCACGAACATGCTGCAGCTTTCGACATAGATCAGCGAAACGGCATACGCCAGCAGCATCACTCCCAAGATGAACCACGGCGCTGACTTGCCGATGAACTGCTCGGCTTCGCCGCCCGCGTAATAAGCGGATGAGGCAAGATCGTTGAGGACGATGGCTCCGGCACGCCAAAACGAAATGAAGCTCAGCATCGCCGTGGTGGCGACGAGCACGTTGACGACTGGCCGTTGCGAGCCGGGTTTTAGGAGATTCGAAGACATGAAAAAACGTGGGTTCTAACTATACGTGGTTCAGTTTGGAAAAGAAATACGGGTTGGAGCGAAAGACTCGCAGAAGTTACTGAGGCTGACCGCGAAATTCGCGTGCACAAGCATCGCAGGGGCAAATCTCCCGCAGATGATCAAAACTATAGATGCCTGTGGCGTGTCCATCGCTGAATTCGATCTGGACAGCATAGGTTCCGACCGGCGAGGCTGCTCGGGCAGTCACGCGCGGCTTGAACATCGGGAGAACGGGAGAGGCAACGACGCCACCGTTATTGACGTGGCCCTTTTCATCACTCTCCCTGCATGTTGCGCAAGGACAGTGTTCGCGCAGATACGCAAATTCGTAGTGGCTGGTGTGGGCGTCAGACCAGGTGATATCGACGCCCGCTCCCGTGGAAATATGAATCTTCACATCGATTGGCTTTTTGCGTATGTCCAATGGCAGCGGCACAGACTCCATTGAAGGATAAAAGCTTGAGGGCGTCAATTCGCTTGACGCGTTTGCTCGATTCATTCCGCCGGACAGCAAGGGCCTGGAGGAATCGGTTTGCCATGCGGACAAGTGCGAGGATGGCCCAGGAAGGAACAGATGCGTTCATCGAGTTCAGGGCTGATAATGTGCTCGAATTTGCAGGCTTGCGAATCGGCTTCAGCATTGGCGATTGAAAATGTATCTGTAAAGAGCCGCTCGGCAAGGCGGCGGCGGCGCACGACATCGCGCGCGCGTCGCTGACCACGCTCGGTCAGCTCCACCTCTGAATCCTGAACATTCACGAGTCCAACGACGGCTAGCCGCTGAATTGTGCGCTCCGGGTCCGCATCCAGGGAATGAAAGCGCGCCAGCCGTGCGCGCCTGCCGACTTCAGCGCAAAGCCAAAGCTCCTCAAGGACGTGATCGAAGCGTGCTTCGTCCTCGGCAGAATAGACCGTGATTTGGGAGAGTCGCCCGTGCGCGAGCTCAATACGCCGATCCGCAAGGCCGCCAATCGAGGGATCGTGCGTGACCATTAAAATCGTATGGCCCTCGGCATGAAGCTCGCGAAGAAGATGGACCACGGTGCTTTCATTGGCTTCATCCAGATTGCCAGTTGGTTCATCAGCAAGAATCAGGCTGGGGTGATTGATCAACGCTCGGGCTACGGCAACGCGCTGCTGTTCGCCGCCAGAAAGCTGCGAGGGAAGATGCGTGAGGCGATCCTCGAGCCCGACGCGGCGCAGGACTGTGGCAGCCTCTGACTCATCCGTGGTGCTATGGAAATACTGAGCCAGCATCACGTTTTCGAGCGCCGTAAGGTAAGGAACGAGATGGAACTGCTGAAAAACGAAGCCGATCTTTTCGGCCCGAAAGCGGCCCAGGCCAATTTCATCCAAGCGCCCAACATCGACGCCGCTAACTACCGCACTGCCTTCGGTGGGCGTATCAAGCCCCCCTAAGATATTGATCAGCGTCGTCTTTCCTGAACCGGACGGACCCATAATGGCAATCCATTCGCCGGATTCTACGGAGAAGCTCACGTCGTCGAGCGCGCGGACGTCACCGAACCGCTTTTTCAAATTCGCGACTTCGACAAGAGCCACGCGATCAGTCTCCACGCAAGATAACGGCTGGACGGATATTTCCCAGGAAACGCAAGGGCAGGGCTCCTGCGAAAGTAACCAGCAACATGAGGGCCACCGTAGCAGGGAGCACTTCCCAGCGCGGCATAATGCTCGCACCGAACACGCGCTGCCCCATCCAAAAAGAGAGAATCATGCCCAGACCGTATCCAAGAATGCCGCCCACGAGAGCCAGAACACCGACTTCAGCAAAGAAAATTCTCAGCACCTTCCGCATCGAACCGCCGAGAGCCTTCATCAAGCCCACATCCTTGCGCCGCTCCATCGCAAGCGCCGTCATTGTGGCGAGAATACAAAGGGCAGTGAGCACAAGAATCAGTATTCCTGTCGAGAGAATGAGAAAGCGAATGCGCCGCAGCAGGCTGCCTTCGGCTTCGGTGATTTGGGGGATGGGTTTAACGGATAGCCCCGGCAAGAGCGACTGCAAGTGATTTTGAACTGCACGAATATCCTCGGTCGAACCTGGAACGCTGAGTTCAATGAACTGCGCCTTGCCGTCCGCACCGGTCAAGTCCTGTGCGACGGGAAGGTTCACAAATACCTGATTGTCTGCCGGACCACCCGCGTCCACAATGGCGGCAACGGTGAGATCGACGGTGCGAGTGCCGTACTGAATTGGAAGCTTGCTGCCGACGACGAGATGGAGACTGCGGCTCACGTTTCGGCCAATCCAGCAGCGTGTTAGATCGGCGCGCGAAACCGACTGGCCCCTTGTGACCTGCCACCACGGAAACAACTGCGTGGCGCGGTCGAGCCAAGTGCCTGCGATCACGACGTTTTGGTTCGATGTTGAATTTACGCGTGCCGCCAAATAGAGAAACGGCGCGGCCTGTACGCTGGACGATTGCAATACCTGAAGCGACTGCATTACAGAAACATCGATCAACAGAGGAGCAGCCGTCCCGCCTGCATCAGCCGGTTCTGACAGTGCAGAGATAACCATATTTGCGCCCAGCGAACGAAATTCCTGAGCAAGTTCCCGGTTGACGCCAAACTCCAGATTCATCAGGGCTGAAATCACTGCGGCCCCGCTGATCAGTGCGAGCAGTGCCACCATCAAACGGATTTTGTTTCCGCATAGCAGATGCCACAGGAGCCGTTTGAACATTCACTCGCCTCTCAGAATTGGGGCTGGCGAAAGATGCGCAGCTCGATACAGCGGAATCCAGCTTCCGATGATTACAATCAGCATCGCGCCAGCCAAAATAACGGGTAACACACTTAGTCGAGGGGAGGTCGCGAACCCAAAAACGGTTTCACCCAGTTCGCGTGCCAAACCCGCTCCGATCGCGAATCCAATGCAGCCGCCAACGACGCCGAGCAGAATCTGCTCGGCAAGAAAAAGGCTACCCACGAGAACGTTTGACGCGCCGAGCGCCTTCATTAATCCCATTTCGGAGCGGCGCTCCATGGCCGTCGTTGCCGACGTTGCCGCAACGGCAAGCGCCGCCGCAATCAGCGCAGCGATCGTAACGATCCACAGCAACAAACTCACATGAGAAAGGACGCGGCCTTCTGTATCCGCAATGCGCCGGATGGGACGCACCTGAGTATCGGGAAAAACTTCCTCGATTTGCCGGCTGATGGAACTGATGTAAGGCGTGCAGTACCAGCGATCAAAGTCAGCCGGGCTCATGGTATTCGGATTCCGGCGCGAGAAAGCGTCCTCCGGCTTTGTCAAGGCGCTGAGAAAAAGGCTCCGAAATTCTCCGTGCTTTCCGGCCAAATCTTGTGCGACGGAAAGAGGGCAAAGGATCGCATCGTCCTCGGAATCACCCGTGGAGACAATCCCTGCGACCGTGAATTCCTTCGTGTCGGACGATCCTTGGCGAGATAGTTTCAACAAATCGCCAATTCTGACGCCATATTTCTCCGCCAAAGACGCGCCCACAATGCACTCTGCCGAATCATCGGCGAACCATCGACCGCGAATCTTCCACCAGGGATGTGTGAAGCTCGCGCCTGTGATGAATGTCGAACCATCTTCCACGGAGACCGGGTGCTTATACCAAGTACCGATGAGCGTGGCAGAAAAATTGGTGCCAGAAGGAGCGTGTTGATAGTCAGTGACGCCAACCGGAACATCCAAGAAAGGCGAGAATCCGAGAATATTGTGGCGCCAGAAGATTGTTTTCAGTTTGGGCAGGTCGGCTTCGGAAAGATAAGCGCCCTCCGAAACCGGACGATAATCGACACCGCCTATTTCCACTGGCAAGGTGTCCGCTCGTGGAGTGACCAGCAAATTGGCGCCGAAACTGCGAAATTCGCGGGCGAGCTGATCACCAACATCCACCGCGACTGTGAACGTGGCGGTAGCAACCGTCATGCCCAAAACAATCGCGATACCGGTGAGTAATTTGCGTCGCGGATTACGAAGAAACGATTCTTTGACGAGGCGAATGAACATTGATTCTCGGCGCGCACTCAGTTCTATTTTTGAATTTCAGAGACGGCTGCGGAAATCGCGGATGCGTCAATGACGATATTCCCGCCGTCCACGCGCGAGGGGAACGCAATGGGATTGCATCCACCGGGCATTCCAACCGCGGCCGTGTTAATCGGTGCGCCGCAATTACGGCAGACCAGCGTGGGACCCTCCTGGCGAAAACCTTTGGCTCCGCAAATCTGGCAAGCATCCAGCGCAGTTGTGTACTGCCCGTTGGGCTTTCGGATGACCAGAAAGCGTATCGATGAGCCCTGGACATCAACCGAGTAGAAATGAAGATTCACGCCATTCATATCCGAAAGCGGGATGCGGACGATATTTCCGATCGCAACAAGCTGCTCTGCTGCGGGCGGCGCAGCCGCTGCGCGCGTGTAGACAAACTCGGCGGTCAACGAGAGAATCACCACCAGGCAAAGGAAGGCTGTGGCCGCGGTCCAAATGCGACTGCGGCGATGCTCGTGCTGGCGGAGCCGCCTTTCCGCCGGGTTTTCGACAGAATTCACGGCTGCGGCACGAAGCGCGAACCACTCGCGTAAAACGACAATCGCGGCCACCGCCAGAATCACCACAAAAAAGAAATACTCGTTTCCGACGATTGGTCCAACGATCGCCATTTCGCGGGAACTCGAAGGCAGCCAAAGCGCCTCACTCATTTCGTGCAGTCCCGTGATCGCAAGCTGAACCGCGACAACGATCAGTATCGTGCTTGTCGCCGCAAAAAAACGGCCCAGAGGAACTTTCAGAGTACCCTGGAAGAAAAATATGCCGACGGATACGGCAAGCGCGATCCCGAGGCCCGTGCCGATCCAAACTTGCAGGCCGGCAAATGACAATTCCACGGCTTTCAAAATGAGAATGAGTTCCGCGCCTTCACGAAGAACCATCAAAAAAACGAAAAAACCGATCCCCCATCCCGCGAGGTGCTCGCCCTTTTGCGCGTATCGCTCGATGCGCTGCTCAATCTCTTTGCGCAATCGCCGTGCGATGCGGTTCATCCAGATGATCATGGAGACGACCAATACGGCGGCGAGCAGCATCAAGAGGCCTTCGAACCCATCTTCACTGATCTGCCAACGGTCCAGAAGAACTGCGGCGGCAAAACTGACGGCAACGGCGAGAGCAAGCCCTGCCCAAACATAGCGCGCGAGCGCACGTCGCCCCGTGCGATTGAGATAGACTAGGACTATGCCGACGACAAGGGCGGCCTCGACACCTTCACGGAGAGCAACCAGAAGCGCGGAAAGCATAGCGTTAGGCTAGTTGAAACTAGGTATCAACTAGAAGTTCGAGTGTACCCATCTACATCCCAGAAAGCAAGCGAAATGCGGCCTCGGCCCGCGACAGAGGGTCGAAAAATCGCACGATTCCACCTTGCCTTTCGCGGCACAAACTCAGGCAACTTCATTCGCTCCCAGCCTATCTGTGTAAGATAGCAAAAGGCTGATTCTCTTGCGCTTGAATGCAATCCTGGTACTTCTGTCTTGCGCCGCGCTGACTGCGGGCTCGCAAATGACCGTCGCGAAGCCTCAGTCAACGCCGCAATCGACAGCGGTGCGCCCGACGGCTCCTGCGCCGAACAGAAAAGCCGCGGAAGCCGCCTATGCACGAGGATTGAATGCCGAAAAACGCCAAGACTGGCCGGCAGCTTTCGCAGCCTACTCAGAGGCGTATAGAGATAACGCGACCAGCCGCGAATATTTGTTTAAGCGCGAATTCGCTCGCGGGAAAATCGTCGGTGAAAAAGTCGACCGCGCGGAACAGGACGCTCTATTGGGAAATATGCCCGAGGCGCACGGTGAGTTGCGAGCCGCTCTTGCGCTTGACCCGGGCGACCAAATCATTCGTGAACGCCTAGCGCAATTAGCGCCTTCGTCGATGGAAACGCTCCGCAAGCTCATGCAGGAACCCGGCGGCGTGGTGCGAATGAACCCTTTACCCGGCACGCGAAGCTTCGATTTTCGCAGCGACATCATGAGCGCCTATCAGGAAGTCGCCCGTCAGTTCGGAGTTCACGCTTCCTTTGATGTTGAGCTCCCACGGCGACCCGTTCACGTAAAAATCGAAGATGTAGACTTTGCCGAAGCCATGCGAGTGCTCGGAGATGTGACCGGCACTTTCTGGAGGCCGCTGACTCCTCGCCTGTTCTTTGTGGCGGAGGACACGCCTCAAAAAAGACGTGCTTACGATCTTTCCATTGTTCGCACTGTACAACTCCCCGCGGCGGAAACAACTGACGATATGACGGAAGATGTTCGTTTGGTCCGCGAGATCGCCGGCATCACGCGGGCCGAACTGAACCTGCAAAGCCGAACCATCACGATGCGCGATTCTCCACAAGCGGTTTCGGTAGCGGTGCAACTGCTGGATCAACTGGAGCAGCCACAAGGGGAAATGGTATTGGAGATGGAAGTGCTGGAAGTGGACCGGAACGCAGCTACGCAGCTCGGTATCACGCCGCCGCAGACGGCGCAGGCTTTTTCATTAAGCTCACAGGAGATTCAAGAAGCGGAATCGGGAGCATCGGGACTTGTATCGGTAATCCAGCAGATATTCGGAACGACCAGCGGATTATCCGGTTTGAGCTCGACTCAACTCGCCTCTCTTATCGGAGAAGGATCGGTTGGAATCGGGTCACTGATACCCCCACTCATCGCATTCGGTGGAGGGAAGACAACATTCCTCGCTACGCTACCGGGAGCAGCCTTGGCGTTCTCGGATACTTTGAATACTGTTCGGGCTGGGCGTCAGATTCTCTTACGGGCCGAAAACGGCAAGCCAACCACGTTTTTCGTTGGCGATCGTGTCCCTATCGATTTAGCGCAGTATTCCTCAAGTCTGACTTCACCCGGATTTATAGCCTCGTCTTCTTCAAGCCTCTTTCCCGAATCGACAATCGCCACAGGGCAAGACCCTGTCGCGGTGGTTTCAGGGGACTTCCTTTCAAATGGAACCACCGACTTAGCGGTTGTGAACCACTCGAGCAACACAGTTTCCATACTTTTGGGCAATGGAGATGGAACATTCACCGCCGGCGCCACCTTAACCACGGGTAACGGCCCCATCGCGGCGGTGACTGCCGATTTCAACAACGACGGCATTCCTGACTTGGCAGTTCTGAACGAGACGGATAACACGGTTTCGATTTTCCTCGGCAATGGCGATGGAACATTCACGCTGAAGGGCACCTTCGCCACCGGCAAGAATCCTGTGGCCCTCGTAACTAACGAGTTCACGAGCAGTGGAGATTTCGATTTGGCGGTGGTAAACCAAACGGATAATACGGTTTCCATTTTGCTGGGCAATGGAGACGGGACATTCCAGTCCCAAACAACTTTCGCTGTTGGAAAGACGCCATCGTCGATCACGACCTCAGACTTTAACAATGACGGGAGGATTGACCTTGCGGTCACAAATCAGGCAGCCAATACCGTCTCCGTTTTCCTGGGCAACGGAAATGGCACATTCACAAATTCAGCGACATTGGTGACGGGAAATGCGCCGGTGGCACTTGTCGCGGGACAATTCAATCTGGACAACAGCACAAACATCGATTTGGCGGTGGTCAATCAGAATGACAACACGGTTCTCATATACCTGGGAAACGGCGGTGGGGGTTTTACGGAGGGCGAGACAGTCCTGTTGAGTAATTCCGCATCTGGAAACAAACCAGTGGCAATGGTTACGGACGATTTCAACGTGGACGGGCTGCCGGATCTTGCCGTTACCGATGAGGATGCCGATACGGTTTCCGTCCTGATCGGAAATGGGGATGGGACGTTTGCGACACCAATCGTTTTGTCCGCAGGAAATGGCTCAATGGGCCTCGCTGCGGGAACATTCGTCGCATCAACGGAGGCTCCGGACCTGGCAATCGCCGATTCCAGCGCGAATGAGTTGACGATTATTCTTAACAACGCAACCTTCAGCTCCAACGGCACTGGGGTTTCCTCCACGCCGTATCCCTCTGCCGAATACGAAGACATTGGGCTCAAAATCAAAGCTACGCCCTACATTCAACAAAATGGAAATGTCAGTCTCGCTCTCAATTTCGAATTGCGTAGCCTTACCGGAGATACCGTCAACGGAATCCCCGTAATCAGCAACGAAAGTGTGGACCAGACGGTCAGCACCAAGGCTGGACAAACAACGGCGCTAGCCGGGATTATCCAGTCGACAGAAATGACCGCTATCGATGGTTCTCCGGGATCGCAACTCTTGGGCCCGCTCTCGTTAATCGCAAGCTCGAAAAACAATCAAAGCAGCCAAACAGAGCTGCTGATTCTCCTGACGCCGCACATCGTGACAGAGGGCCCCACGATCGGAAAACCGATCTTTGCGGGTAAAGCTCTGCAAGGAGGATTCGTTTCCGGGTTTCAGCCTGTACCGTAACTAGTCAGTTGGCGGAAAAACAACAACAGGTTGATAAGTCCGTGGCACCACAGCCTCTGCCAATGCGATCAACCGCTCTTCTCCATTAAAAACTCGCAAGAGAGCGCCGTGCGGCTCGCCCGAATCCAACGCGGATGTGGCGCCTTGCAAGAAAATCTCGCGCCCAGGCTGAATTTGCGCGATAGAGACGTTGAACTTGACCCCATGAAAAATCCGCTTCTCGATGAATGGGAGAACCGTCACGCGCGGTATTTCGGCTAACAGGTTTTCCACTGGAATAACGCACTGGGCAAGGCGTCCGGATCTAGTTGCGTCAGCCAGTTCGTTCAACTCAATCGCCTGATCCAAAGTGAACTCGCCGACCGCTGTCCGCTTTATTTCTGAGAGATGCGCGCCGGAACCCTGAAACCTTCCCAGCTCGTGCGCCAGAGAGCGAATATACGTTCCGGCGCCGCATTCGACCGTGAATCGCGCCGACGAGCTCTCGATATCAATGAGACGAAATTCATAGACGTTCACGCTCAGCGGCTTCAGCTCGACCGGCTTTTTTTTTCGAGCAAGTTCATGAGCGGGACGGCCGTGAATTTTCTTTGCGGAGAATGCGGGCGGCGTCTGCTCAATACACCCTGTGAGCTTCTCCGCGAAATGTTCGATGGCTCTCCGCTCAAGGGTTGGCGCGAGATCCTTTCCCTGCGGCTCGCCGTCTGAATCGTAGGTATCTGTGGCAAATCCAAAACGCACAGTGCAGTCGTAGCGTTTGCGGCGGCCGGAGTAAAAACGCGCCAGGCGCGTGGCGCGGCCCAAGAGAAGCACCAACACTCCAGTAGCCAGCGGGTCCAGCGTCCCGAGGTGGCCTATCTGCCGGAAGCCAGCGAGCCGCCGGACCGCTTCAACTACATCGTGAGAAGTTTTCCCGGCCGGTTTGTCGACAACGAGAGCACCGTTAATTGGCGGCGGTGGAATTTTGCGGGGCATGCAATCGTGAGCGCAGCGAAGCACGGAAGCCCCGCATGCGCCAATACCTACGACTCCTCGGGATGCTTAGTCTGCTTGATGAGATCTTCTATCTGTTGCCCGTATTCTTCCGAACGGTCGGGAACAAAAAAAACTTCCGGCGCGCGCCGCAAATGCAGCCGCTCTGTCAGTTCATGACGTATAAAACCTGATGCGGCGGCTAAACCATCCAGTGTGGCCCCGCGCTCCGCGTCGGAACCCAGGATCTCGACGTACACTCTTACATTCTTCAAGTCGGGCGTGACGCGAACCTCGGTGACATTCATCGCGCTCGCCAGACGCGGATCCTTGAGTTCACCCGCAAGCATCAAGCTCACTTCGTTGCGTATCTCTTCAGCAATTCGTTCGGGGCGATGTCCCGCGATCGTCACGGTGTGCTTCCCTGTTCAGTTATAAATCACTCAAAGGTATTCGATCTCGTGAGAAATCAAGCTTCGACCGAGCACTTGTTCCGATTCTTGTAGCACCGCGGCCATGGTCTCCGAAAGATGACCGTCCTTTCCTGAAATTCCCACCACTCCAATGACGGACCTCTGCCACAGGTCCTGATGATCCAGCTCCGCCACAGCCACATTGAAATGGCCTCGCAGGCGATCTTTCAAACTGCGCAACACCTGCCGCTTGTCTTTTAGGGAGTGCGCGTCGGGGATATGAATTTCGAGAGTAACGAGGCCAATCGGCATTGCGAACCCCCGGGTGCAAATCCCGGCGCGGCTGTCAGGCGCTTGCTCCTGCAGGAGCAAGCTTTTCCATAGTAAAGCACTCCAGCACATCCCCAACTTTCACATCACCAAAATTGGAGATTCCGATGCCGCATTCGAATCCGTTGCGCACCTCGGCCACATCGTCCTTGAAACGCCGGAGCGAGCTGACGCGGCCGGTATAAATCACGACGTTGTCGCGCAAAACGCGCACTTCCGAATCGCGCTTGATCATTCCGTCCTGTATGTATGAACCCGCAATCATTCCCACGCCTTTGATGCGGAATGTTTCGCGAACTTCCGCGCGGCCCAAGTATTGCTCCTTGATGACTGGAGCGAGCAAGCCGAGCATGGCTTTCTTAATTTCGTCCACAACTTCGTAGATAATTGTGTGCAGGCGAATTTCAACGTTTTCCTGTTGTGCAAGATCCGACGCTTTGCGTTCCGGACGCACATTGAAGCCGATGATGATTGCATTCGAAGCAGATGCGAGCAGAACGTCCGTTTCGGAAACAGCGCCCACGCTCGCATGGATGATTTTCAACTTCACCTGTTCGCTCGAAAGCTTGGGTAGCATTTCGCTCAACACTTCGACCGAGCCCTGAACGTCTGCCTTGATCACAACGGGCAGATCCTTTACTTCGCCGCTCTTCAACTGCTCATGCAACTGGTCTAATGTGAGTCGAGAAGTCGCCGACTTCGCGAGCGAAGCTTCGCGCAGTTTTGCCTGCCGGTATTCGACGATGTGGCGAGCCTTGGCTTCATCAGCTACTTGAAACTGATCGCCCGCGTCCGGCACGCCCTGCAATCCGAGAACTTCAACCGGCGAGGATGGCCCGGCGCTCTTCACACTTTGTCCCTTATCATCAAAGAGCGCGCGTACTTTTCCAAAAACCGCGCCGCAAATGAAAACGTCGCCGACATTCAGAGTTCCATTCTGCACAAGCACAGTGGCCACCGGCCCTCGCCCTTTGTCCACGCGAGATTCAAGCACGGTGCCGCTGGCTGATGTCGACGGATTCGCGCGAAGTTCGCGCAGGTCACCCACGAGCAGAATCATCTCCAGAAGCCGTTCGATGTTCTTCTTTGTTTTCGCTGAGACTTCCACCATCACCGTGTCGCCGCCCCATTCTTCGGGCATCAGGCCGCGGTCCGCAAGCTGGCGTTTCACTCGCTCCGGCTGAGCGTCGGGAAGGTCAACTTTGTTGATGGCCACCACAATCGGAACTTTGGCGGCGCGGGCGTGGTCGATGGCCTCTTCAGTTTGCGGCATTACGCCGTCACCCGCGCTCACCACAAGAACCACAATGTCGGTGACCTTTGCGCCACGGGCGCGCATGCGGGTAAATGCTTCGTGACCCGGTGTATCGATGAAGACGATTCGGCGTCCGTCGACGTGCACCTGGCTCGCGCCGATGTGCTGCGTAATGCCTCCCGATTCACCAGCGGCAACTTCCGTGGAACGAATCGCGTCGAGCAGGCTGGTTTTTCCGTGGTCCACGTGACCCATCACGGTAACCACGGGAGGCCGCGAAGAAGTTTTTTCAGACTTTTCCTCAGCCGTTCCGACCTCCTCAGCCATCTGCTCTTCAAAGGAAACCACCTGGACAATTCCGTTGAACGCTTCGGCGAGGCTGGTGGCAGTTTGAACGTCCAGCGCCTGGTTGATGCTCGCGAAAATGCCGCGATCAAGGAGGGTCCTCAGCAGCTCCTTCGCGCGAACATCGAGCTTCTCCGAAAGCTCCCGAACGGTAATGCCTTCTGTAATCGTAACGTTGCGCGGCTCACGAACCACTGGGGCAACCGGCTCAGCGTGCGCGCCCCCGTGAGCGCCAGGAACTCCGCCTCGCGCTCGGACGGGATGAAGCTTGCGCTCGCCCTCGGCGAATTTCTTCTCAATGGTCGGCTTCGCTCGCGGTGGAGTCTTGCGAACGTAGAGCGGCTTGCCCGGTTCAGCCTTCGGCAATGGAGCTGCAGGGCGGGCACCCATTGGCTGACCAGGACGGCCGCCGGGGCGCTGTCCGGGCCGCAAAGGCGCTCCGCTGGGGCGGCCCATTGGGGCCGCCGCCGGCCTGAAACTGGTCGGTGCGCCGGGTCGTGAACCTGGCCGCCCCGGAATCGGAGTCCCAGGCCGCGCTGAGCCACCGGGGCGTTGTCCGCTTGCGGGCGGCACCGCCTGGGAGCGGCCAGCCGCAGCGGGACGGCTCACAATCGGAGTCTTCTGCGGTGGAAGTGGCGTCGGCTTTTGGACTGCTGGCGGCGCGGAACCCACAGACGCAGGAGGAGCCGATGTGCGCGGCGCTGTCGGGAGATGGCTTACCCCTACCGATGGAGTCGCTGGAGCAGACGCTGCCGGCCGGACTGCCGGAGCCGTACCGGCTGGCGGCGGTGCAGCAGGACGTATAACTGGCTTCGCCGCGGGAGCACCGGCCGGAATTCCAGGCTTTGCCGCCGCTGCCGGTGTTGGCGCAGCCGGACGCGCTGCGGCAGGAATTGGAGCCGCTTTTGCAGCCGGCTTTGCTTTGGCTGCGGCAAGCTTGGCCTGCTTCTCCGCTTCCGCGGCGGCCTCAGCATCCGCTTGTGCTCGGAAATGTTTGCGGACCTTATCGGCCTGATCATTCTCCAGAGAACTCGAGTGCGTCTTTTTCTCGGTGATCCCGATCTCCGGTAAGTAATCGATCAGGACCTTTGCCTTGATCTCGAGTTCCCGGGCGAGCTCATTGATTCGAATTTGACCTGCTTCTGACATCAGCTAATTGCTGCCCTCCGCCTTTTCATCCGGCCCATTCGCCTGCGATTCCGCAGCGTGATCCTCGCTGCTCGCGATTGATTCTGTTTCACCTTGTGAATTCGAATCTGTGCCTGCGGCAGAATCGTCCGGCAGAGGGCCAGCTTCGGTCTCCGCTTCTGTTGCTTCCTCCGAGGTCGGAGCAGCGTCAGTGACCTCTCCCGCTTCGGTCGCAAACTCTCCTTCCGTCGCAACATCAGTCCCTGTAGCTGCTTCCACGGCTTCTCCTTCCGCGTTCTGCTGCGACTCAAGCGATTGGAAGTATTGCTCGACTGAAATGCGAATCTTTTCGACCATCTTGTCGCCGATGCCGGGAATTTCGAGCAATTGCTCCGGCGTCATGTCGGCAAGCCTTTCGATAGATGTAATGCCATGAGCCTCAAGCTTCTCGATGGTTTTCGGGCCGACCCCCGCAAGTTCTGACAATGAAGTCGATGCCACGGTAAGCTCGGCCATTTGGGCTTCGATGTCGCGGCGTTTCTCTTCCTCGCTTTTAATGTCGATGTTCCAGCCGATCAGCTTACTGGCGAGTCTGACGTTCTGTCCCTTCTTTCCAATCGCGAGAGAGAGCTGCGTGTCTTCGACAATCACTTCCAGCCGTTTGTCTTCAACGTCCACCACCTGCACGCGAGTGACCTTCGCGGGGCTGAGCGCTTTCTGGGCGAACATCAGAATGTCTTCGTTGTAGGGAATAATGTCGATTTTCTCGCCGCGCAGTTCTCGAATAATCGACTGCACGCGCATGCCTTTCATTCCCACGCATGCGCCTACTGGATCAACGTCTTTGTCGCGGCTCTCAACACCAATCTTCGTGCGCTCGCCCGCTTCGCGCGCCACAGCCCGGATTTGCACGGTTCCGTCGTAAATCTCCGGTACTTCCATTTCGAACAAGCGCTGCACAAGCACCGAATCTGCGCGCGAGACGATTACCTGCGGACCTTTCGCCGCCTTCTCCACAGCACGAATCGCGACGCGCAGCCGGTCTCCGACGTTGTAGGTCTCCAATCGCGACTGTTCCCGCTTTGGCAGCCGCGCTTCCGTGCGGCCAATATCGACAATCACATCCGGCCCGTCCAGCCGCTTGACAATGCAGTTCACCAGCTCGCCGACTCGAGTGTGAAACTCATTGTAAATTGTGTCGCGTTCGGCTTCGCGCACCTTCTGCAAAATCACCTGCTTCGCTGTCTGCGCCTGAATGCGCCCGAGAACATCGGTAGCACGAGACTGGGTGATTTCTCCGCCGATCTCGATGGTCGGCTGCTGTTTGCGCGCTTCCGCGAGCGTGATTTCCCGCACCGGATTCGCCACATCTTCAACGACGGTTCGCACCGAATACAGCTCCACCTGTCCGGTTTCCTGGTTGAATTTCGAGCGCAGGTCTTCGTCCGTCTTGTAGAATTTACGGCCCGCGACCACCATCGCTTCCTCAATAGCCGCGACGATCACCTCAGGCTCAATGTGCTTCTCGCGGCTGATTTGCTCGATTGTTTGGTAAAGCAAACTCGCCATTTCAGTGATTCTCCGTCAGAACTCGACTACCAAATTCGCCTTCCGAATATTGCCAAAAGGAATCGCAATCGTTCCCTCTTTGATGGAAAGCTGAACCATTCCGTTTATGCATCCCGCGAGTCGCCCTTCGAAATACTTCGAATTCTGCACCGGCTCGTTCAGCCAAATGTGCGCGAGCCGCCCGGAGAACCTCTCGTAATCCGAAGGCTTCAGGAGCTTTCGGTCAAGCCCCGGCGAACTGACCTCCAACACGTACCCGGCGCCAGGAACCAGATCCTCGACGTCGAGGATCACGCTCAACTGCTCGCTCACTGCCTCACAATCGCTGTGGCTCACCCCCGAGCCCATCTTCTGACCTGGTGACGGAGCCCGGTCAATGTAGACGCGCAGCAGGCGCTGCTTCCCGATCTTCCACTCCACATCGACAATTTCCACGCCAACGGAACCAGCCACGCGCTCTGCCGCTTCACGAACCTTCGCCACGTCCATTTAAACCAGAACCCCGCTGCCGCTACGCCGACTTGTTCAAACCGGAACTTGATTTCTTTCCTGCAACAAAAAAGTGGGCTCGCGCCCACTTGAACCTTCGTCCGGCTTCGAACTCAATCAGTATAGGCGCAGAATGCGTGAAACGCAAGCCGAGCCCGAGCTCATTAAAAGTGCAGCGTCGGCCTGCATTTCAAGAAGCCCAATAGAGCCATTCGCGTTCCACGGCGAAAAGGCTCTGCTCGCGGGCTTGCTACTTCTTCTGCGACGGCTTGGTAGTTCCGGGATGAGCCGCAGGAGGAATGGCGGCTTTCACGGGATAAGCATCATCGTAGAGCTTGACAATGTCTTTGGTGATGTCGATCTGCGCCGCGCTGTACACCACGGGAGTATTTTGCGCCGAGGTGTCAATCACCACCCCATAGCCATTTTGCTGCGCGTATTTAGTGAAAAGAGGGTACATTCGTTGCTCAATGTGGCCAATTGCATCCTGCGACGCATCCTGCATATCTTGCTGGAGGTCTTGTTCCTCGCGCTGCCCTCGACGCTGCAGTTCGGCCCCTTGACGTTGCAGCCGCGCCTTTTCTTCATCGCTCAGAGTATTCGCTCCGGTCTGAAGCCGCTGACTAATGTCTTGAATCTGCTTCTCGAGACCTTGCAGTTCATTCTGCTGCGGTGCGAACTGCGCCTGAATCTGTTTTGACGCTTGCTTTCCTTCCGCAGTACCGGCCACCGCTTCTGTCAGATTGATCACGGCTATCTTGGAGGGCGCATCCGCTGTGGAACCAGCCTGCGCCCATGCAGCCGGAATAACCAAAAGAACGGCGAACGCCGCCGCTAATGAATATCGAACCTTCATGCTAGCTCCTTAAATGTTCCTTGAGGAAATTACAAATCCGCGATTATAGCGGCCTCTATACAACTCGGTCAACCTGAATCCGGCCCCGCCTAAACCTGCGAATCCTACTCCATACCGATGCAGAATACGGTTTTCCCGTTGCCGCGTCTCCCCTCCCAGATAGAGTTTCTGGCCGCGGAGAGCGCTTTTCTACGGCAACGGGATCAACAGCAGGCGCCCATTCGCCTGGTCCACAACTGTGGCAATATCGGTTTCCGGATTAATGGCTACGGAGAACTCCGCTGAACCCCCAAAGGGAAGAATCACTTCCGCCTGGGCGGTGTTTATC
>JASHRN010000008.1 GCA_030037335.1 Candidatus Acidiferrales bacterium | reverse complement strand
TCGAAGCGCTCAATATTCCCGAGCATCATCCCGCGCGCGACAACATGGACACTTTTTATATCGCCAACGCGCCCGACTATCTTTTGCGAACGCACACTTCTCCTATGCAAGCGCGCACAATGGAAAAGCAGCAGCCGCCCGTGCGCATCGTTGTTCCCGGAAAGGTCTATCGCCGTGATAATCCGGACGCAACGCATTCCTTCATGTTTCACCAGCTCGAAGGGTTGGCCGTCGATACGGACATCACTTTCTGCGATTTCAAAGGGACCATTGAATATTTTGCGAAGGAATTCTTTGGGCCACAAACCCGCGTAAGGCTGCGGCCGAGCTATTTCCCATTCACCGAACCTTCGGCCGAATTTGACGCTTCCTGCCACGTTTGCGGCGGCAAAGGCTGCCGCACGTGCAAACAGTCGGGATGGATCGAAATGTTCGGCGCAGGGATGGTCAATCCTGCGGTCTACGATTTCGTGAAATACGATCCAAAAAAATACACGGGGTTCGCGTTTGGGCTCGGCGTGGACCGGCTCGCCATGCTCAAGTACGGCATCGACGATTTGCAGCAGTTTTTCAGGGACGATGTGCGCTTCTTGCGGCAGTTTCCGTAAATAGGAAACGCAAAATAAGCGCAGCCTGACCAAAGATGAAAATTCTGTACAACTGGCTCAGAGAATTCACAGACGTAAGCGCGCCGGCGGCGGATCTGCGCTCGCGGCTTTCGATGGCGGGTATATCGGTGGATTCCGTAGAGGAAAGTGCGGCCGGACCCGTTCTCGATGCGGAAATCACCATCAACCGGCCCGATCTGCTCTCTCATTTCGGAATTGCACGCGAGGCAGCCGCGCTCTATCGCCTGCCGCTCAAATCCATCCAGCCGAAACTCAACGAATCGTCTGCGTCTGCCACGCAAGCTGTGCGCGTGGAAATTGAATCGCCAGAGCTCTGTCGGCGGTACACGGCGCGAGTTATCCGCGGCGTGAAAATTCAGCCCTCGCCTAACTGGCTGCGGCAACGCCTCGAAGCGCTCGGCCAGTCTTCCATCAACAATGTCGTGGACATAGCGAATTACGTCATGCTTGAACTCGGCCAGCCGCTGCATGCGTTTGACTTCGACAAGCTCGCGGAGCAGCGAATTATCGTGCGCGGCGCAAAAGCCGGCGAGACCATCCGCACGCTCGACGGAATCGAACGTAAACTCTCCAAAGGCATGTGCCTGATTTGCGACGCGCGCTCACCGGTGGCGATTGGCGGAGTGATGGGCGGCGCTTCGAGTGAAATCACATTCGGTACGAGGAATCTGCTGATCGAGTCAGCCTGGTTCGATCCCATTTCGACTCGGCGGACATCCAAAGCCCTCGGCCTTCGCACGGAAGCATCCTTGCGGTTTGAGCGCGGCGCGGATATTGAGATGGCGGCGTTCGCCTCGAAACGTGCGGCGGAATTGATCCAGCAACTGGCGGGAGGCGAGATTCTAAGCGGATTCGTGGACGTCTATCCGCATCCCGCTGCAGCGCGAAAAATCGAGCTGTCGCGCAAGGAACTGTTGCGCGTGATGGGCGCCGATGTTCCGGATCGCGAAATTGAAGAGATTCTTTCTGCCTTGGGCTTCGCTCCCGCGCGTGTGGACGCCAATCGGGGAAGCTCCGGATCGCTTCTGGCAGTGTGGGACTGCAAGGTTCCTTCCTGGCGCGCCGATGTCGATCGGGAGATCGATCTCATCGAAGAAGTTGCGCGGCATTACGGATACGATAAATTCCCAGCGCGCTTGCCGCCTTCAAAAGCGCCCGTCATCTCTCCGATTTACGCAGAGGAAGAAAAGCGTCTGCGGGAACGGCTTGTCGGCCTTGGCCACCGCGAGATTATTTCAATTCCGCTTGTGAATGCAGAGCGCGATGCGCTTTTCTGCCCTGAGGGCCGCAACCGCGCCGAAATCGCCAATCCTCTCTCGGAAGATGCTTCCGTGATGCGCTCCTCTGGCGTTCTCAGCATGGTCACCACCCTCGAATGGAACGTAAATCACGGCCAGAAGAATCTGCGCCTGTTTGAATTCGGCAAAACGTATGAAGTGAAGAATGGAAAGTCGGTCGAGACGCGGGTATTGACCATTGGCGCGACGGGGCTTGCACGCGAACAATCGATTCATGAGCCTGCGCGCGATTTTGGCTTCGCCGATCTCAAGGGCGATCTGGATCAACTGCTGGAGTTCTCGGGTGGAGCGAGCTGGCGGGCGGCCAATAAATCCTGGCTCGACAAGGGAAGCGCTGGGCAAATTTCTCTCGCCTCGAATCGTGGCGCAATCGGCGATGCCGGGAAGCTGGCAGACGTGATTGCGCAACAGTTCAAATTGCGCCAGGACGTTTATCTTGCCGAGCTGCAACTCGAGCCGCTCTTTGAGGCCATGGCCCTGCACAAAGCCTCGCGGCGCTATGAGCCGCTGCCGCGATTCCCTGCCGTCGAGCGTGATTTTTCTCTCGTCGTGCCAGATCAGACGAGATTCGCGCAGATCGGAGAAACGGTTCGCGCGCTGGCTATTCCTGAACTGCGCCGCATTGAGGCTGCTGATCTTTTTCGAGGTGGGCAGATCCCGCCCGGGAAATATTCGCTGCTGCTACGCGTCACATTTCAAAGCGAGCAAGCCACCCTGACCGAGTCACAGCTCACAGATTTTTCAATGCGTATTGCTTCGGCGCTCAGCGAAAAACTTGGCGCCGCGCTGCGAGCCAATGCCTAAACGAATAGGGAATCTCTTGAAGCCGCGAGAAGCCGCCCAGATCCTCGGTATCAGCTATCCCACGCTGAAACAGTGGATTTATCACGGTAAATTGCGCACCGTGAAGACCGTGGGCGGCCATCATCGCGTGCCGGAATCGGAGATCGACCGTTTTCTTTCCCGCACTCTCCGGCGAACTGACGTCGCTGAGCGCCGCTCGACCTTTCGCCGCATAAGTGGCCGCAACCAGTTGCTGGGAAGGGTAGTTGCATTGAAAATCAGCGGCCTGCTCGCGCAGGTCACTCTTTCCATTGGCGAACAGCACATCACCTCCATCATCACCACCGACGCAGTGCGGGAAATGCGCCTGCGAAAAGGCGACACTGTCGCCGCGCTGATCAAGTCCACAGAAGTAATGAT
>JASHRN010000059.1 GCA_030037335.1 Candidatus Acidiferrales bacterium | reverse complement strand
TCGATAAACTCGCCTACGATCTCTTTTACATAAAGAACATCTCAATAGGCCTCGATCTGCTCATTATGTTTCGTACGGTAAAGACCCTCCTACTGAGCCGAGGCTCTCGATGATCCAGTTATGGCTGGCAATCTTTTGGGTAAGTGTGGCTTGGCTGTCGTATATCTACGCAGGATACCCGCTCCTTCTGTGGCTGGCCGGCTTGTGGCGGAGGTTTGAACCGCAAGTTATTTCAGGCTACAGCCCGAAAGTCTCGGTATTGATTTCCGCCCGCAATGAGGAAAAAGATATTGAGTGGAAAGTTCGCGAAACGCTCTCCTGGAACTATCCCCCCGAGCAGTTGGAAGTGATCGTGGCCTCGGATGCCTCCGAGGATCGTACGGATGAAATTCTGCAAAATATCGGAGATCCGCGGCTGAGATATGTGCGAATGAAGAACCGCGTTGGGAAGAATGAAGCGCTAAACCGGCTATCGCAGATTGCCACTGGCGAACTGCTGCTGTTTTCCGATGCCAATACACACATTGGCAAAGGCTGCCTTCAAAATATGGCTCGCTATTTTGCTGATGGGCGCGTCGGAGCTGTGACTGGCGTTGAGCAAACACAAGACGAAGAAGAAAGCGTTACGGTTGTCTCCGGAACGAGAGCCTATCTCGACTATGAAGCGATTATTAGCCGTCTTGAGAGTCGTATCGGATTGGTGCTCGTTTGCGACGGTTCTCTTTTTGTGATTCGATCAGCACTCTTCCACAGACTCCAACCCGATCTGGCGAACGATCTCGAACTGCCGCTTTGGATTGGTAGCCAGAGATATGCTCTGCTTTTTGATCCGGCAGCGCGGTCGGTCGAGAAAGCAACCCGCTCGGCGCGAGAAGACTTTAATCGCCGACGCCGTATTTGTGGTCAGGGCGTTCTGGGTTTTTGGAGACTTCGCCATCATTTGAGCGGTATTCGCGCCTGGCAGTTTTTTTCCCACAAAATCTTGCGCTGGCTAATGCTGATTCCTTTGGCGGGGATCCTTGTGGCAACAGCGGCTCTTTCGAATGGAGCTTTCTTTATGTCTTTGTTTATCTTACAGCTCTTGTTTTATACCCTTGCCCTCGTTGGGTTTTGGTTTGTGGTGCGTGAGAAGAATGCGGGAATTATTTTTGCTCTTCCCTTCTATTTCGTTTTGGTAAGTGTCGCCGCCATGGTTGGGATTTTTCAGGTATGGAATGGGCGTCGTTTCGCAACTTGGGAAGTTGCCGCTTCCTCCCGGGGGCAAGAAAATGCTTGAAGCGGCAAAACTGGAAAATGTCGCCGTTTTAGCTCGGGAATCCAAGGAGACCGCGCGGTCTGCTGGAAGTCTTCGCGCTGCTGAAGCGCCGACCCCAAAAACTCCCATGAAATGCATCTTTTCTGTGGATGTGGAAGACTGGTTTCACATTTTGGACTTGCCCAAAGCGCCGCAGATCGGCGACTGGGATACCCTTCCTTCGCGAGTCGAGCAGAATTTCATGCGCCTGCTCGAACTCTTCGACGCACACCAGACTCGCGTAACCTGCTTTTTCTTGGGCTGGATTGGCAGGCGACTTCCTCACCTCGTTCGGGAAGCAGCGAGGTGCGGGCACGAAATCGCCTCGCACGGATACGCACATCGGCTCGTGTATCAAATCTCGCCAGAGGATTTTTATCGTGATGCCTTGGATTCACGTAAGATTTTAGAAGACATCGCAGGTGTGCCCATATGGGGGTATCGCTCTGCGGGATTTTCCGTAACGTACAACACCGATTGGTTCTTCGATAAGCTTATCGAAGCTGGTTACGTTTATGACTCCTCGATCTTTCCTGCATCGAGGGGGCATGGCGGAATGGTAGGCGGACCCCGCACTCCTTACTGGATACAGCGTGCATCAGGGCGATTATTTGAATTCCCGGTAAGTGTTGTTGATGTCTTGGGAAAGCCGTTGTGTTTCTTTGGGGGAGGCTATCTTCGCCTCTCGCCGTACTTCGTTATCCGAACGATGGCCAAGCGAGTCTTAAGAGATTCGCGCCCTGTTATTTTCTACGTGCATCCGCGTGAAATAGATATCAATCACCCGAGATTGCCCATGAACCGCAGGCGTCGGTTCAAGTCTTATGTCAACTTACGCTCGACATTGCCAAAGATGACGCGATTGCTGAAGGAATTCCCACTCACCAGTTTTGAGCAATTCATTCGCAAGGACATACAAGGAGCGCCGACCCGGGACGAGGTTGTCGAAGGCCTGCTCAGGATCGTCCCTCTGTCGGATTCGCCACCGACCACCGCATCGAGCCGAGCAATTTGAAAGGATCGGGGGGAACTCACCCCGACCGACTGGAGGCAAGTACTGAGAATGCTCTCCGGTCACATCTCTCACAAAGGAGCCGTCAGTGCTGGGCGCTCAAGTTGCGCTGCGAGACCAGAAGAGCGAGGCGGCAAAGCATGTCAGTGTGTTTGTCCTCATTGACGCACTGGGGTGGAAGTACATCCAAGGCCAAGACTTTCTCAATGATATTCTCCCGCATCGGCAGTCGCTGCGCACAGTCTTGGGCTTCAGTTCAGGGGCAATTCCGGCCATGCTCACAGGTGTTCCGCCCGCCGTGAACGGGCATTGGAACCTCTTTTATTATGATCCGCAGGGCTCGCCCTTCCGATGGCTCAAGCCTTTCCTGTTCCTTCCGGATTGGCTATTGGATCAGAGGGTCACGCGAAAGCTGCTCAAAGAAACGGGCCGGTGCCTGCTCGGGCTTGGTCCATTGTTCGAATGTTGTGTCTCGCCGCGTCTTCTGCCCTACTTTAACTGGGTCGAACGGCGAAACATCTACGATCGGGGCGGGATAACTGGCGCTCCATCGATCTTTGACGAGCTTCATCAATCCGGCGTGCCATTTCGCGTCTACACCTATCATCATCTAACCGACGCTGAGATTCTCGAACATGCGGAGAAGGACATTCGAGAGAGAGCGGCGTCATTTTATTTTTTGTACTTAAGTGAAATGGATATGTTTCTTCACATGAACTGCGATGCTCCCGAAAAAATCCATGAACGGCTTCGCTGGTACGATCGAGAACTCCGCAAGGTTTTCGCGGCCGCCCAGTGTTCGTGTGATGATGTAACGTTCGCCATCAGTTCCGATCACGGGATGACCCGCGTAACTGAAAAGTATGATCTGTTGATGCACCTCGAAAAACTGAGCCTGCGTATGCCGAAGGATTATCTGGCGGTATTCGATTCTACAATGGCCCGGTTCTGGTTTTTCAATGAAGGCGCCCGCAAAGAAATCCTGAGCATTTTAGAGCAGGTTCCGTGTGGCAGGGTCCTTTCGGACGATGAGCTGAAGCGATTCGGGGTTTTCTTTTCCGATCGCAGGTTTGGAGAAATTGTGTTTCTCCTGCATCCCGGTTGGTTGCTCTCCCGTAGCGATTTCAACGGCTCAAGTTGGAAGCCCATTGGGATGCATGGCTATCATCCGGATGATCCATATTCCGATGGAGTCTTCTTAAGCAATCGGATGCCTTCGGAACCTCTGCGGTCGGTTCAGGACGTGCATCAGTGGATGTTGGATGCGGCTCAATGCAAAGCGACATGAACACGAAACCCATACCCATCCTGATGTTTTCCAACACCACTGTGCGGTCCGGTGTGGAAGAGCACATCTTGGAGCTGCTGCGTCGATTGGATCGCCGCCTTTTTCGTCTCCATTTGGCTTGTCCGAATGTACTTTTAGAACAGTATGGGAAGGACATTCCGACAGACGTCGAAGTGACGCCGATTATGGTCGAAGGGCCGACCGATGTCCGCGGCGCAACCCGCTTGGCTCGTATTCTTCGCGAGCAAAAAATCGGCATTTTGCATTCTCACATGTTCCAGGCGAGCCTCTTCGCGTCTCCTATAGGGAAACTGAGCCGAGTTCCCGTCATCATCGAAACAACACATGTTCGCGAAACATGGCGCAAGGGCTGGTTCAAATCCAAGTTCGTGATTGACCGGTTTGTAAGCCGCTTCGTCGATCACTACATCGCTGTTTCAGAAGCAAATTCCCGCTACCTGATTGAGGAAAAGAAGATACCCGCACATAAGGTTTCCGTGATTCAGAATGGATGCTCGATTGAGCGTGTGAACCCGTCGAGCGCCCACCCGCAAGGTATTCGTGCAAGCGCTGGATTCTCCCGAGAAAATCTCCTTCTGATTTTAATGGCGCGGCTGGAACCACAAAAAGGCCACCGCATCCTCCTTGAAGCCTTGTCACTGCTACGGAACGATTGGCCCCAGGTCCGTCTGGTTTGCTTAGGGGAGGGGGCCTTGAAAGAGGAGCTGATTCGGGCAACTCGCGATTTGAAAATTGAGAAGCTCGTTCATTTTGCCGGTTTTCAATCGAATGTCGGAGATTGGCTGGCTGCGGCGGATATTGGCGTATTGCCATCCTTTTACGAAGGCCTTCCGCTCACGGCCGTTGAGACACTTGCCGCTGGGGTTCCCCTCGTTGCAACCGCGGTTGATGGCACGCCGGAAGTTGTGATCGATGGCGAGACGGGTCTTTTGGTTCCTCCTGGGAACCCTGGCGCCATGGCCGAAGCTATTGGGCGTTTGGCTCGTGAACCCGGCTTGCGCCGCAACCTTGCCGCCTCAGGCCGGCGATTCGTCTTGGAGCGTTTTACAATTCAGCGGCAGGTCGAGCAAAGTTCAGATCTGTATCTCTCTGAGTGGCGGCGAAAAACCCACTCGACTGCAGAGTTGTCTCGCAAGGGGGTCATACGAGCACGCGAAATCTGAGGGATACAGTTTCAGATTTTGGCTCCCGCGCCGCAAGTGAACGTTCGGACGCCTGCGAGCAGAGTGTTTGCTCGAGTCCTTCGATTCAAGACATGTCCGACGCGCAAAGAGACGAAATAGTCTTCAAGATATCTGACGTCGTTGCTCGCGAATGTCGCACCGCTTTCGGCGGCCGCCTCATATCTGTAATTCTGACCGGTAGCGCCGCTCGTGGCGAAGCAACGATCGTGAGTTCTGGCGACGGTTGGAAGATTCTCGGCGACGCCGAGTTCCTGGTGGTTCTCCATCAAGCCGTCGGACCGGCAAGCACTCGCTCCAGGGACACAGTGAAGCGAGAAAGCGCTGAGAAACTCCGCTTACAGGGAATCGAAGTCACAATCGGTCTCGGTCTCGTGCCTGTTTCCTATTTGAAGGAGCTGCCTGCCTACATTTTCTCGTACGAGCTGCGCGAGTGCGGGAAGGTAATTTCAGGCAATCCGCAGATATTAAATGTGATCCCACAATTTAGCGCGAGCGCGATTTCGCGCGAAGATGCGTGGCGATTGTTGTGCAACCGGATGATCGAGCAACTTGAGGTCGTTGGAGATTTGGAGCGCACCCCTCAACAGCTCACAAATAGCCTCCATTATGCGACCGTCAAGCTTTACCTGGATATGGCAACCTCGTATCTGGTTTTCGCGGGCGCTTATGCTCCAACCTACCGTGAACGAGCTCAGCGTTTGATGACGCTTGCTTCACAGTCAAACGATGACGCTCCTTTCTCCCTGAAAGATTTTGGAGCGACGGTTAGCGAGTGCACATCTTGGAAGCTCAACGGAAAAGAAGGCGACCGTAATCGTTCCCTCCAGTTTTGGCAGGAAGCAATTTCGTATGCACATCAACTGTGGCGATGGGAAATTACGCAAATGACTGGTGCTTCAAACAAATCTACGGACACCGAACTATGGACGAAATTGGCCGAAGCAATGACCGTGCGGGAAAAGATTCGCGGATGGTTATCTGTTATCAAGCGTAGCAGTGCGTTAGAAATTTTTCGAAATTGGCCGAGGTGGTTGAAGCTTGGCTCTCGAGCGACCCCTCGATATTGGGTTTACCGCGCAGGCGCCGAGGTACTTTTCGACTTCGAAGCTCGGATGACTGCATCGTCAAAAAAGGGGTCGCCAGATTTTGCTGATTCGCACGCGGCTTCGCTTCTACCAGTCTGCCAAATGAAAACAGGCACGGCAGAAACTTCATGGAAATCCGCAGCGAGCGAGATCACCGCAAATTATTGGAGGTACGTGGCGGAGACGCGCGCATGAGCTTTTTGATTAGCGCTTCATGTCCGGGAGCCTGCAATGGCGGATAACACTCCGAAAGTGAGTGTCGTCATTGTGTATTACAAGCGTAGCGACACAATTCGTGAGACGCTTGGTTCAGTCTTTCGCCAGGACTACACGGATCGCGAGATAATTGTTGTAGATAACCACTCCGAAGATAACCTCAAGGAAATAATCCAAGAGTGCGGACCGGACATTCACCTCATTGAGTTGCCTGAGAATCTTGGCCCCTGTGGAGCGCGAAATGCAGGAATCCGCGCTGCTCGCGGCGAGTATATTGTTTTCCTCGAGGACGATGCGAGCTATTCCTCTCCCTTTGAGTTAACTCGAATGATAAGAGTGTGGGAGACGCATCCTAAATTTCATGTACTCGCCTTCAAGATCTGCGATCCGGACACAGGCGAGCTCCGACAAAGGGAATGGTGCCATCCCCGTTATTGGAAGGATTTCAGCGATCAGGAATTTGAAACTCACTACTTCGGTGAAGGTGCCGTGGCTTTCCGCCGGGAAGTTTTCTCCAAATCAGGGGACTATTTTGAACCGTTTTTTATTGGCGTGGAATGTGACGATCTCGTGATTCGGTTGCTGAATGGCGGCTTTCGGATTCTCTACACCCCAGAAGTGCGCGTCGGCCACAGAGCTTCCGCGAAGGGACGATCCGTCAACCGACAGTATTATTTCTACACCCGGAATTACATTTGGACTGCGTACAAGGACTTCAGGTTCATGGCTAGCGTTCGGTACTTGATACCAAAGCTATTGATGATGGCATTCTTTGTGCTTCGCACCGGTAATCTTCGCCTCTTCTTTCGCGGTATCCGCGACGGTCTTGGCGGATTAAAAGCAATTCGTCTGCATCGCACCCCTGCTACTAGAGAAACCATGCGGTACATGGCGGAATTGGAAAAAGGTCGGCCTGGTTTGGTGAAGCGCCTCGCTCGGCACCGCGAGGCGCCCCAGATATGAATTGCTCCAATCTTACGTGCGGTTAATGGCTCTGTCGGCTGACCGTCAAAGACAGCCACAGTAAATTAGCTTCGCGGACTTTTGTGATGGCGTCGCCGTAGTTGGCGGATTCACCGCCGCAGTGGAAGGCTTGCAGGGGTGCCGAGCATGAAACCGAGCCGGTGACGTCTTCGTGTCCGTCATACGCATTATCATGAACCGATACCAGACCCTGATTCCAGTTTTGGAAATCCTGCCAGCTCCACCAGTCAAATCCTACGACGGGGAAACTGCCATAATAGCTCGGGGTGGTTTGCAGGCTGGAAACCCAGTTGTACCAAGCCTGTCCTCGAGCCGCCTGGGTCGCAAAATTCGCCGCAGGTGCACCCTGCGCCGGTTTGCAGGAATAGGATGAATCCGCTTCGGCCGAGATCGCTCCCCAGTTGATGAAGGGAAGATCACCAAAATAGCGCGTCGCGTATTGATAACGCGCCACAAATTCCGCATTGCTCGTCGTGAAGTAGGGACCCAGGCTTGCAAAGAAACCGGCATCCACATAGGGAGCCATGCCTTCGAGGAACTTGCTGTAGGCCGGCCCGCCCCAACCTCCCACTGTGTCCAATCCCAAATAAGGAAGCTTGGAAACCGCCTTCAGCCCATTGTGCATGGTCTTGAAGTATTGCGCTGCGAATTGCGACTCCCAATTATCCAAATCCGCTCCCAGATTGGCGTTCGCATCGGGAACCTTTTCCGCTCCTCCGCCTCCTCCCACGCAGGCGAAGTAACTGGCATAGGCGGGATTCGCTCCTTCCAGACAATACGGATTGGTTCCCACCCAGGCGGTATGCGATCCATCCTCATCCATCAGCCCCGTGCCACCGGCCATCCATCCTCCATAAATATAATTCACCGTGATGACCGCACCTTCTGCCGGCGCTGTAGTGAAGTTCAGGGTCACCTCACCCGTGGAATAATTGATCGTGCTGCTGGTGGCATCAATATAACCTGCCGTCGGGCTCCCCAGCGTGCCGGTGTTTGCCGCTCCTCCCGGACAGTTGCTGGAAGCATCGAACCACGGACAATCCCCGATTTGAGCGGTTCCTCCCACGGAGATCAGGACGGTGAAGGGCGACACTTCCGGATGGGCCAGAGTATGCGTAAAGCTGCGCGTTGAACCATTCCCACTGCCGATCGTCTCACCCGTGACCTGCTTCCCGCTGGAATCGAACGTGGTGTAGTTCGATCCCCAGGCTTCATTCAATGCCGAGATGCTTCCCTTGTACTTCTGCCACAGATAATCCCGCAGACTGCAGGGGTTGGAAATCGAACAGGCCGTCGTCGGATTTGTTGCCTCAGCCTTCGAGTACAACTGCTG
>JASHRN010000058.1 GCA_030037335.1 Candidatus Acidiferrales bacterium | reverse complement strand
ACGAGCAGCTCGCGCATCGTTTCCATCCGCGTCCCGGATTCGCGCGCGAATGGGCCCGTCTCGCCAAACGCGCCGGCCAAAAGTACATGGTGCTGACCAGCAAGCATCACGAAGGCTTCTGCAATTTCGCGACGAAGCTCACCAACTATTGCGCGCCGGATCAAGGCCCTGGCCGCGACCTCGCCCGCGAATATGTCGAGGCTGCCCGTGCCGAAGGCCTTCGTGTCGGCTTTTATTATTCGCTGATGGACTGGCACCATCCCGACGGCGCGCGCTGCGCCACCGATCCTGCCGCGCGCGAACGCTTCGTCACTTACACGCACGGCCTGGTCCGCGAAATCATGACCAACTACGGCAAAATCGACGTCCTCTGGTACGACGTCGCTTGGCCGCTCGACGCCGCCGGCTGGCAATCCGTCAAAATGAATCAGATGGTCTTCAGCCTTCAGCCCGACATCATCGTCAACAATCGCAATCTTCTCCCCGGCGATTTCAGCACGCCCGAACAGGAAATCTCGGCATCCGAGGAGGGGCGCGCCTGGGAATCGTGCATGACGATGAACGATAGTTGGGGCTATCAGCGCGCCGACGACGACTGGAAATCACCGAAGACCATTGTGCGCAATTTAATCGAATGTGCGCAGGGCGGTGGAAATTATCTGCTGAACATCGGACCCACCGGCGACGGCTCCGTGCCTTCAGAATCCATCTCCACTCTCGAAGCCGTCGGCCGCTGGATGGACGACAACGGCCCGACGATCTACGAATCCGAACGCTCGAAAGTGACTACGTCCGAAATGGCCGGCTTCACGCGCAAAGGCAATACGCTTTACATTCATGTGCACTTCTGGCCCGGCAATACGGTCGCTGTCGGCGGCCTGCGCACTAAAGTTCTTAGCGCGCGCATGTACACAACGAAGCAGCCCGTCGAATTTAAGCAGGAAGAATTTCGCGTGCAGTTCACCGGCCTGCCTGACCATCCGCCGGATCCGCTCGCGACAGTGATCGAAGTGGAGTGCGACGGCGAGCCGGTTCAGGACACGCGCTGGGTCCGCGAAAATCGCCCCCGCCGCGCAGTCGACATCTGAATCGTTTCCGGGCTTTGTCCTCGTAGCGCAGAGCTTCGCGTGCTCCTGCGAAGTTCTGCGGCTTTTCTCCTTGGTTTGTCTGTGCCTTCATAGGCCTGCTTGTTTGCCCTGAGGCACGAAGGGCCGCGCCCGCGCCTGCCCGCCAGGGCGGGCGACTCTCCGAGTCGCGTTCTACGCTTCAGGAACCGCCGCTTGCGTCACCGGACTCTGTAGAACTCCCGCTGGCCGCCGCAGCAATCCACCGGCGAGGCTCAGCAACGGCAGCGATGTGAAGAACGTCAGGTGATACCACACCGGAAATTTGTGCCAGATGGAAATGTGCGACGGCAGAAACATCGCCAGAATCAACGCACCGGTGACGAGCGGCCACTTGATTCTTTCCTTTGCCACCAGCGCCACCGCAAAACCGGAAATCACTGAACTCACTCCGCTCTCCAACAATCGCATAACCTTCATCGGCAGCGTGAACACCAGCGACTTTTCCACGAGCGCGTATTCGATCCACGATTTTCGCATCGTGATATCACACGCCGTAACGACAATCGTCCACACCACCAGACCGACAATCACGCCGAGAATGATTCTCATCACTCGATGCCCTGTGCCGTTCTTCCCAGCATGCGCTGTTCTATTTTCCGGCATCTCCAGCCTCCAGCGTCTAACTTCCAGCCTCTACCAGGCTACATCCTTGACATGCGTGGCAATGAACCAGCTGTTTCCCCACGGATCCTTCACGCCCGCGCTTCGGTCGCCGTAGGGCTTATCGACGGGCGCTTCAATCGTTGTCGCGCCCGCGCGCAACGCCTGCGCGTACACCGCATCGGTGTCGGGCACATACAAATGCAAATGGCACGCCGACGGCTGCCATTCACCATGCGCCTCGCTGAATTCAAGCGTGTTGTCGCCGATGCGAACCGTCGCATGCGCGACCGTGCCGTCCGGTGCGTTGTGCACGCCTTCCGGCTTCGCTCCAAAGGCATTCTCCAAGAACGAAGCCATCTTTGCGGAGTCGCGCAGGAACAAGTACACCTGAATGGCGTTCATCTGTCCCGGGAACGGCGTATACGTCTTCGGTGTGGCGATGAACCACGCGTTGCCAAACGGATCCTTCACGCCGGCTTCGCGGTCTCCATAGGGTTGATCCGTCGGCGCGTGCGTCGAAATCGCCCCGGCCTCAATCGCGCGCGCATACGCCGCGTCCACATCGTCCACGTAGTAATGAAGCGCAACGGGCGTCGGCGCGTATTGCTCAGGCGTGTCGGCCAGTTCGAGGATCGAATCGCCAACTTTCACTTCTGCGTGCATGATTTTCCCGCTGGGCACTGGCACGCGGCCCTTTTCCTCTGCTCCAAACGCTTCCTTCAGAAAGTTGATAAACTTCGCCGCGCCGCCCACCAGAATGTACGGCGTGATTGTGCGGAATCCTTCGCGAATATACGGAACCGCCTTCGCCGTGCCGCTCGCACCGCTTTCTGCTCTACTTACCCCCGCATTGCCTTCCATTTTCTCCTCCGATCTTTGGTTCCACTCGTTAAGTCCTCGCTGCATTTCTTCCACCGAAACATCTTCCTTGTGTGTCGCGATAATCCAGGTGTAGCCAAAAGGATCCGCGACTTGCCCGACACGTTCTCCGTAAAACTGGTCCGCGACCGGCCGCACCATCTTTGCTCCGGCGGCCAGCGCACTCTGGGCCGTCGCGTCCGCATCGGGAACCATCAGCTTGATCCTGACTGTTGAGCCGCCCAGCGTCTCCGGGCTGACCGCGCCAAACTCCGGATACTCGTCCGAAAGCAGGATTCTTGTGTTGCCAATCCGAATCTCGGCGATGCCGATTTTCTGGTCCGGATCAACCAGCCGCATGGTTTCCTTCGCCCCGAAAGCGCGCTGGTAAAATTCAATCGCTCGTCTCGTATCTTTGAAACAAAGCCGCGGAATCGCCGTTTGTTGCGGCGCAGCCGCCATGTTTACCGCTTCTCCTCCCATCGCTGCTCTCTTTATCAACTCCGCTTTCAATGTCGCCTTGAAACTTTCCCGCGGCATTCCGCGCAGTTCCGCGGCCACACGCGCAAGCGGCGCCAATTCCGCTGCTGCATTTCCCCCGTACGCGAGCATCGCGTCAATCGCCCGGTTCAGTTTTTCGTTTACGCCTTCAGCCATTGCTCTTCACCAATTTTTTCGGTCCTGCCGATTCCATCCGCGTCCGCAAATTCCGTATCGCGCGAAACTGCAACTGCTTCACCGCTCCTTCCGTCCGCCCAATCGTTTCCGCAATCTCCTTTATGCTTCGTTCTTCCGCAAATCGCATCTCGATCACCAACCGTTGTTCCGTTGGCAGATCCTTCACCAAACGAAATAGCCGCGCTCTTTCATTCGCTCGCTCAAAATCAACTTCCTCACTCGCCTCTTTCTCTGGATTTCCCTGCTCGCGCGTATTTTGCCTCCCCATTTTGCGAAAACGATCCGCCGTCGCATTCGACGCAATTCGCAAAAGCCACGCCGCAAAAGGCACGCCGCGCCACTCGAAGCTTCCGATCTTTTCGAGCGCCTGGTGAAACACTTGCGAAGTAATGTCTTCCGCTTCCTGCCGATTTTCCACACGGTGCATCACGTACGCGTACACCCGTTCAAAGTGGCTCTCATAGAGCTCCGCGAACCGGCTCGGATCTCTCCGCGCCGCTTCCACCAAAAGCCGCTCGTCCTTTTCTTCAAACGCCAAACCAAGCCTCGCCTTGATTTACGACTTAATAGCTGCCACTATCACTTTCTCAGGGTCTCTGAGGAGAATATCGATCGAGCCAAATCCTGCCGCCCTCAGCAACTCGATCCATCCTATAACCGATAGTTTGTCATCAATGTGGCTATCGTCGCGTTCACCGAGTTCCTTGACGTAGTCGTACCCCAGCAGATCATTCACGCTCGACCAGAACTTCGTCCAATCTGCGCTTTTGTGTTGACTTGGCTGCGCGCGCTTCCACGCGCCGAAGCCTTCCGCAAAAGCGATCTCTGGACCAGCGGGTTCCATGAATAAAAAGCTGCCATTTGGGCGGAGCAACTCGTAAACATCCCTGAACAACTGAGCCGCTTCTTTCATGTCGAACCAATGCAGGCCGTTGGCGGCCACGACAACGTCGTAGTTCTTCGCGAAATCGCGATGCCAATTCGGATCAACCAGATCACGCACGAGCGTTCGCCCCGGAACGCCGTCGCGTTGATTGACCGCGGAACACAGCGCCGTAAAAAAGAGATCCCGATCCACAAAGTCGACGCTTGCGTTCGGAAACCGGGAAATGACTGCGCGGCCGGCATCCCCTGGGCCGCAGCAGATATCTAACACGCGCAGGTTACTGTTGGTGGGAAAGGGGATCGCTGCCGCCATCAATTCCAGTGAACTGCGTTTGGCGGGACCCTGCTCCGTTCGCCATAACTCCAACCACTTGTCGAGATCCTCTCCTTGGAGTTTTCGAGCGATCTCACCCTGAGTCAGACCAGCCACCGTCTTTATCCTTTCGCCGCTTCGCTGAACAGGCGGTTTGCCATGATTATCGGCGCACGGTTACGCCACTTCGGAAAAACCGTCGTTCCGCACGCCTTTCGCCCTTCACTCCTGATCACGCGCTCTCAA
>JASHRN010000057.1 GCA_030037335.1 Candidatus Acidiferrales bacterium | reverse complement strand
GAAAACCAATCCGGATTGCAGCGATGGAATATGGGATTCAGCGGAGTTTCAGAAAGAAATGACGCAGATGCAGCGCCAGATCCAAGAGAGTCTTCGAGATGTGCAGGCCCGCGCGCGCCAGTATGAAGCGGAGGTGGCAAGGGAAATGAACGAGAACGGGATGACTCCGGAGGAATTGGCAAGTTTGGCGGCGCGGGCGCGGAACTCGGCACAACAAGCGCAGCAGCTCTTTGCGCAGGCCCCGGGGCTGCTCGAAAGCGATGAGGACACCGGCTGGCTTGGAGTGGAAATGACGGAAGTGACGGCCGATAAGGCGAAGAGCCTGAATCTCCAGTCGGATCATGGAGTGCTGGTGACGGAGGTTCTGCCGGATGGGCCGTCGGCGAAGGCCGGTTTGCAGACGAATGATGTGATTCTGGAGTACGACGGCCACGAAGTGGAAGGAACGGTGCAGTTCCGGCGGCTGGTGCGCGAGACCCCTCCCGGGCGAAGCGTGGCGGTTACGGTTTTGCGCGCGGGACATGAAGAGAAGCTGACAATACAAGTCGGGAATCGAGCAAGGAACATGGAAAGTGAATTGCGCGAAGGGCCGCCCATGACGCTGACTGTGCCTCCGCAGGCGTTCAACTTCAAAATGGAGATGCCGGAGCTTTTCATGGGCATGACGCCGACGCTGGGAATCGAAGCGGAAGATGTCAGCGGGCAATTGGGCGCGTACTTTCGCGTGCCCGGAGACGATGGGGTTCTCGTTCGTTCGGTGAGCGCAGGAACTCCGGCGGCGAAAGCTGGGTTGAAAGCCGGAGACGTGATTACCCGCGTGGACGGGATTACCGTGACGACGCTGGCGGATTTGCGGGCGCAATTGCGGGACAAGCGGGAAGAGAAAACGGTAAAACTGATGGTGATGCGGCAGGGTTCACCTTTGTCGGTGACCGTGACACTGGAGTCGCCCGAGCCGCAGCCGGTGAGGGCACGAAGCGCAGCGCTGTAGGCAAAGGCAACTTTTGTCGTTGGAATTTTGTGGAGTGAAAAAGCCTGGGCGAAAAGTCCGGGCTTTTTGTTTGAAACGCGAAAATTACTCGCGAACGATTTCAGCGTTTACGGATGGAACAGAGATGCGGTCTAAGCGATTGCCGTCAAGGTAGAGAATGATTTCCAGATCCTGGCTGCGAATGCGAAGGCGATCAAAGGTTTTCCCGTTGTCGTTTTCGGGGTCGAGAGCTTCCACGGTGACCGTTCCCGGAGTCATTTCCTGAGGAATAAGAACAGGGAAGGTCTGCACGCCTTTCTTGGACCAGTCGTAAAGATCAGCGAGGATGGCGTACTGATGATAGAGATTGTCGTCGAGAATGGCGATGACCGGCGCGTTGAAGAAGAATTGCTGGGTAAAAGGCTTGCCGCCGTTCACTTGTACGTGAATGGTAGCAGTTCCATTGTCGAAATCGATCGCGGCGCCAGCGCGTTTTGAGCCGGTGACGGTCGTCCATTCGTAATGAATGGGGGCGCCGTCATTGCGAAGCTGAAGGTCAGAAGTGATGTGAGTCTCCGGTCCCTGTGCCGCGTGCACTGTAGCGCTGGCATGAGCAAGCCAACCACCTCCGGAAGAGGAAATGTCAAAATCTTCGGAGCCGACTTCTTTGCCATTGACGGTGTCGCGGAATTTGCCTTTTTGGGCAGCGATGGAATGAGATGAATCGGATGGAGCAAGAAGCAAGTGCGGCTGCTTCGAGGGAACGGGTTTGGGAGAGAAAATAGAGAGCGTCGAGCAGAGCAACAGACCGGTAGCGAGAATCCAGGAGGAACGAGTCATGCGGGAACGCCTTCGAGAATACCTAGTGCGATGATGGACTGCACGACCCGAAGCGGCTCGACGGAGCCTTCAACGCGATAGCGAGCGAGTTCGTAGTAGGGAAGACGCTTCTGATAAAGACGGCGGAAGCTGGCCTCGTCCTTAAAAAGCGGCCGGTCGGTAATATGGGAGCAACGCTGCATCAGTTCTTCGACCGGGCAATGGAGCCAAACGGTCAGGCAGCCGGCTTTTTGGAGCAGTTCAGTGTTGGCGGACTGCGCGGTGGTTCCACCGCCGAGAGAAACAACGGTCGGTTTAGAAGTGGCGGCAACCTCGCCGAGAATGCGTTCGAGCTCTTCGTGTTCGATCTGGCGAAAGGCCGGCTCGCCAAGCTGCGAGAATATTGCGGGAATGCTCATTCCCGCGCGGGCGATAATGCGCTTGTCGAGGTCAGAATAAATCCAGCCAATCTGCTTGGCGAGAAGTCTCGCGACCGTGGATTTTCCGCATCCCATGAATCCGGTTAAGGCCAGCAGGCGGTGATTCAGGAGTGGCACGGCAGAAATTGTACTTGTGGAAGAATGCTTGTTCTGGCCCGGAGTAAGTGTGTCAGTCACGCTTGTGGATGTTGATTGTACCATTGAACGATGACAATTCCAGCTTCGCGCGGCCCTGATTCAGACTGCCAAAGAGGCTCTTGGCGAATCGCGGCGGACGTTGATTGGGATGACGGGGAGGGACGAGCTTTGCCTGATTGTCGACTTTTCCGTAGAGAGAAGTTGCGTTGACGTCAAAAGAATCTCCGCCGGAGAAGCGGACGTTAATGGGGCCGCTGTAGTTCTTCAATTGATAGACGCCATTCGGAAGAAAATCACCGTCGAGAAGAATGCTGCCTGTGGAGGTCTGGGCGAAGATGCTGGAACTGTGGTCATCAACGAGCCGGAGATCACCGCTGATGGAATGGACTTCGATGCGGCCGGTGCAGCGCATACACTGGAACGCTCCACCGACGGTTTGGACGACGAGATAGCCACCTACATCCTCGGCATCAATTCCTGCACCAATGGTTTCAACACTCGTGTCCCCTAGAATTCTGGAGATGGAGACGCTGCCGGAATCGCTGTGGACCTGAAGCTCGGAATCTTCGGGGACAGTGATGACGTAGTCGGCGCGAAGATCGTCGGGCGAGACATTCTCGGCGAGGACGTGAGTGACAACATCGATGCGATTGCCGACTTGCTCGGCGTCAACCTCCACTTTTTCACTGTTGTGGTCGGCGACAACAGTCACGGTGGGTTTGCTCCACGACGAAATAATGACGGTTCCGCTGGGATTATGGAGAGTAATGAGAGGATGCGGTTCGACCGTGAATTGCTTCTCGAGATGATGAGCGAAGGCGGCAGGAGCGGAAGCGAAAAGAAGTCCTGAGCCAAGCAGCAATAGCGCAGCGCCATTTTCGGCGGCTCGCAGAATCTGTTTCGAGGATGCCAGAGAGATCATGGGAAGCTCCATCACCGCTCAGCGGTTTCTGCCATAGTGGCCAGGAGATCCGCTTTTTGCTGGTAAGCCGAATACAAGTAGTCGCGAGTCATTTCGTTTTGAGGGTCTTCACGGACGCTTTTTTCACACATTGAAATCATGTTGTCAACAATAGCGAGATTATGATTCAGGGTAGTGGTTACATCGTTGCCTGACCCTTGGAGGGCAGGCAGGGTTTTGGTTTCGGCGCTGCTCAATTCGGCAGCAACGGGAGTAATAATGGTTTGCGCGTGCTGGAGCCAGATCGCCTGCTGCTCGGCGACGCCGCTGCTGTTCGTTTGCACGCCGGCGGTTGAAAAGACCACGGCACCGGCGATGATGAGAGCGAGATATGCACCGGCAAGCGCTGGACGGAACGCTGGAAACTCAAGCCAAGAGAAGCGGCGGAACCGGCGAGGAGAGCGAATCAGATTTTCGCATTCCAGCTGGGCGCGAATAGACGACCAGAGATGCGCTGGCGGCTCGTTTTCAGAAAGAAGGCTGGCGGCGCCACGAATCGCTTCGAGATCCGCAATGAGCGCGCGACACGGAGCGCAGGAAGAGATGTGCAATGCGGCAGAAGGATTACGCTCGCCCTCGAGCCAATCACTGCTGAGTTGCCAAAATTCCTCACAATGCATGGGAGCCATGGTGTTTAATCCTCGCCCGCAGCGTCATGCTTGAAAGCCTGGCGCTCCTCGCGGGCTCTTTGCCGTTCCGTTTCGTGGAGAAGATCTCTTAATCGCATGCGAGCTTTATGCAGCTGCGATTTGGAGTTGCCGATGGAGCAACCCATAATTTCAGCGATCTCATTGTGTTCGTAACCCTGCACGTCATGAAGCACGAAAACCGCCTTATATCCGGCGGGCAATTGATCGATGGCGCGCTGGAGATTCACGCGATCAATCGAACCGCTCAAGCCCAAGTCGGGAGCGCCGAAATCCTTTCTCGGGCCGCCGCTTTCCTCATCCGGTTCGGTCACTTCCTCGAGAGAGGTCTCCGAGCCGGTTTTCTTGCGCAGCCGCATCAGAACTACGTTGACCGCGAGCCTGTGCAGCCAAGTCGAAAAGGCGGATTCGCCGCGGAATGTGCTGATCTTTCTGAATAGCTGGAGGAAGGCCTCCTGGGTAAGGTCTTCGGCTTCAGCCGTGTTTCCGACCATGCGCAAGCATAAAGAGTAAACCCGGCGGTGATGGATTTGATAGAGCCGCTCAAAAGCCGCCGCGTCACCCTGTTGCGCCAGTCGGATCGCATCCGCTTCGGGCACTTCGCCGTTTTCGATTCGCCTCGTTCGGGCCACGATACCCAACGCGGCGTACCTGTCTCTTCCGATGCGCCGCCCAATCCAGAAGTTGTACTTGCGGTTTCCAGGAACGCGCCTATGTAAGCAAGCTTACAGGGGCTCGTTCAACCCGTGCCAGATGCAGAAGCACGGACTGCTATTGTCTAAGGAAACGGCCCGGGAGTCTACCGCGTGACGCGATGACCGATAGACCGGGTGATTTCGCGGGCGGCGGCTGATTCGCTGAGGTCATGGTGGAACAAGGAAAGGTTCCTCGGGGCCAAGGCAAGCAGGAAGGATTTGAGGACCACGATTGTTTCCCGCAGGCAAGTATTCACGTCATAGTGCAAGTCATCCAGCCGAAGCCAGGAGGACTCAGGACTGAGATGCAATCCCTGGCACAGCTCCTCGGCTTCGCGATGGAACTCTTCTCCGAGAGTCAGCGTGCTCGTTCCAAGAACGTGGAGTTTGTGAAGGAAACGGCTCCGGCTTCCAAAGAGGACGACGTGCATGAGCTGATTCCACTGGGCATTCTGGCGCGCCGACTCGCTTTTATAAAAGGAGGGATTGAACGGCACGACGGTGGGAGGCATAGGCAGTTGGCGTCCCCATCTCTCCATGATTCGGCAGGAAGAGGCGAGCGGCGCGGTGAGATCGGTGACGAAAGTGGAAGCGATCTCGACGCACTGACGGGCACGCGTAAGTTTCCCTTCAGCGTGAAAGGCCATTGCGTCATCGAGAGGGACCGAGAAAATAGCGTAAGCGTCTTCCCATTCGCGAATGATGGCGTCGAAGACGCGGCCTTTGTCATCCGGGAGGCGGGTACACCAATCTTGTCTTACGGAGTGACTCGCATCCGCCGACTCCTGCTTTCTTCTCCAGAACAAAGGGCCCACCCGCTCGCGGGATTATACCAGAGGAGGAAAATTCTGAGCGTTTGTTGACGCTGTGCGAAGGGGCTGGATATACTGCGAACGTTTCGAGAAAGGAACAGCATTTGGAATTCGAGCCGCGCGATCAGCTTGCCCAGCGTCAGAAGAAACTGGAAAAAATCGCGGCGCTGGGATTCGAGTCTTATCCTCACAAATATGAATGGAAGCAGACGCCGGCGCAGATTGTGGCGGAATTTGGCGATCGGACGGCGGATGCACTGCATGAGAAGCGCGAGGAAGTGCGCGTTGCAGGCCGAATTTTGACCATCCGGTTGCACGGTAAAGCCGGGTTTGCCCACATTCAAGGTGAAGGGCAGCGGCTGCAGATTTACGTGAAGCTGGATTCTGTGGGGGCGCGTTTTTTTGAGCTTTTTCAGTTGCTCGACATCGGCGACGTAATTGGTGTATCGGGGTACCTTTTTCGGACAAGAACAAATGAGCTGACCGTGTGGGTGGAGGAATTGACGCTGCTGACCAAGGCGCTTCTGCCGCTGCCTGAGAAATGGCATGGACTGGCGGATGTGGAGATGCGCTACCGGCGGCGTTATCTGGATCTAATCGCCAACGAAAAAACGCGTGAGATCTTCGTGCGGCGGG
>JASHRN010000056.1 GCA_030037335.1 Candidatus Acidiferrales bacterium | reverse complement strand
TCCCGCAAAACCTCCTGGCTCGCCTCCGCGCCCAAGAGAAGCTCTGCATCCGCCAAGATGCCAGCGACTGTCCGCGCTTCTTCGGCGATCAGCGGAGCCCGGGCGTCTGGTATTCCAAATACCAACGGCCTGCCCAATTCACTGGATCTCTCCTGCTGGCAGAGAGCAAAAACTGTGGCGCTCGGCGCGTAAGAAATCGTATGGGCATCGATCAAATAGCGGTCTCCATCGAACAGAGCATGGAAGGGTACGTAATGCAGACTGGCGTGAGGAACAATGACCAAATGGCGGGTCGCCAGCAGATTCCGTATAGGTGCTATCAACTCTCGGTATAGTTCGGCAAGATGCGCCTGAGTAGCACTCAACAGAGCGCCTTCGAATTCTTTCACGTAGTTCGTCCCGAGATGAAATTTGGAAATCTGAAATTGAAGCATTCGGAGCAAGTTGACCACTCGCGAAGCGGGAGTAAGCGGCACGATATCCAATCGATCACGGGTCAAGACAGCAGCCACAAATTCATCCTTAACTTCGAAATACTCTACAAGCGCAGTTTCTGAAGGAATGCTGGAGCGGATTTTTCCCAGCGAAGCGAACCCCTGATCCGGAGTCAAAGCGAGCGCTGGAGCTTCGGGCGCGGGAAGTTCTCGAAGAGCGCGGAGCAACTCATTCTCATGAGCGAGCGCTTTCTTCTGGAGGGCTTCGATGCGCTGCGGCGATGGTTCGGTGATACGCAACTGCTCTTGCTCCAAGCGCCGGTAATACCAATTCAGTTCTTCGCGCATCTCACGAATCCGGCGCACAAGCCCGCTCTGCCCAGGATCTCTTACCGGAATCGCTTGCGCATGATGCACCAACAGTTCAGCCAAGCTTCGTGATTTTGCCATCTCCATATAACTGAATAACTCTTCCGTGGCAGCCTTCGAATGGTTGCGCAGGCAGAGATCGACGAGACATTCGTAAACTTCCAAGCGATTCTTCATGAAGGCAATTTTCAATTCCTCACCGCGCAGCGCGCTGCGAAGAGTCTCCAGAGCAGCTCGCGCTTCTTGATAGGACTGATACGCGCGGTCTCGGTCTCCTGCCGCATTTTCGAGCTGGCCCATGAGGAATTTTGCTTGGTACCGCAACACGGGAGTTTCGAGCGAGCTCAAGCGGCCCAGCGCCTTTTCACATTCAGCGCGCGCCTCAGCAATATTTCCTGTCCTCATGGAAAGGCGTGCCAACAACAACTGGCAGAGAACCGCTTTCCCGGGCAGAAAGGAAGTCTCGAAGAAAGTTGCAGCGCGCTTGCAATAGCGCCGCGCTTCGAAGAACCGTCCCTCGTTGTACAGCACGAGCGCGCGATACAAATCAATCAGCCAGGGCCAGACCAGGTTCTTTTCTCGAACGAATTTCGCGCGCGCCTCATCGAATAGTTCAATTGCGCGAAGCGCTTTGCCGATTTGGCTCAGCGCCATGGCCTCGTTCGCCTGGCACTTCGCCTCCTCATAGCCCATGCCCAGCTTCTGAAACCGAAGATAGCCCTCATGAGCTACTTCCTGAGCTTCGGTACTCAGGTTCAGCTCGAGATAAATCTCCGAAAGATCCAGATAGCACAGAGCCAAGACGTGAGCATCGCCATTTTCTTCGCACTTCTTCCGTGTCGCGCGGAGCATTTCGATCGCACGGCCGTATTCGCCTCGAAGGTAGTAAAGGTAAGCAATGTTGTAGTCCGCCTGCGTCACCAAGAGAGCCATTCCGTTTTGCACGCACATCTCTCGCGCGCGTTGATAAGTTGCAAGGGCGCGCGGAAAATCGTTGAGCGTAATCAGACACACAGACATGTTGTAAAGCGCCACCGCGAGGCCTTCCGCATCGCGAAACGGAATGAGCGTGTCGTAGGCGCGCTCATAGAACGCCAAACCTTCCTCAAAGCGGTCTTGCCGGTGATAGATATTTCCGACGTTGATTTCCAAATGGCCGAGCCGCTGTTTATCTCCCAGCTTTTCCAGTATCGCTCGCGCCTCCTCCGCTGCGGCAAAAGCGCGGTCGTATTGGCCCAGCAAAATGAACGGCTGGATCGAAGGAATCAGCGTGCGTGCTTCCTCCTGAGCATTTCCAATCTTCCGGAACATCTCGATCGCCTGAGCATGAAACTCCAGTGCCTTTTGGTTATCGCCGATCATGTAAAGCGCGTTTGCCTTGGAGCGGAGCGCTCGTCCGAAAATCTCGCGATTTCGCGACCCGCGCGCAATGGCCACGGCAGTCTCGGCGAGAGTAAGCGCTCGTTGAGTGTCCGCGCGTAACATCGTCCGAATGAGTTCGTTCAGTTGCTGCGCGACGGTTGCTGTGCAAATTTTGGGATGGCGCGAAAGATATTTCGCGCGGCTCTCCTCATCGGTGAGCTTCGCTAACTCCGAAACGAATTTTGCCGGAAGGGACTTAGCCCTTGTCTGTCGGGGCACTAGAAGCCTGCTTCATCCAATTGTTTGCGCAACCGCTCCAAGCAGCGCTGGCGAATAAATCCGACCGATCCTGTTGAAAGGCCGAGTTCCGCAGCGAGCTGCTGATATGGCCGAGGCGGTTCCTCGAAAAAGAGCATTTCGATCAACCGCCGACAGCGCGCGGGCAATCCGGAGAGCGCATCCCTCAGCATTTGCTCGGATTCAGCTTCCCGCAAAATGCTCTCCGCCTCAGCGGGCAAGCTGGAATCGAACGATTCATCACCAGGATCGCGCGTTTCGGTCCTCTGGCTCTGCCGCTTGTGACGAAAGCACTGATGCGCGGTTACCTGCATAATCCATTTCGGAAGGGCTTTTGGCTTCCGCAGTTTAGGAAGCTCCGTAAGCAACTCCGCGCAAACCGCCTGAAAAATATCCGCCGAGTCATCCACTGATAGACTGTACTTAATCGGAATCGAAAAAATGAGACGTTTGTACTTGTCAATCAGGGCCGACCACGCCGCGTCGTTTCCGTGTAAGCACTCCCGGATCAGGCGAGGATCCGTCCAATTCGGGTCTGACTTCTCCTTCACTGTACTTCTCGAGGGCACATCGTATTCATGCCTCGCTAATGAACATAGAGCTCATCAATGTTCCAAAGGGCACTTGGTTCAAGAATCGATGGATGGAAATTTCCGACGCGGCGACTGGCGCCAACGAGAACGTGAGGACTCGCAAGGCAGATCACGGGCAACTCGTCCGCTACGATCTGCTGAACGCGATCATAAAGTAGCTTGCGCTGGCCGTAATTGAGGGTGACGAGCTGCTCATTCATCAATTGGTTGATCTCCGCTTCCCATGCAGTTGCCGGCTTCGACTCCGTTAAGTTCCATAAATGCGTGCCGCCGTTCGACAACCACACGTTCATGTCCGAAGTTGGATCCACGTCCCCGCTCGCCAGCCCCATGATTGCCGCTTCATAATCAAAGCTGTTCAGCAGCCTTGCCACCATAGACTGAAAGTCGAGCGGAACGATATGAACATTCATACCGAGTTTGCTCAGGTCATCTTGAATCAGCGTCGCCATTTTCGTGCGCTCGGCATTCGAAGAGCTGGTCAATATTGAAAACTCCACCGGCTGGCGCGATGGGTCCAGCAAAGCTCCGGAACTACTCCACGAAAAACTCGCGCCTCTTAGCAATTCGCGAGCGTGTTCGAGCGATTGGGCGGGTTGCACAAGCGCAGTGTTAAGCCACAGCTTGTTCCCAGGCGTTACCTGACTCCAGAGCGGCGTCGCGCGTCCTTCGTAGACAAGCCGAACAATGCCATCTCGATCAATTGCGGCGGAAACTGCTTGGCGAAACCGCACATCCCGAAACCAGCTTTGCTTCCGCGTAATTGCCGGAAGGTTCTTGCCATCAAGATTATTCAGATTGAAGAACAGAAAATTGTATTCCAGACCGGAGCCGAGATCCTCAAGCTGGTAGCCCTTCGCAGCCTGCTCTCGTTGCAGAACGGAGAAGTCTGCAGCGCTAAACCGGCTCAACAGGTCCGTATCACCCGCCTGAAAACGAATCACCTGAGCATCCTCGCTGGGAACAAAGAGAAAAACCAGGGTGTCAATGTACGGAAGCCTACGTCCCGTGCCGTCCACTTTCCAATAGTAGGGATTGCGCTCCAAAACGATGCGCTGGCCCGGCACATACTCTTTCAGCCGAAATGGCCCCAGCCCGGCAAACTGATCCGGCGCGGCTGAAACGCCCCAGGACTGCGCAAACGTTCCAGCTTTGTAGGCGCTCTCCAGCAGATGCTTGGGAAGTATCGCCAAACCGTCGAAGAGCCGTTCCGCCGCCGCATATGGCTGGGCGAGATGAAAGCGCACCGTATAATCGTCGATCTTTTCGACAGAGATCGGCTTGCCGCCCACCATAAGAAGATCGCGCTGCGGAGAATCTATCTTTTCGTCGAGGTACAATTGAAAACTGAAAACAACATCGTCGGCAGTGAGTGGCTGCCCATCAGAGAATCGCAATCCGCGACGGATGTGAAGCGTATACGTCTCACCATCGTGAGAAATGCTCCACGATTTTGCCAGCGCCGCTTCGGGTTGTTGAGTCTCACGGTTGATGTGAATCAAGTCCGCATTCATGCAGTCGATGATTTCCCGCGTTGTTTCATCCACTGCAAGCACCGGGTTCAGAGTCTTGGGGTCTGAGCGGACAGCTAGGGTAAGAGTTCCACCCGGTCGTCCCAGCGCGTTGCTGGTGACCATGACATCTTCTTTTTGCTGAGCCGCACGCGTATTCGCCAAATACAATGCAGCGACCAAGATCATGGCCAGACAGACAAGCGCCCGCCTCTTTGTTGCTGCTTTCGGCATGTTCTTGACTTCTAGCAGAGATTCGTCACGTTTTACAGCGCAACGGACTTTACGCGTTCCTGCAGAGCATCGGCGAGAGTGTAATAGCCGAAAAATACGGGGATTAGCAAAAGGGCGGGAAGGAACATCCACCAATAGGACACCATGACAGAGTATTGCTGCAGCGACGCCAGAAGGCTGCCCCAGCTAGCCATTGGCTCGCCGACTCCCAAGCCCAGAAAAGTCAGTGTTACCTCTGCCAGGATGTACTGAGGAACAAGAAACGTCATTTGCGTAAGCATCACACCATAGGTCTGCGGCAGAATATGACGGCGCAACAAATAAGCGTCCGACGCGCCAAATGCACGCGCCGCAGTTACGAAGTTGCGCTGCTTCGCGCTGAGGACGATTCCACGGATCAAACGTGCCGGGCGGGCCCAACCGATCATTCCGATGACAACAATGAGCAGCAGAAATACCTGCCCCTGAGAGACCTGCAGAGGAAGCGCCGCTCTGACCGCGAACAAAAGATATAGCCACGGCAGCGCTAAAAAAAGTTCTCCGCCACGCATCAGGACATCGTCGATCCATCCGCCATAGAATCCCGCAAGACAGCCAATCACCGCGCCCAAGAGTATGGAAAAGGCTGCCGCGATCCAGCCGGCGGCGAGCGAAATTTGTCCGCCATAAAGCAATCGGGAGAACTGATCCCGCCCATAGTCATCCGTCCCGAGGATGAATATGCGTCCCGGAGTATCGACTCCGAAGAGGTGCAGATGCGATGAGAAAATGCCCGCGAGCTTGTAAGGGGCGCCAGCGACAAAGAATCGAACCGGATAGGCTTTCTGCCCGTTCTCTTCGTACGATCCGTAACGATGCGCAACCGTTATCCACTGGTAAACAAATGGCCGCACATGAAATTTTCCGTGTGAATCTACGAAGTGAATGCGTGACGGTGGCGCGTAGGAAAAGTCACGGTTTTGCGCCGAGAAACTGTACGGCGCAAGGAATCCCGCAAAAAAAATGGCGAGATGGAATCCGGCGAGCAGCACCAAGGTGATCCAGAATTTGTAGGTTCGCCGCACGCTCACTCCACGCGAATCCGAGGATCGGTCACGAACAGCAGCACATCAGCGACAAGGTTCCCTGCAACAAGAAATACAGAAGACAGCATAACGATCCCGATAACCACATACACATCTCGCGCCAGAATGGATTGCACCATCAGCGGGCCCAGACCGGGCCAGCTCAAGACGACTTCGACGATGAGCGATGCGCTTAGCATTCCGGCAATTGAGAACCCAAACAGCGTGATCAGAGGATTCGAAGCCGCGCGAAGCGCATATACAAAAAGCAATCGCCTGCGCGGAATCCCGTGGCCCCGTGCAGCTCGAATGAACGGTGATTCAAGTGCGTCAATCATCGCCGAGCGAATGTGCCGCACAAGCATCGGCAAAATCGAAACCGTCAACGCCGCGACTGGCAGGATCAAATGTCGAACGATGTCCGCAATCTCGCTCCAGAAGCTCGCGTTTGCAGCACCGGACGAAATCATGCCTCCCGTAGGAAACCAGCCTGTGCGCACAGCGAGCAGCAGCAGTATCAAGGAGAGCAGTAGATCCGGAATCGTCATTAAAGATGAAGTCGCAGCTCCGCAAATTTTCTCACCCCACGTGCCTTTGTTTGCCGCGCTCCAGATCCCGAGTGGCAACGCCAGCAGCCATGCCAGCAATGTACCGGAGGCCGTGAGAACCAACGTGTTTCGTGCTCGCGTCCAAAGCAAAGGTCCTGCCGCAGTGCCATACGCAAACGAGTAGCCCATGTCACCTTTAACCAGTGACCGGATCCATCCCGCGTAGCACACCACGAATGGCCCATTTGCTCCATACCGTGCGCGCATCGCGTTTACGGTCTGCGCGGAAACATGGGGGTCAAGGCGCATCGAATCAAAGAAATTCCCGGGCGCCCACTGTAGGAGCGCGAAGGAAAAAATCGAAATCGTTCCCAGCAGTAGCACGGCGTATGCCAACCGTCGAGCGAGGTATTTCATGCAAATTCCGCCACTCGCCGTTCCTCAACAATCGCTTTGAGCGACAGAGACGCGGCGAGAAGTTCCTGGGTATACGAGTGTTCCGGGTGCATGAAAATTTCCTGTGCGGTCTTGTGCTCAACAATTTCGCCTTCGTCCATCACGGCCACTTCATCGGCGAGGTCTTCGACCATACGAAGATCGTGCGCGACATGAATGTAAGTTAGGCGGTGGGCCGATTGAAGCTCCTTCAGCAACCGCAAAATCGTCTCCTGATTCGCAAGGTCCAGATTCGACAGCGCCTCATCGAAAATGAGCAATTCAGGACCAAGCGCGAGTGCTCTTGCGATTGCCAGCCGCTGCCGTTGCCCGCCGCTCAATTCCATCGGCAATTTTCCGGCCCACTTGGCGGGCAACCTGACTTCTTCCATTAACTCCAACGCGCGCCGCCGCCGTTCACGGTTTGTTCCGATGCCCTGAATCGCGAGCGGCTCTTCAATGATTTCGTCGGCTCTCATCCCTGGATTCAGCGCGGAAGTAGGATCCTGAAAAACCATCTGCACCCTGCGCCGCATGTTGAAGAGGCCCTGCTTCGCGAGCGCTGTGAGATTCACATCACCCCACCATATTTCGCCACTCGTTGTCCGCTCGATCAAAGCCAAACAGCGAACCAAAGTCGATTTCCCAGACCCGGATTCGCCCACAACGGCAAGAGTGGCTCCTTGTCGAATCGCCAAATTAACTCGGCGAAGAGCATGAACTGTTACTTTGGAGCGCGTAAGCGGATGCCTTTGTACATATTCCTTACTCAAATTGCTCACGCGCATCAGGATAGAACCGTTCTGCTCGTTCATCGCGTAAACTGCTCCTCGAATTCCAGGTCTGTATGCCCGCTGGTTGTATTGGCTGGCCACTTCTTGCGTCGTAGCATCAATCGTGTGTAGTCGTGAGCAGGGTTTTCAAACAGGCGCTCGAAGCTGCCGCTCTCGATAATCTGGCCGTTCCTTATCACCAGCAATCGATCTGCGAGTCTGGCTTGCAATGCAGGGCTGTGGCTGATCAGGAGGATGGAAAGACCTGTCTCGTTCCTTAAATTTCGCAATAAGGAGATAAATTCATTTTGGCTTTCAACATCCAGCGAGGCCGTAGGTTCATCGGCAACCAACAGCGCCGGTTTGCAGGAAATCGCTTGGGCCAGAACGATTCTTTGCCGCTGCCCGCCGCTCAACTGGTGCGGATAGGAATCAAAAATGCGCACAGCTGGCTCCAATCCCACCCGCTCCAGAAGCTGTGCTGCCTCCGATCGGCATCGCTTCCAATTCCAGCGCCGATGCGCATGGATGACCTCCGCAATTTGCTCACCCACACGCATCATGGGACTAAGCGCAATCTCCGGCTCCTGAAATATCAGTGATATTTCCGAGCCGCGCAGTTTCTGCAGCTCTTTTTCGTTCATACCCAACAGTTCACGCCCGGCCAAAAACACCGAACCAGAAATCTTTGCGGTCTTTCTCGGCAGAAGTCCCAAAAGAGCCAGCGCGATGCTCGATTTCCCGCATCCTGATTCGCCCATGAGCCCGACGACTTCGCCCGCCTCGACGTGAAACGAGAGATCATCCACGGCCCGAAATGATTCCGACCCGCGCGTTGCATAGTCAATCGTTAAGTTTCGGACTTCGAGCAGGCTACCCATTGCCCATCCCATTCAGGCTCAATAAGTTCGCAAAATTCACCGAACCGAACGAACTAGTCCTCCGGCGATCTGTTCTGTACTAGCTTGAGAGGAATCTTGCTGTTTACCGATAGGCGGGAAGGTTCATTCGCTAAGACACGCAGTACTAGCCTGAAAGTCCTATAACTCTGGTTGCGTGAATTGCGAGGAATTGGAGCCGCGGGGCGGACTTGAACCGTCGACCTGCCGATTACGAATCGGCTGCTCTACCAACTGAGCTACCGCGGCGCAGTTTGAATTTAACATCGTCGCGAAGGTGGGTCAAACAACTGTTGCGAAAGCGGATACACATCAGAGCACGATGAACAAGCCGCGACGTTGAAGAAACCATTGGCTCATTACATCGGTTTTTGCAGGCGTTTTA
>JASHRN010000055.1 GCA_030037335.1 Candidatus Acidiferrales bacterium | reverse complement strand
ATGTCGCGGCTGAAGCCGCGACCCACAAAGCTCATGCAGCTGCGAAATGATTTATCAACTTTCGTGGCAAACGTTGCCCGGCCTTCGCGGCCTGGGCTGTTCGAATTTTCGTGCCGTGGCAACTTCTTCGCCGGACGGCGAACGTGGCGTCGCCTTTGAATGCGCCGACGAAGCCCAATGCGCTGAGCTGCTTAGGCGACTCGAAGGGCATTTTGTTGGGCAGCGTTTTTCAAACAACGCTGCCGCATTCGAAACGGTCAAGGCCTATGTGCTGGAATGGGCTGGCCAACGTGGTCGATCAGTTTGATTGGCGGATTTCTAATCGCCGGAGGCACGAATTATTAGAAATTAGCGTAAGTTACTGAAAATAAAGGCCGAGACAATTTTCTAATCGATAAGAAATGCACCTTTTTCGACCTGCTCTTGGGAGCAATTTGAATGGCTGACGAGCAATCACAACAAATCTTAACTCCTGTTGATATCGAATCGGAAGTGAAGCGGTTGTCAGAAGCACCGGGATGCTGTCTCAAAGGAGATCGAGCAGTTGTTCAATGGTCAGTCCCGCTTGTTTAAGAATGTCCGACAGAGTTCCTTTCGCGATTACATTGTGCATTGGAACCACGGTCCTGTAGTGCTTTTCAGGACTTTTCTTTTCGAGCGAGACGTGGCTGCCCTTCTGTCGGAGTTCGGTGAAGCCGGCACGCTTCAACGCGCGGAGGAGCCTCTCGCCGGAAATACTCGGCAGTTTGGGCATGTCACTTCGTTACTTCAACAAATGTCCAAAATGACTCGCCCGTTGTTGAGGTTGATTCGGGCGCTCCCCATGTCTCGAGATACAGTTCGATGGCTTCACGAAGGTTGGCGCGCGCAGATTCCACGTCGAGGCCCTGAGAGGTCACATCCAGCTCAGGGCAGCGCGCGACATAGAATTCATCTTCTTTGGTGATCAGCGCGGAAAAACGGTAATTCACAGCACGATGCTATCGGAAGCGGTTTGGGAAAGCAAGCAAAGGGGCAATTGAATGGCTGACGAGCAATCACAACAAATCTTAACTCCGGTTGATATCGAATCGGAGATGAAGAAGTCGTATCTCGATTACGCCATGAGCGTAATCATTGGCCGCGCGCTACCCGACGTGCGCGACGGCCTAAAGCCCGTTCATCGCCGCATTCTCTATGCCATGTATGACATGGGCCTGCTCGCCGGCCGCAAGCGTTCCAAATCCGCAGGTGTCGTGGGCGAAGTCTTGAAGAAATACCACCCGCACGGCGACGTTCCCGTGTACGACGCGCTCGTTCGCCTCGCGCAGACCTTCAACATGCGCTATCCCCTTGTCGACGGCCAGGGAAACTTCGGCTCCATTGATGGCGACCCGCCCGCCGCCATGCGTTACACCGAAGCGCAGCTCTCTCGTATCGCTGCGGAGATGCTCGCGGACATCGAAAAGGAAACGGTCGATTTTGTTCCAAATTATGACGAGAGCACGCAGGAGCCGCTCGTTCTCCCAACGCGCATTCCCAATCTTCTCGTCAACGGCTCGAACGGCATCGCTGTTGGCATGGCCACAAACATCCCGCCGCATAATTTGAAGGAAATCATCGAAGCCACGATTCTCCTGATTGAAGAGCCGGATGCTACCCTGAAAAAAGTGATGAAGATCGTTCCCGGCCCCGATTTTCCGACTGCTGGATATATCTACGGTCGCGAAGGAATTGAGCAAGCATACAAAACAGGCCGCGGCACATTTCAAGTGCGCGCGAAAGCCGCGATTGAGCAGGCTGGCAAGGAACGCGAGAACATCGTCATTACCGAGCTTCCCTATCAGGTCAACAAAGCGCGCCTCATCGGGCATGTCGCGGAACTTGTGCAAAACAAGCGTATCCAGGGCATCGCCGATATTCGCGACGAGTCCGACCGGGAAGGCATGCGCATCGTCATCGAAGTGAAACGTGACGAAGAGCCGCAGATCATTTTGAATCACCTTTACAAGCAGACGCAGATGCAGGAATCGTTTGGCATGATCCTCTTGGCGATTGTCGCCGGCCAGCCGCGCGAGCTCGGCTTGATTGAGATGATCAAGCTTTTTATCGAGCATCGCGTGGACGTGGTTCGCCGCCGTACGCAATACGATTTGCGCAAGGCCGAAGAGCGCGAGCACATCCTGCTAGGATTCAAAAAAGCCCTCGATATCCTCGACGACATCATCAAGCTGATTCGCCGCTCGAAAACGCCCAAAGAAGCCAAAGAAGGCATGATCGAGCGCTGGAAATTTACAGACATCCAGGCGCAGGCGATTTTAGATTTGCAATTGCATCGCCTGACACAAATGGAACGCGAGAAAATCCTTGAAGAGCTGAAACAAATCCAGGCGCGTATCGCTGAACTCAAAGAGATTCTCGCCAGCGACAAAAAATTGCGCGGCGTTATCGTCACGGAGCTGAAGGAAGTCGACAAGAGCTATGGGGATGAGCGCCGCACGCAGATCGTCGATCGCGTCGAAGAGATCAAGCTTGAAGACCTGATCAAAGACGAAGAAATGGCCATCACCGTGAGCCATGCGGGTTACGTTAAGCGCACGCCCGTCGATGTATATCGTCATCAGTCGCGTGGAGGAAAAGGCCGCATCGGCGCACGCACGCGCGAGGAAGACTTCGTCGAACATCTTTTCATCGCCTCGACGCACACTTACATTTTGCTTTTTACGTCCAAAGGCCGTGTTTATTGGCTCAAAGTCTACGAAATTCCGGAAGCGGCAGCCGCCACGCGTGGCAGGGCCATCAACAATCTGGTTCATTTTCAGGAAAACGAAAAACTTACGGCGGTTGTCGCGGCTCGTAATCTCGAGGAGGAAGGCCGCTACGTTTTTCTCGCCACAAAACAGGGTACGGTGAAGAAAACCGGACTCGCGGAATTTTCCAATCCGCGGCCGAGCGGGATCATCGCCATCAACCTGGAGTCCAGCGATGAATTGATCGGCGCCAAGCTCACGGATGGCAAGCAGATGATCTTTCTCGCCAGTCACGAAGGCCAGGCGATTCTCTTCCGCGAAACGGAAGTCCGCGCCATGGGCCGTCAGGCTGCAGGTGTCTACGGCATGGATCTCGGCAAAGACGACTATGTTGTCTCCATGGACGCCGTGCAGCCGGATTTCGCAATCATTCAGAAGGAATTCAAGAAGGAAACTCAGAATCTCGATGAACTGGAAAGCGATCAGATCCGCGAGTCACTCACCTCGTTGATGCTCACCGTTGCGGAAAAAGGTTATGGCAAGCGCACTCCTCTTGCGGAATATCGCGTCACTTCGCGCGGCGGCAAGGGCGTAATCAACCTGAAGAGCACGGAACGAAACGGCGGAGTCGTGGCGGCGCTGCAAGTGAAGGAAGATTCCGATGTGATGATTATCACCGGCCAGGGCAAAGTCATCCGCGTACACTCGGCGGAAATTCGCGAAGCGGGGCGCTCCACGCAAGGCGTGCGCCTGCTGCGCCTCGACGAAGGGGACCGCATCGCCGCCGCTGCATCCATCCTGGAAGAGCCCGCAGAAACCGAACCCTCAGCTTAAGGCTGAGGGACCTAGTTGGCGCGTACTTTGCGCCGTGTTTTCTTTAATGTAGGTAGGGCTCTTCTTGTCCATTGATCCCGCTTGCCATCGATATTCCGTATTCCGTATAATCCTCGTTCCCGCAAACGCGATTCTGCGTCCTCAATAAGATAAGTTTGGCTACCCTCGCCGAACCAGTGGCCTATTATGATTGTCGTTGGTATGCGAACGTGACATGACAATTGCAGAAACAATTCAAGAATATTGGAACTTTTTCCCTTGACGAAAGGCAATGATTCTGAGAAGAGATTGCAGTTTCCCTACAGGCATTCATTTTGTCCGCACAACTTGGGAGGATAGATTGAGAAACCACGCGCGTGTACTCTTGTTGATAGGTTCAACGCTGGCCGTGTTGTGCCTGCTGTCGGGATGTGCCACAAACTCGGAGCCTGTTGTGAGTCCTTCCGAAGCCGTCGTCTTAGCAGGCCAGACCGTGCAGTTCAGGGCTACTTCGAATGGTGCGCCCGCCTCGGGGCTGACATGGATGGTGAACGGGACTCCCGGTGGCTCGCCGACTGTCGGAACGATTAGCTCGACCGGCCTGTACACCGCACCAGGAACGTTGCCCGCCCAGTCTGTCAATGTGACCGTCAGCCATACGGTGAATGTACTTGTGGATGAGCCATCACTGCCCGCGCTGGTCCGATTCTTCAACCCATCCAAATTCACTCCTGGCACGGTAACTTCCACGGCTAATCCGCTGGTGGCGTCGTATTCCCTTGTGCTACCGGAAGGAGCCACCACCGAAATTCAATTCGGCGCCACGACGAACTATGGCCTCAACACATGGACCCAATCGGCGCCACAAAACGGCGGAACGGTGACTGTCCTCGTAGCTGGAATGCGTGCGAGCACCGCATATCACATGCAAGCGGTAGTTAAGCTTCCTACCGCGACACAGATTCTCGACTCTGACCACACGTTCACTACTGGATCCCTTCCTGCTCCCGCGCCGAATATCACAATTCAGCAATCGAGCGGCGCCACGCCAGCTCCCGGCGTTGAAATGCTGTGTCTGGATCTCGAAAATGGAGGCAGTAATCTCACAGGAGTCGTGACAGACCTGTCGGGAAATGTGATCTGGTACTACGATTTTGGGGGTGTGGGTCTATGGCCTGAGCCAATGAAGCTTTTACCCAACGGCCACATACTAATGGTCGTTGCGCCCGAAACAGCTGTGTCAGGTGCTCCCCCCACCGGTATCTCGACTACTAATGAAATTCGAGAGATCGACTTGGCAGGTGACATAATTTACCGAATTACTCTCAATCAACTTAACAGCGCGCTAGCTTCCATAGGGGCATCATTTAAGGCTTCAAACTTCCATCATGACGTTCTAAAATTGCCGAATGGCCACTACATCCTTCTTGTGAATTCCCAAGAAACCTTCACTAACCAACCAGGGCTACCGTCAGGAACGCTAGTTACGGGTGATGAACTCATAGACTGGGACCCACAAGTGGGCGGTCCCGTGTGGACTTGGTCATCGTTCGATCACCTCAACGTCAGCCGAATTCCTTACGGCATAACGAGCGGAAGTTCCGATTGGACCCATTCCAACGCGCTCGTTTATACACCGGACGATGGAAATATTATCCTTTCCATGCGAAACCAAAACTGGATCATAAAGATTAATTATGAAAACGGCGCAGGGGATGGAAGTATTCTATGGCGCTTTGGTTATCAAGGCGACTTTTCCCTGCCCAACGGTCAGGCCCCGATCGAGTGGAATTACGGGCAACACTACCCCACAATCTTGAGTGCGAATAGCGCGGGAGACTTTTCTATGATGTTCTTCAATGACGGGAACAGTCGCCTCGTGAACTCGAGTGGCACTGTTTGCGGCTCCGCGGGCGTTGTTAGGTGCTACACCAGCGTGCCTGTATTTGAAGTCAACGAATACACAAAGACGGCACAGGTTGAAATGGAGGATAATTTGTCGCCTGCTTATTCCCTGTGTTGTGGAGATGCTTTAGTATTGTCGAACGGCGACTTCGAATATGACGTTCCTTACAACATAAGCACACCAAATGTTTCATACGTGCAGGAAGTAAGCCAGTTGCAGAACCCTCAACTTCTGTGGCAGATGAACATTAATAACCAATTGGCTTATCGGGCCTTCCGCGTGCCGAGCCTGTACCCCGGCATTCAGTGGACCCAAGCCGCAATCACGGCCGCGGAGACTGCCGGAAGAGCATCCAAGTAGATTTTCCTTGTGTCGGCGTTCCCGACCCGGCGGCGGTTAGGCTAGCGCATGGACTGTCCGGGATCTAGCGATCCAAGGAATAATGTGAAACGTGAGTTAATTGAAGGGTCAGCTTCCAGAGGAATTTGGGATTGTTGATGAGGTACCTTTTCCACAGGCGACGAGGATCTTGAGCCAGTCGGTGCAGCCATTGCAGGCCAGAGAATTTCACCCAGTCGGGCGCGTCCTTGATCAAACCGGTGTGCAGATCAAATGCCGCGCCAACACCCACCATAATTTTGGTGTAAATCTTGCCGCTGTACTTAGCCATGAACCGTTCTTGCTTTGGCGTGCTCAATCCCACCCAGAAAATGTCTGGTTTGCTTCTGGCGACGAGTTCCAACAGGGACTCTTCTTCTTCGGGACTCATTGGACCAAAGGGAGGAGCATAAGTTCCGACAACCCGTAAGCCGGGAAATCTCTTGGTCATCGCTGTCTTCAGTTGTTCCGCGATTCCCGGCCGGCCCCCGTAGAAAAAGTGACTGTAGTCATATTCGATCGAGAGACGACAAACTTCGCGCATGAGATCGGGACCGAAAACCCGGTCCATGTTTGAAAATCCTTGGAGCCTGCCCACCCAGACGGTTGGCATACCATCTGGAGTGGTAAGCAAAGACTCGTTCAGTATTCGGCGGAAAGCGGGGTCTCTCTGCGCCTCCATCACGCCATGCACGCCTGTGACGCACACATACCCACGCCCGCCGCTGCTCAACCAAGTCTCAAACAGGCTCAATGCTTCAGCCATGTTGATGGCGCTTATCCCGACGCCGAGCACATTTGCACGCGGAACGTCACGCGACCGCATCCTTTTTCTCCTGCGTGGGAACACGGCCAGCTTTCCGGAGCTCACTCTGAATCCACAGGTAGGTGATTTTCAATCCGTCTTCCAGAGGAGTCGAAGGTTCCCATCGGAGAACCTGCCGCAAGCGTGTGTTATCACTGTTGCGGCCGCGGACACCTTGGGGCTTGGACAAGTCGTGGCGGATCCGGAGTCTCTTTCCCCCGATCTTGGCAATCATCTCGAGCAACTGATTAATCGTTATCATCCGGTCCGTGCCGAGGTTGAGCGGTTCCCGGTAAGAAGAGGCCATGAGTTTAATAAGGCCTTCCACGCAGTCGTCGATGTACATGTAGGAACGCGTCTGCTCCCCGTCGCCCCATATCTCTACCTCATCAGTATCGTGGGCTAATGCAACCTTCCGGCACAGGGCCGCGGGAGATTTTTCCTTTCCGCCTTCGTAGGTACCCAAAGGCCCATACACATTGTGAAAGCGCACGACCCGCGTCTCCATCCCATAGTCGCGACGGAAATACTTGCAGAGCTCCTCGGTAAAGAGTTTTTCCCAGCCATAACCAGGTTCGGGGTCGGCAGGGTAGGCATCTTCTTCTTTCAACGGGGCAATGTCGGGCGTGTTCTGCTTGGATTGCGCATAGACACAGGCGGATGAAGAAAACAGAAATTTCTTGATTCCTCCCAAGCGGCTTGCCTCGAGCATGTGAGTATTTATGAGGATATTGTTGCGCGAAATATCTGCGTGTGAACTGGTGATGTAGCCGATGCCGCCCATATCCGCAGCCAGGTTATAGACTTGGTCAACACCGCGCGTGGCTTCGAGACAATTATCCCAACGCCGCAAATCGAGAATTGCAAATTCATCTGCTGCCGTGGGCTCGTACTCGGGATTCTTGAGATCCGCCCCGCGAACCCAGTATCCGTCCGTCTTTAACCGTTTCACTAAATGATGGCCGATGAAGCCTCCCGCACCGCTGACAAGAACGCGAGTTTTGTAAGTCATTCCTCTTATTTTCCTCCGTTTATGGACTGAGCATCTTCACTTGCAAACTATAGAAAACGTTCGATCAACATCGAGTGCACGTCAAAAAATTTAATTAACGTCTACTCGGGGAGTATCTTACACTGATGTGCGCTCATAAAAGCTCGTCATCGGTCGACAATATCGCTTAGTGCACCTATCTTCGACCATTTTCTTCCATCGCTTGAATCCACGAGTAATTACCGACGTACTCCAGGCAAGGATCACGACGATTGAGTTTGCTTTCTGCGAATCCTGTCGCACAAGGACCGGCTTGGCTAACTTGAGGGATCGCATCTTGGAGCCTGCAATTCTCTCAAGAGTTCAACCGTGGTCTTCATGGTCTGTTCCGGCGATATCGTCCTAAGGCAGTAAGGCTGGTCGTATATGCAGTAGTCAAAACACGGCCGGCAGGGGAAGTCAGGCTGTATGACTATTTTGCTGCGACCGAGTGGCCCGAACCAGCGCGGCTCCATCGGGCCGAAAACAGCGACGACTGGCACGGAAAGGGCCGTCGCCAGGTGCATCGGTCCGCTATCGTTGCAGAGCAGCATTTGACAACGCCCCAATACCGCCAAGAACTCCCGAAAGGGAAGACGCGCCTGAATGAAAGACGCGGGCACATCTCTGAGCTCCCTCGACTCAGCCGGGTCAACAAACCATAGAATCCGGGTGTTGAATTCCGATTGGATTCTGGCGGCAACGACTGCAAAGTTTTGGTCGCCCCATCTGCGGGTTCGGATTCGCGCCCCGGGATGCACACCGATCACAAAATCGGCGTCCGCAATGCCCTTCTCTTGAAAGAAGTCTGCAGCAAATCGCTTCTCCGCCTCGGTCAAGTCGAACTTTGGACTTTCATTGAGCGCGGCAATTCCGAGATGCCGCAGCAGTTGCAGCCACAGTTGGGCCCGATGGGGACGGCTCGGGTCGGGCATGACTTCATCCGTCAACAGAAATCCACCACCTCCTACTCCGTACCCGATGCGCCGGCGAGCGCCGACCAGCCACATGATAAAGTTGTCGCGAATATCCATGCGGCCGGAGAAAGCCCAGTCGAATTTTCGCTTCCGCAGCAGCAGTACGGTGCGCACCGATGAAAACCAATTCGGCGAGAAGGGATTGTATTTTTTCCAGCGATTGAAATGCTGTGCCCAGGGGATGCGAACCGGAATCAATTCATCAACAAGTCCCTGGCCTTCCAGGAACGACTTCAGATTCCAATTCACAAGCAAAGCGATACGCGCCGAAGGGAAAGCATGACGAAGTGTGCGTAGAAACGGAATAAGAATCACCAGATCGCCGAGATTCCAATATTCAATGACAAGAATCCGCGAAGGATCAGCTGCAATCCCCTGGTTGTTACGAATGCCACGAGAAAATGCCGACGCAACACGGAGAACCCCCTCAACGCACTTGATGACGAACCGCTTTTGAACAGAAATTCGCAGGAAGGATGCGCCTGCAACTTTATCCCTCTGCTGAAGAGATTCCCCGCTCCTTGCTCGTGGATTCATCCTTGACACTCTCGGCGGATAGATCCTAGGATTCAACACGTCGCGCTAGCTAAGCTTCCTTGCGAAAACGGCTATTTCAGCTTCCCGGAGTACGGCAGAGAGGCGCCGTGATACAATCGCATCAACGGGCGCCGTTCCAACAGCTATGCAAGACTCCGCCAGCCGGTACCACCATCTATCGTAGTATTCAGGAACCGGAGCATATGAACCTGATTGCGCCCCGCGTCCGTTGCTGCTAGTTCCGTTTTGAATAACATCCTTCAACCTTGCGCGCATGATCTCGAACCACATGTTTCGCGCATTTCCGCGAACAGAAACAACGGCCTCCACCTTCAATTGATGATCAGAGAGCAGCCGCGAGAGCGTATTCGCCGTGTACATATAAATGTGCTCCGGAGGTGAAAGCCACTGCCAGCAGCGACCAGCCAGCCTTGAAACGGCGCTGCCAAGATTTGGAACCCTAAGAGCTAGAATTCCACCCGGTGTCAGCAGTCGAGATCCAGTTTCAATAAACCCGTGCGGGTCGGGATCATGCTCAAGAACATGCCACGCCACAACCACGTCGAACGGCTGTTCGGGCTCGACGTCTTGTATTCGCCCCTTTTGTACCGGAAGGTGGGGCTTCGAAGACGCATACTGGACTCCAGAATCACCGAGTTCAACCCCTTGGACTCTCCAACCCCTGCTTGCCGCCGTCATAAGGAAGTATCCGTATGAGCAACCTACTTCGAGCATGTTGCCTGTTCGACCGCACAACTTTTCGATCATGTCAAGCCAGATCATCTGTCCGCGAATCGTTTTCTGATACCGCTTTCGATTATAACGGTAGGCACCGTTGTAAAAAACCTCTAGCTCCTCCGAACTCGGAATCGGGTGTAGAAAAACAAGCCCACATACACTACAACGCACGTAGGTCCATCCTCGAACGGTGGCATAGCTCTCGAAAGACTCGCTAACTGAGTGGCACAGAACACACTGGTTAACTTCTCGAGGCATCATTGCTCCAAAGTTCTATAAAAAATAATTCTGGATTCCCATCCTGATTCAGCCTCGGCTGTAGACACAACTTCGAGGTTCAGCAGAAGCACATCCCAGCGCGGTGAACAGCAGCTCACCACCCAATCGCAGAGGTACGAGGACGTTTTGAAACGCACGGCGTAGAACGCCGTGTTGAGGGTAGCGGAAGTGAAAATTTTGCGCTTCGATAGCCGCAGCCTCAAAACCAGCTTTCTCGAGGGTAGATCGCAAGGAGTTCCGGCTGAAATAGTAAAAATGAGTCCGGTTCTGGTAGTTTTCCCAGATTGTTTTCTGCATCCTAGCCTTCAGGCAAGCAGCATTGGGAGTCGAAACCACCAGCCGGCCACCATCGTTCAACAGCAGACGCAATTTTGCGAGTTCCTCCCACGGCCTGCGAAGGTGTTCTATTACCTGCCAGAGGATTATCACATCGAACTTTGCATCCGGCCAACTTCGACGAAGGTCCTCAATGTCTTCAAAGGCAGAAATGGATTTGTCTCGGGTGGTAGTTGCACGCGCGTTGGAGTCCCGTTCAATTCCTACCGGAAGCATACCGAAGTCCATAGAGATGTGGCAAAGCGTTCCAGTTCCGCAGCCATAATCCAGGACCCTTTTTCCCCCGAGGTCTCCAAAGCGCTTCTCCATCTGCTGGAAAACCTGTTTCAGAATGGCAGGGGGGGTACTCTCGTATGCGCTGGCTTGTTTTTCATCCGCGCCAGGGTAGTAAAGCTCGCGGTACGCTATCAGCAAGTCGCTGTCGTTCAACTGGGGTGACGCAAAACAAAGACCGCAACGACGATTTGCGCAGGAGTACACGGCCGTATGCGAGAGCAAAAACCTAAGCCGC
>JASHRN010000054.1 GCA_030037335.1 Candidatus Acidiferrales bacterium | reverse complement strand
GTGGTTCCCACCCCCGTCGAGTCCATCCAGGAAGTAACGGTCAACACCAACAACTCGACCGCCGACTTCAATACTTCGTCCGGGGCTGAGATGCTTGCCGTTACCAAGCGGGGAAGCGACGCGTTCCACGGTGCCGGCTTCGACTTTATCCAGAGCAGCGTGCTCAACGCCAACAGCTGGACCAATAACTGGGAAGGCATTGATAGACCCAAGAGCCACGAAAATTTCTTCGGAGGTGATATTGGCGGTCCGATGCTTCCCAAGTTTGCCGGCAGCAAGACCTACTTCTATTTTGATTACGAGGGTCTGCGCAATCCCGATGCTATTACGGGTCCGCAGACGCGCAACGTCCCCTCCGCCGATTTGCGGGCTGGCATCGTTCAGGTCAACACGTCGCAGGGAATTCAGTCCTTTAACCTCAATAGTGCCCTGAACGTCTGCGGCCCGACCGGAGGCCTGCCCTGCGATCCCCGTGGGATAGGTATGAGCTCGACCATCAGCCAGTTGTGGTCGAAGTACATGCCCACTGGGAATACAACTCAATGCATCCCCACGTGCGACGGACTCAACACGATTGGCTTCAGAGGCAATCTGACTCTCCCGGACAATAACAACGAGCTCATCGGCCGAATTGACCACAATTTTGGGTCGAAGCTTCGCTGGATGACCCGTTATTCATGGTACAAGGAGGATATCCCGGTGACGAGCCAACTGGACATCGGCGGTCTGGTGTCCGGGGACACACTGGGACAATACGCCTCCGTGGCCAAGAACGATAACGAGCCGGCCCAATTCGTCACCGGGTTAGAGTCAACCCTAACGAACAATCTGACGAATAGCTTCCACTTCGGCTACACACTCAATGACTGGAGCTGGATCCGCGACGTCTCACCGCAGTTCGCTGGCGAGCCTGGACCGATCGAGGTTGACGGCGAGTCCACCAACTCGTTAAATCCCGTCAACGTAGACACACAGGACGCCCGCCAGCGCACGTGGCAAGAACACAATTACGACCCCCGGGACGAGCTGGCCTGGGTGCATGGCAATCACTTCTTCACTTTCGGCGGCGATTATCTGCACGAGTGGTGGCACTTCGACCGCTACGATAACGTCGTGGGCGGTCTCACTACCCCGGTTATCCAAGTGAATGACGGCTCCGTCAATATTGGGGCGAACTACATACCGCAGCCTTGCGCGGGTTCTGCCACCGGCGCAACGGCGACCTCCGGATGCATTGACTACAACAATTCCGGCGAACTAAGTACTTATAAGGAGTTCTACGCCGATGTCCTAGGCATGGTGGATGTGTCGAGCGTAGTCGCCACGCGCAGCGGATCGAACCTCTCGCTAAATCCGCTCGGCACGCCGGCGCGCAGCTTCGTCACCGTGAACACGCCTAGTGTTTATTTCAGTGATAGTTGGCGCGCCAAGTCCAATCTGACCTTCACTTACGGTATGAGTTGGATGGTGCAGTTGCCGCCGGTAGATCAGAGTGGTTCCCAGGACGTGCTCGTTGACGCCAGTACTAATACCCCCCTCACTTTCCAGAACTACATCGACGACAGGGAGAATGCCGCCTTACAGGGACAGATCTACAGCCCCACTTTCGGTTTCTCACCTGTAGGCGCCGTAGGGAAGGGATCAAAATACGCCTTCCCGCCGTATTGGGGCCAGTTTGGGCCGCGCATCGCCCTAGCCTACAATCCCCAATTTAATGGCGGAATCCTCGCCAAGCTCTTCGGCGAGAAGGCCACTGTCATCCGAGGCGGCTACTCCCGCCTTTACGGCCGCGACCTAGGGATCAACGTAGTTTCTACCCCGGTGCTCGGCTATGGCTTCCTCCAGCCGGACTCTTGCATTCCGAGTATGCCGGGCTCCGGGCAGCCAACCTGCGTAGCCAGCAAAACGACGCTGGATCCTACAGATGCTTTCCGGATCGGCGCAAATGCCGACGGTACGAATGTTCCTTTCGGAACGCTTTCGCCAACCCTCCCGACGCCCGCTGTGCCGGGATCGAGCGCTTCGGAGCCGGGCGCTGAGCTCATGGATAGCATGGACCAGGGCTTTCGGCCCAACGGCACCGATCAGGTGGATTTCAGCGTCCAGCGGGAGGTAAAGGGCGGTGGCATCGTGGAAGTTGGCTACCTTGGTGTTTGGGGCCATGATCTCTATCAGGGTATCGACATGAATGACGTCCCATGGATGCTAACGCTAAAAGGTCAGACGTTCGCAAACGCTTGGGCGAATGTGTATACGGAAATGCAAAAAGGCCAGACTGTGACGCCGCAGCCGTTTTTTGAAACCGCTCTGGGCGGCACAGGGAATACTTTCTGCAGCACCGGCGGCGCCACGAGCTGCTCCGCTGCTCTGGTGTCGAACGCCTCGTTCTACCTCGCCCAAGACGACGTAACTGACTTCTATAGTGTCATGGAGACGAGCCCCGGCTATACTCTCCCGCTGGCGCTCGACACCGATACGGGTCAGTCAACGGCATATGGTCCATATGTGGCTACTTCCACTGGGTTCTCGAACTATCAGGCGATGGTGGTTAAGTACACGAAGCACACTACTCATGGCCTGACCTTGAACTCGAACTTCACATACGGTCATGCGTTGGGCACACTTGGGCTCTCGCAGACCTACACTCTGGATACGCCCGACGACGTCTATAATCTCCGCAACGACTGGACCCCGCAGCCATGGGACCATAAGTTCACGTTTAATACGCTGGGAACTTACATGCTGCCTTTTGGCCAAGGTCAGCGATGGCTTGCCAGCGGCAATGGCTTTGTAAGCCGGGTGGTGAGCGGATGGTCGGTTTCGCCTATCTTCAGCTTTGCCAGCGGGTTTCCGGCTGAGGTCTACTCGTCCGAGTACCCCTACCAGATGGGAGCCGGCTATGCGGAAAACGGTGCCTCTGCCGTCCAACTTAACCCCAGTGAGCGCTATAGCAACGACCCGACCACGGCCGGAGAAGACTACTGTGAAGCCGGGGCGTCCTGCGGTAATCCGTTGGGGGTGGCCATTAACGGAAACCCAGACCGCGGAGGAGATGGAGCAAATATCTTCGGAGCAAACGCCATCAGCGTCTACAATTCTTTCCGGCCATTTGTTCTGGGCATTGATGGCGCTCCCAGTCCTGACGGGAACCTCCGGACACCCATGATTTGGGACCTTGATTTCGGCGTCACCAAGGACACACGCATCACCGAACGCGTTCACGCTCAGTTCTACATGCAGTCGCAGAACTTCTTCAATCACACGAACTGGGGCGGTGCGAACCTTGACCTCGGGGATCCCAATGACTTTGGGACGCTTTATGGGAACGCGACCGCAAACCGCATCATACAGCTTGGTCTGCGCCTAGCGTTCTAAGCCGCGCAGCTAAACCTTAACCGGGGCCGTTTCGCCTTCGGGCGGAGCGGCCCTTTTTCTTTTGCACCCCACCTTAGAACGCTTGCTTCTACTTGTTTTAGCTTTGCGGGCGGAGTAGGATGCACGGCGTTTTCATATCCACAGGCTTTTCGTTTTCTGCACCGGGAGGAAATAAATGTCTGTCAATCGAGCGTCTGCCGCACTCGCAAAGTGTCTTACCGCAATTCTATTCTTTGTTGCATTGGCCTTCCTGGGCTCCGCGCCGCACGCTACAGCAGCGCCATCGCACTCGCGCAACGCCGCCGCGCATTCCGTGAAAACCTCCAAGGCTAAGGCGCCTGCCGCGCAGCCTATCGACGAGGAGTACACCGCGAAAATCCGGAAGTACACGACCGAACCGTACTTCACTTCGCCGCTCGTTGACTATCTCCCAGCCTCAAAGACCGTTCCCACTCCGGAAAAAGTTCTCGGGGATGTCTCTGGCGCGCCAGGCATCCTGCCGTATTCCTCGCAGGTTTACGAATACATGCGCATGCTCGAAAAGGCCTCGCCGCGCGTGAAAGTCTTCTCGATCGGCCATACCGAAGAAGGCCGCGAAATGATCGCCGTCGCTGTCTCTTCGGAAGAAAACATCGCCCATCTCGATGCCAATCGCGCTGAGCTCGCCAAGCTCGCCGACCCGCGCACGATTCATCTCGACGACGCCGAAGCCGATAAAATCGCCGACTCCGCGGTGCCCGTTTATTACATCACCGGCACAATCCATTCGCCCGAAACCGGCGCACCCACCGCGCTCATGGAGCTCGCTTATCGGCTCGCCGTCGACGACAGCCCGTACATTCAGGAGATTCGCGACCACGTCATCACGCTCATCACGCCGATCGTTGAAGTCGACGGGCGCGATCGCATGGTTGATCTCTACCGCTGGCATCTCGCGCATCCGCAGGAAAATTATCCAAATTTGATGTACTGGGGCCACTACGTCGCGCACGACAATAATCGCGACGCTATGGGCATGACGCTCGCGCTCAGCCGCAATGTGCTGAATACTTTCGTTTCCTTTGACGCACAGGTCCTGCACGACCTCCACGAATCCGTGCCGTATCTCTACGACAACACCGCCGGCGATGGCCCGTTTAACGCCTGGGTGGATCCAATACTCACCAATGAATGGGAAATTTTGGGTTGGCGCAACGTGCAGGACATGACGAAGTTCGGCATGCCGGGAGTCTTCACGCACGGCCAGTTCGACACGTGGTCTCCGGGGTATCTGATGTTCTTTGCCGCCATGCACAACGGCATCAGCCGCCTCTATGAGACTTTCGGCAATGGCGGAGCTGACACGGAGCAGCGCACGCTCAGCCCCGACGATTATTCGCGTCAGTGGTGGCGCCAGAACCCGCCGCTGCCGACGGTGCTCTGGTCTCAGCGCGACAACAACAATTACGAAGAGACCGGGCTGCTCACGTCACTCCATTTCTTCTCCGAAAATCGGCAGATGTTCCTGCACAATTTTTATCTTAAAGCCAAGCGCTCTGTCATGAAGCCGCAGGAGGAAGGCCCCGCTGCTTACGTTCTTCCAGGCAATGATCCGCGCCTGGGAGCGCAGGCTGACCTGCTGCACGTTCTTCAGCTCCAGCACTGCGAAATCTCGCGCGCCACTTCAGATTTCTCCGTCACCGTGCCAGCAAAAGCCTCGAGCGGCCATTCTCATGCCACACCTAAATCGTCGGGTTCCGAATCTTCCACCGAGCCAACCACGACTGTCAGTCTGCCAGCGGGTAGCTATATCATTCGCATGGACCAACCCTATTCCCGTATCGCCGACGCGCTCCTCGATTACCAATATTGGGCACCCGACGACCCGCAAAAGACTCCCTATGACGACACTGGCTGGACCTTCGGCGAACTCTTCAATGTAAAAGTCCTCCGCGTCACCGATCCCAGCGTCCTCAGCGTCCCTATGCAGCGCGTGACGGACATCGCTGCGCCCAGCGGCGTCTCCGGCAGCGGCTCCGTCTTTGCCATCAACGACACCGGCAACGTTGCTCTTGCGACGCTGCGTTACAAGTTAAAAGATGCGCAAATCGAAGCTGCCGAGGAGCCGTTTGAATCTGCCGGCCATCAATTCAACCGCGGCACGTTCCTCGTTCAAAATGTCAGTTCATCCGATTTGCAGTCCGCCGTGTCCGGCCTCGGCCTGGAAGCTTACGCTCTGGATTCCGCGCCGTCGGTTAAAACGCATCCCGTCCGTGCCGCACGGGTCGCCCTCATGCATACGTGGCTGAGCACGCAAACCGAAGGATGGTGGCGCGAGGCCCTCGACACCATGCATGTTCCCTACGACTACATCAGCACGCAAACTGTCGCCAAGGAGCCAGACCTCAACTCCAAGTACGACGTCATCCTTTTCGCACCGGTCGGCCGTTTCGTCAGTCCGGACCTCATCATCAACGGTCTTTCAACCGATTGGGGCAATCCTCTTCCATGGGAAAACACTTCTCTCACGCCGAATATCGGCAAGATTGACTCCACTCCCGATACGCGGCCTGAGCTCGGATGGGACGGCGTCGCCCATCTACAGGATTTCGTCAGGAAAGGCGGCGTGCTCGTCACTGTGATGGACACCGCTAATCTTGCTGTGTCGCTCGGATTCACGCACGGTGTTACCGTTGCGCGCTCAACCGGTGAGCGCATCGTCGGCAGCGTGATTCGCACGGATTTCGTCGACTCGGCGAGTCCCATCGCTTATGGCTACAGCGGCGATTCGCTTTCGGTTTATTGTTCCGACTGCCCTGCCTTTGACGTCAGCAACACGGTCGGCCGCGGGGGCTTCCGCCGACTCGGTGAAGAGATGAGCACGCGCGCAACTGGCCGCGGCACGCTGACTGATCCGGATTTCGTCATCGGCCGCAAGAACGAAGCTGCTCCGGCTGAGCCTAACGTCGAACCGTGGGAGGCCGCCCCCGTTAGTGCGGAAGAACTTCGCAATGGCGTTGGCGTCATTCCGCCGCAGTACCGCCCGCGCGTCATTCTGCGCTACGCCGACGTGCATAACCTTCTCGTCTCCGGCCTCGTTCAGGGTGGCAACTCGATCGCGGAACAGCCCGCCGTCGTTGATGTTCCCATGGAGCAGGGTCATGTTGTGCTGTTTGGGAACAATCCGATTTACCGCGGCGAAACCGAGGGCAGCTATTCGCTGGTGCTCAATACGATCATGAATTTCGATAACTTAAACGCCGGAAGAGTGCTCGATAAACAGTAGCCTCCGCGCAACAGCTCGGTTTCGCGGGTAGAGGGCGGGAGTTTAGACGCGAGTTTGGCGTTCGCGATGACTTTGCGGAACCCGCTCTCTCCCGTGTTTCTCGCGCCGAAAGCAGCAGCGCCGCCCAAGTTTCATCGTGCTTTTTACCTGTTGACATCTTACCCAAGCGCGTGCAGACTCCTGTTAAATGTCTACCCAAAGCAAGAACGACGAACAAGAGCGCTTGAAGCTTCTCCAGGGGACGCTCGACTTGCTCATCCTCCGCACGCTCATTCTTGGCTCACAACACGGCCAGGGGATTGCCCACGCCATTCAACAAACTTCCGACGAAGAGCTCCTCGTCGAACACGGCGCACTCTATCCGGCGCTTCAGCGTCTTGAGGAACGCGGCTGGATCTCCGCGAAGTGGGGCGTTTCCACGAATAATCGCAAGGCCCGCTTCTATTCGCTGACTTCCGCAGGACGCAAGCAGCTCGCGGCGGAAACCACGAAATGGAACCGGTTCGCCGCAGCCATTGGCCGCATTCTCGAATCCGAAGGGAGCTAGCATCATGTTTGCGAGATTCTTCGGACTCAAGCGCAAAGCCGCTGACTTCAGCGCCGAGATCCAAGCACATATCCAGTTGGAAGAGGAACACCTCCGCGAGCAAGGCCTAAGCCCCGAAGAAGCACACAATCGCGCGCACCGCGCCTTCGGCAACGTCACGCACGCCCAGGAACGCTTCTACGAATCTCATCGTTGGCTCTGGTTCGATCATCTTTGGCAGGACTTTCGCTATGCGACGCGCATGCTGCGCAAATCTCCCGGCTTCACTGCCGTCGCCGTTCTCACCCTTGCCCTCGGCATCGGCGCAAACACTGCTATCTTCACGATAATGAATGGCCTGATGCTGTGCACGCTCCCGGTGCGAGACCCAGGGCAGCTCGTCGAGCTCCTCCACCACCAGCCCGGCGAGCCTGAACCTGGGTACAACGGCTTCCCTTGGTTCGCCTACCAGATCATACGCGACGGCAATCATGTCTTCTCGGAGCTGATCGTCGAGGGCATGAACTTTTTCACTGTCCGCGGCAATGAGCTCGAGCCGCAGACCGTGTTTGGCGGAGCGGTAGGCGGGAATTTCTTTCAAGGGCTCGGGGTGCGACCCGCAGCTGGCCGCTTAATCGGCCCCGAAGATGTACACATGGACAGTCACGCGCCAGTAGCCGTCGTGAGCTGGTCGTTCTGGAAATCCCGATTCGATCTGGATCCTGGAATCATCGGCAAGAAAATTATCATCAATGACGACGCTCCTCTCACCATCATCGGCGTGACGCAGCGCGGGTTTTACGGACTCAGCGACGAAGCACAACAAGTTATTTGGTGGCCTGTATCGCTCGGCCCGGGAGGAGACGGCCCCTTCGGACTGTTGGCGCGACTGAAACCCGGCGTTTCCCTCGAACAAGCGCGGGTGGAAATGGCGGTGGTGTTTCAAAGGGCCGTGAATGCACCCGACGCGGGGCCGTTCGTCAAGGGAATGCAACTGCGGATTGAGCCTGCGGGAGACGGCGTTTCGACACCGTTGAGCCAGATGCTCTCGACGCCGCTGATGGTCTTGATGGCAACAGTGGGGTTGCTGCTACTGCTCGCGTGTGCGAACTTGGCGGGGTTGCTCCTGGCGCGCGGAGCGTCGCGCCAGCACGAGATGGCCGTGCGTGTCTGTCTTGGCGCAGGCCGATGTCGCTTGCTGCGGCAAACGCTCACCGAGTCGCTGCTGCTGTCGCTGGTCGGAGGAGCTGTCGGCATCTTCCTCGCCTACTTCGCAGATCTCGCGCTGGTTCGGGTTTTCAAGTCAGGCAGGCTCATCGCGGCAGCGCCGCTTCATTTTGAGGCGCTGACAAATCCAGACGCGCACGTGCTGCTGTTCACGCTAGCGATTGCGCTGCTCACGGGAGTCCTGTGTGGAGCGGTGCCGGCCATACGTGCCTCAAGTGCGGCGCCAGCGTCGGCGCTGCAACAAGCATCGCGCCTTGGAGAATCCAGGTCGCGGCGGCTGTTTGGAAAGAGTCTCGTCGCTTCGCAGGTGGCGCTTTCCTTGGTGCTGGTGAGTTCGGCGGGGCTGTTTGTGGGGTATCTGTCTCATCTTCAGAACCTGAATCTGGGATTCGAGCGCAAGAATCTGCTGCTGGCCACGCTCGATTTTGCGCAAAGTAACTACAACGCTGCGCAATTCTCGCGGCTGTCGCAAAACTTGGTAATGCGGCTGGACGGAATTCCCGGCGTAAGCTCGGCCACTTTCAGTGGCGTGAGCCCGATGAGTGGTCCGGGGCCGAAGGCCTTTGTATTTACGGAGGGCCATCCTGAAAAGCGAGCACAGGCTTTCATCAATTACGTTGCCCCGGACTACTTCGAGACGTATGGGACGCCATTTCTCGCCGGCCGCGATTTTTCCGCGCGCGACCAAGGCGGCTCTACTGTCGCAATCATTAACGAGACCGCCGCTCGCGACTGCTTCGGGAACGAAAACCCCATCGGACGACGTATTACCCTGAGCCATATTACCTGGGTGAAAGGCGAAAGGACTTATGAAGTGGTCGGCGTGGTCGGTGATGCCAAATACAGCGATCTGCAGCAAGCCGCGCCGCCCACGATTTATCCGGATCTGCTTCAACAGGGCTTCACTGCTTCTGAGCTGGCGATCCGCACGAGAATCAATCCGGACGCAGTTGTCCGCATCGTTCGGCGAACCGAGGCCGCTGTATTCACGGGTGTTCCTATCGTTCGGATCAGGACGATGAACGAACAGATCGATTCGACCATCGTTCCACAGCGGTTGATTGCAATGCTTTCGGCAGGATTCGGCGCGCTGGGCACGCTGCTTGCAGCCATTGGCCTGTACGGTCTGCTCGCGTACACGGTCGCGCGGCGCACCAACGAGATTGGTATCCGCATGGCGCTGGGTGCGACACAGGGTAACCTCATGCGCATGGTGCTTCAAGAGGCGCTGCTATTGGTTTGCGTTGGCTTGGCTGTGGGCGTTCCGCTTGCGTTTTGTACGCGGAGTGTCACCGCTAGTTTGATCGGAAACCTGCCAGCGAGTATCGTTGAGCCAATTGCGGTTGGGGCGGCAACGATAGTCGCGTCTGCGCTTATCGCAGCATATCTACCCGCGCGGCGGGCGATGCGCGTCGATCCCATGGTGGCGCTGCGCCACGAGTGAGCCCGTTCAGGAGGTTCGCGGATGTTTGAGAAAATCTTCCGCCGCAAGCGCAACTCCGCCGATTTTGCTGCCGAAATCCAGGCGCACATCCAGTTGGAAGAGGACCGCCTGCGCGAACAGGGCTTGAGCGCTGAAGAAGCGCACAATCGCGCGTATCGCACCTTCGGTAACGTCACGCACGTCCAAGAGCGCTTCTACGAATCTCATCGCTGGATCTGGTTCGATCATCTCTGGCAGGATTTTCGCTTCGCAGCGCGCATGCTGCACAAATCCCCCGGCTTCACGGCCGTTGCCGTCCTCACTTTAGCCCTCGGCATCGGCGCGTCAACGGTAGGTTTCAGCATTTTCTACAATCTCATGTTCAACGCCTTCGCGGCGAAGGATGCCAGCCGTTTGGTCGTACCGACGATGCACGACGCCGATGCGGGCAGCACTGGCGCTCTTGGATTGTCGCTCGAAGATTTCGAAGAGATTCGCAAGCAAAATAATGTGTTCGAGCACGTAGTTGGCTACGTCACCTGGGGCGGTTTGGTGCTGGCTAACCAAGGCCCTCACATGTACCAATTCTTCGTTTCGCGCGTTACTTCAGACGCGTTTGATTTTTACGGCGTGCCTGCATTGCTCGGGCGCAGCATTGAACCCGCCGACGGCAACCCCAAGGCTCCAGGCGTCTTCGTCATCAGCTATGACACATGGAAGTCGGATTTTGACGGAGATCCCAAAATCCTGGGCGAGAACTTCGTCGTGGACGGCGAGCCGCGAACTCTCGTCGGCGTCATGCCGCCGCGCTTTCACGCTTTCGGTCCCAACGAGCAAATCTGGGTCCCGCTCGATCTGTCACAAGCTGCACCAAACGGTCCCGACGGGCATTTTCCGGTTTTTTTGCTGGCACGCTTGAAGCGAGGAGTGAGCCTCCAAAGTGCATCCGCGAATTTGAATGTAATCGAACACCGCCTGGCCCTCGTTCGTCCTAAGGATTTTCCGAAGCATTTCCGCGCTGGTGTGGAAACCGCCGAGGATGTTTTGATCGGCTGGCAGGCACCGGGTGCTAGTTTCCACTCCGACCTCAAGCATCTTCTCTATGATTTGCTGGCCGCGGTCATGATGCTGCTCCTCATCGCCTGCAGCAACGTTGCGAACCTCCTTCTGGCTCGCGCCAGTACGCGCGAAAAGGAACTCGCCGTCCGTTCGGCGCTCGGCGCGTCGCGCCGACGCATCATTCGTCAACTGCTCGTGGAAAGCTCCATCCTGGCAATCGCAGCATGCTTCGTCGGCTGTGCTCTTGCCTGGTGTGGACTGAAACTCATCGTCGCGTTTCTGCCGCACGTGTTTGCGGGCCTCGGCTCATTGGGAGCAGCCATTGGGCCGGAAGCGTTCCTGGGCTTGGGCCTCAATGTACCTGTGCTACTTTTCGCCCTAGGTATTACCTTGCTGACAGTGTTGATTTGCGGCCTGGCGCCTGCGGTCCATGTAGTGCGTGCGGATTTGCAGCCGCAGTTGACTGGCGCATCCAAAAGCGGCGGTGCGGCTCATGGAAAACTGCGTTCTGCTCTGGTGATTTCCGAGGTCACCCTCTCGATCGTGCTGCTCGTGGGTGCCGGCTTGCTGATGCGCACGCTCTTTCTTCTGACCCACGTAGACCTGGGATTTAATCCCAAGAATGTCATGATGGTCATCTTTCTGCCGCCGCCGGGACACGCACAAGTTTCTCCGGCACAAAAGTTCGCTTCTCCTCAGGGGCTCGCGATCCTTCGTGGCATCGCGGACCACATGAGAGCATTACCCGGCGTAACCGACGTCTCCATCCAAGACACCATCCCCGGATATGGCCCCGACCGCGGGCCTCAAGTGACAATCCCCGGCGGTACGCACACGGTGGAAGTTGGCCTTCTCGGGTGTGACGAAAATTTTCTCGACACACTGCAAATGCAACTGCTTCAAGGGCACTGGCTTTCAAGCGAAGAAGTACAACAAGCGGCGCACGACATTGTGTTAAATCAAAAACTAGCGCGTGATTTATTTGGTTCTAAGAGTCCCCTTGGACAACAGGTTCAAGTCAAATCGTTTCAACCGCCGATAGGCGCGGCACAGGACACCAATTTTCAGGTCGTTGGCGTCGTGGCCGACATCAGGAATTCGAGCCCGCAAAAACCGCCCACGCCATTGATCTTCCTGCCCTATACTGTCGGAGACGGCCGTTTTTTCCTGCTCAAAACCGCCATGAATCCTCTCTCGTTGGTCCGATCTGTGCGCGACGCCGTCTGGTCGGTGGATCGCGATGAGGTAATTGGCTATTCGAGCCCGCTCGAAGAGTTCCTTCAGAAATTTACATACGCTACACCGGAATTTGGTCTTACGCTATCTGGCCCATTGGCGGCTATCGCGCTGTTGCTCGTCATCGCTGGAATCTTCAGCGTGATGGCATACAACGTCGCGCTACGCACGCATGAAATCGGCATTCGCATGGCTCTCGGCGCGCAAGAGGACAACATTCTCCGGATGATTTTGCTGCGAGGGCTCCGATTAGTTGCCGTGGGAGTTATTCTTGGCGTTGCAGCGAGCCTGATGCTGACACGCTTTATCACGAGCCAGATTTGGGGCATTTCAGCGACGGATCCAGTGACGTTTGTGGGCGTGGCCATCTTAATGATAATCGTGGCGCTCACCGCATGCTACATCCCTGCCCGCCGCGCCACACGTGTCGATCCCATGGTCGCCCTGCGCCACGAATAGCTGCATCGATTCACGGAGCTGATGATCCGCATGGGCTTCAATGTTTGACTTCTCGGTGTGAGGCACGGAAAATAGATGTTTATCTGTGAGGCATTTTGTGTCGCCGTCAGGACGATGGAAAACGGTCCGAAGATGAATTCCCGCATTGCAACCGAGCCGCAGAGCACGCAGCGTGAAGATTTGGTCCGAGCGGCGTTTTATCGAGGCGAGGAGCTAACGATAGAAAATCCCGATTATGTCAAGGCTCTCGAAGGTCTTACAGGTGAGTTCTTGCGCGAGGATGCCGCGCAGGGCGATTTAACCGTTGAGGCGCTGGGAATTGGGGACAAGGAATGCACATTTGAGATTCGCGCGAAGCAAGCAGGAGTAGCCGCGGGAGTGAGCGAAGCGAAGTGGCTTTATGGACGGGCTGGATTGAAGGCTTCAGGTATCGTAAAGGACGGAACTCGAGTTGCGGCGGGTGATGCGCTTCTTCGAGTTGAAGGACGCGCGGAGGCTTTGTTCCGGCTGGAGCGAGTTGTGGTCAATCTAATGCAGCGCATGAGCGGAATCGCTACGACGACGCGAGAGATGGTGAAAGAAATCAAAATGCACGTGAATGCACATGTGATTGCTACGCGGAAGACTCCATGGGGCCTGTTGGATAAGAGCGCGGTGCACATCGGTGGAGGGGGAACGCACCGGCTGAGCCTGAGCGATGCGATCCTGATCAAGACGAATCATTTGCGGCTGGCACACGAGGCGACGGGGATCTCACTCGAAGAAACGATTCGATATGCGTGGCGCAATCGAAAGAGCGCGGCATTTTTTGAAGTAGAAGTCACCACCACCGACGAAGCGATAACAGCAGCGTGCACGTTTCGGGAGCTGCGAGCACAGGATTCCTGCCCTTGCATTTTGTTGCTGGACAATTTTTCTCCGCAGGACGCCGACTCGACGGTGAAGAAACTAAGACAACAGAATCTGAACGATGGGGTGCTCGTGGAAGCAAGCGGGAATATAGAAAAAACATCACTTGCGGCTTATGCGGCCGCAGGCGTGGACGCGATCTCCATGGGCGCACTAACACATTCGTCTCGCGCTCTGGATCTAAGCGCAAGACTAATTTCTGGTAGCAGGTGATTTCAGTGAGTGACACGGCGCATTTTCTTCCATTCGAATCCCGCTATACCTTGCCGCCTGTCGAAATGATCGGCGATTCACCGGCAGAAATCCTGTCAAAGCAGGAACGCATCGGGCGCTTGAAAGAAGAGCGCAACGCGGTGATCCTCGCCCACAATTACCAGCGCGATGAAGTGCAGGAGATTGCCGACTTCGTAGGAGATTCTTTGGGATTGTCTCAGCAAGCCGCTTCAACTCCCGCCGAGGTCATTGTGTTCTGCGGAGTGAATTTCATGGCGGAGACGGCGGCGATTCTCTCTCCTGACAAGACCGTCCTGTTGCCGGACTTGCGCGCTGGTTGTTCACTTTCGTCGACAATAACTGCCAAGGAACTCCGTGCGTGGAAGGCGCGGTATCCGGAAGCGGTGGTGGTTTCGTACGTGAATACCTCGGCGGAAGTGAAGGCAGAAAGCGATTATTGCTGCACGTCGGCGAACGCGGTGAAGGTCGTGTCCGCGATTTCAGCTGAACGTCCAATTCTTTTTGTGCCGGATAAATTTCTGGCTGCGGCTGTCGCTCGGCAGACCGGCAGGGCGAACATTATTGCGTATCCGGGCTATTGCCATGTGCACCGCACGATACGACCGGAGCAGGTGCTTGAAATGATGGAAGAGCATCCGGATATCGAGTTGCTGATTCATCCGGAGTGCGGATGCGTGACTTCGTGCATGGCCCGCGTTGCGGACGGGACTCTTTCTTCAGAGCGGACGTTTTTTCTCTCCACGGAAGGCATGATGCGGCACCTCTCGAATTCGACGGCTCAGGAGTTTGCGATTGGCACCGAGGTTGGCATGCTGCACCGTTTGCGGAAGATATCCCCTGATAAGTCCTTCCTTCCCGTGAACCCCGAAGCGGTATGCGAGTTCATGAAGACGATCACTCTCGATGGCGTACTCCGTTCCCTGGAAACTTTGGAGCCGCAGATTTGCGTTCCGCAAGAGACTGCGCGGCGCGCCAAGATTGCCATTGATCGCATGCTGGAAATTGTGTAGTTCGCCTGAAAATTCCTGGCTCTTGGCTGTGACCTCACCTGCCTGAATTCAATCAAAAATAAATGAAAGACTTTGGTGGCGCCGAATCCTCTTTCTTCGTGAGGACTCTGGTTTCATGCAATTGAGCCGAATCTTTTTCGAGCCGCAGGAAACAGCCGCTCCGTGAAAGCAAAAGATGTGAAACCTGGGAAAGTCATTCGCGTGCTCGATGCGAGCACACGACCTATTGATCCGGCTACGGGCAAGCCGCTAGAGCCGCGGGCCCAGCCTGGATATTACCCGGGCTACGATGTGCTGTCGCAGCAGGCGTTCTGGGATGCGGCGACGCGAAAAGTCGTGCTCGACAGAGTTCGCAAGATTCCTCCCATTCGGTTCTTTACACCGGACGAAACTGATCTTTTCCGGGCGGTGTGCGATCGAATCATCCCGCAGAACGATCGCGACAGTGATCATCAAATCGTGATTGTCAATTTCATTGATGAGCGACTGCATGAAAACCGGCTGGATGGGTATCGTTTTGAGAATATGCCCCCAGATCAAAAAGCTTATCAGCTTGGCCTTCGAGCGATCACAGAAATTGCCCAGCACCTTTACGCAAAGAGTTTCTTGGGGCTGACGACGTTGGAACAGGAATTTGTGCTGAAGACGGTTCACGATGGAAACCCACCAGCAGGGCACGATATTTGGAAGCGAATGCCGGTGCACCGCTTCTGGCACCTGCTGGTGCAAGACATCGTGGGGATTTATTACGCGCATCCGTACGCCTGGAATGAAATCGGCTTTGGCGGGCCAGCGTATCCGCGCGGCTACATGCGGCTGGAAAATGGAGATCCTGAACCGTGGGAAGTTGAGGAGAAGAGGTATGAGTGGGAAGCTCCTCTGGGATCGCCGTCCGCGGATTATGGGGCAATTGCTGGAATGTCTGAGCACCCAGGCGCTCCGGGGCAACGAGGCACACATTGAAAACGCCTCTCTTCGGGGCTTTCGGCGCGCCGGGCCCGAAGCACATGCTCGGAGCGATGCAGAGCATCGACGGGCGGATGCGAAAGTATGGGAACCAAGGGGAAGTGGACTTCTGCATTGTGGGTGTTGGTTCAGCAGGCGGAGTTTTACTTCAGAGGCTGGCTCGCGCGGGATTCAGCGTTGTGGGATTGGAGGCGGGGCCTCTCTGGGACACAGAACGAGATTGGGTAAGCGACGAGGCTGGTTCGCACAAGCTGTATTGGAACGATTTAAGAATTACAGGCGGAGAACATCCGCTGACTCTCGGAGCAAACAATAGCGGCAAGGGAGTTGGTGGAGGCTCAGTGCACTGGGCCGCGTTTGTGCCGCGATTGCATCCTTCGGACTTTCGCGTTTACTCAGAAGATGGAGTTGGAGCCGACTGGCCGATTTGCTATGAGGACTTGAAACCCTATTACGAACTTTTGGAGAGGGAAATTCCAGTCTCGGGCCCGGCTTACTTTCCGTGGGGAGATCCGCACGGTTATCCATACGGGCCGCATCCGATGGGAGGATGCGGCGACATTTTGATCAATGGCTGCACGAAACTGGGGATTCGAGTCTGCATTGGCGGGCCGGTGGCAATCCTTGCGGGTTCGCATGGGAAGCGGCCGCACTGCATCTATCGCGGCTATTGCATTCAGGGCTGCAAGGTCGGGGCGAAGCAAAGTACGTTGATTTCGCATGTTCCAAACGCACTCGAGCATGGCGCGGAGATTCGCGATTCATGCATGGTATCGCGGATCAATCTTGCGCGGAACGGAAGCTCGAAGAGTGGCACGGTGACAGGCGTGACTTATTTCGATTCGCAGGGACACGAGGCCGAGCAAAAAGCGAAAGCTGTAATTGTTTGCGGGTATGCCATTGAAACGCCGCGGTTGCTGTTGAATTCCGCGTGTCCTGGATTTGAAAACGGGTTGGCGAATTCGAGCGGAACGCTTGGGAAATATCTCATGGCGCAGGCGGGAAATGTGGTTCTGGGGCGCTTTCCGGAGCTGATACGCATGTACAAGGCGCCACCGGCGCATGCGATGACGGAGGAATTCTACGAGACGGACACGAAACGCGGTTTTGCGCGCGGATTCGGAATTCAGACAGTCGGCCCCTTGCCGATCGCATTTGCGCGGCAAATGACCATTGCGAAGGGCGCGTGGGGTTGGGGCATGCGGCGAGTAATGATGGATTACAACCACTGGGGAGCGATCGCATTGCTCGGTGAAATTCTGCCGTGGCCCGATAACCGATTGGAATTGGCGGCGGAGAAGGATAAATACGGCATTCCAGTCACGAAGGTCACGTTCAACCTACATGACAATGACAAGAAAATGATCGAATACGGGAAGAATAAGGTAATGGAAGTGATGTCCGCAGCAGGCGCTGAGGAAGTGGTGCAGGAGCAGCGGTATGCGCATTTAGTTGGCGCGGCACGCATGGGAAGCGATCCTCGCACTTCGGTGGTCGATGGATTTGGGCGCACACACGATATTCCAAACCTCTTTGTCTGTGACGGCAGCGTGATGCCTACTCAAGGTTCGGCCAATCCCGGGCTCACGATTCAGGCTTTAGCAGCTCGAACAGCGGACTATCTGATAGCGCAATCACAATTTGGATTGAAGAAGGGCGCGCACAGTTCAGAGACGCCGAGAATCCGATATGACTTGTCGCCGCCGGATACATGGGGAAAAGGAGTGCCGCACTTGAAATGAATTCGACGGTCTACAGAGCGGAAATTCGATGAAAGCCCATGACAAATTCGGGATCGTGCGCTCCACAATTGCTGACATACCAGTGGACGCCGAGCACGCGGCTCATGAAATTACTGTTCACATTCGAGAAGGCCGATTCCAGAGAAGCCTCGCGCTGATAGCAGGTTTCACGGGCGGCATGAGCGGATTAGAAGTGGCATATGAGCATTACAAAGGCAGCTACAGTAACGCGATCATGTACACACCAGTGATTCTGAGCCAAGCGCTTTTGATCGCGGGCGTGAGCGGAGCTGTGAGCCGGCGTGCGGCTCGCACGATTTTGCCGACGGTTTCCGCAATTACTCTGGTGGATTGCGCGATTGGATTTGGATTCCACATTCGGGGCATACAACGAAAGCCGGGAGGATGGCGGCTTCCGGTGTTCAACATAATTATGGGTCCGCCACTTTTTGCGCCGCTTCTGTTTGGGATGAGCGCGTATCTCGGGTTGATTGCTTCGTTTCTGAGGAGAGAGAGCGCTTCGCGTTTCGCGCGACCCGGACGTGTGCCGTTGCCCACTGTGTCGCGTCTGCTGCCGGCAAAAGTGCAGAGGGACGAAATCATTGAACTGCAAGAAGTACGCGAAGGGCGTTTCCAAAAGCATCTGGCGCTGTCGACCGCATTTGCAACGTTTTTCAGTGGATTTGAGGCCCTCTATTCGCATTACAAGAATAATTTCAAATACAAGATTCAGTGGAGTCCGATCATTGTGGCGGGTTTGCTCATCGGCGCTTCGTTGGGAGCAATTTGGAAACCAAAAGTTGCGAAGAGACTACTGCCGACAGCTTCGGCGCTGGCGATTGCAAATGGCACGATAGGTTTTTGTTACCACGCACGGGGAATTACGCGGCGTCCGGGCGGGACGAAACGGCTACTCTATAACATCATTTATGGTCCGCCCATTCTTGCACCTCTTCTGTTTGCCGGCTGCGGTTTCCTTGGATTACTCGCGAGTATGTTCCGTAGAGAGCGTTGAAGACAGCGTTAGTTGTGTTTGCGAAATTCTGTGCACTGACCGGCTACGAATAACGGCGCGCAGCAACAGCGGCCAGCGCAGCAGCTCCTCCGACGACAAAAGCAAATGTTAGAGCGCCGTTGATCATTGAACAGCGGGTATCGTTATTTCGTGAGGTAAAAGCTCCTGACGGTAACCACGCGACCAGAACCGATCGAAGAGCGCGGGGCGCCCACAATTCCGAGCCTATGACATTACCGCTATGGAATCGTACGGTTCAGCTGGCGTGCTTCAAGGTTACCGCCGAACGCTCATCTGTCGCGATGGCATTCAGAGCGAGCCGGAGGTCATTCAGTTTAGGGACGGGAACTATGACACGTTCACCTGGTAGGTCCGAGTGTAATGCAGAGTGTTTCCGTTAAGAACGGTTTTACTGCTATAGCGAATGCAGCCGCAATCGACTTGTGCCGGCGGCAGAAGTTCGTCAACAGTGTATGCGGCTGGCAACGTGAAATCGAATTCGTCGGTTTGTAGAGCGGCTTCTGCGTACGCGACGGAATATTTGCGGTTGGGATCAGAAAAAATCGAAGAGCCTCATATCACGGACATGACGGAATGTACGGCTTGCGGGGAGAACCGAGTGATGTTACCGTGCGGGCGGCTTCGAGCTCGGTTTCCCCATGGATTCGTGAAAAGCGGCGCGAGGCGGCGGAAATGTTGCCGCGAATTCCGGAGGTGTAGCGTTGGCGGTGACGGACAAGCCGTGGAGTTCGATTGCGCCGCCCGGCGAGTTCCATCCGTATATTCCGCCCGAGAGTAACCCGCCTGAACTAACCCGCAGGGCCATCATCCTTGGAATATTCGCAGGTCTATTTTTTGGCGCCATCACTGTGTACGTGGGATTGCGGGCGGGGCTGACCGTTTCCGCGTCGATTCCGATCGCAGTGCTTTCGATCAGCATTCTGCGAGCGTTCGGTAAGGCGACCATCCTCGAAAACAACATTGTGCAGACGACCGGGTCGGCGGGCGAATCAATCGCTGGCGGCGTGATTTTCACTTTGCCAGCGCTGATTTTTCTCGGCTTTCCGCTGCAGTACTGGGGAGTTTTTTTCCTGGCGCTGCTGGGCGGGTGGCTAGGAGTCCTGTTCATGATCCCGCTGCGACGGCAATTGATTGTAAAGGAGCACGGGAACCTGCTTTATCCGGAGGGCACGGCGTGCGCAGACGTACTTGTGGCAGGAGATAAAGGCGGTTCATTCGCAAGCCGCGTCTTCTGGGGTTTTGGACTTGGCGGACTGTACGCGTTTCTGATGGAAACAATGGGATTCTGGCCGGACACGCCGGAGTACAAACCGGGATGGCTGCCGGGTGCGTCGATGCGGGCGAACATCACGCCGGAGTACATGGGCGTTGGGTACATCATCGGGCCACGCGTCGCCGGACTGCTGTTTGCTGGCGGCGTGTTTTCATGGCTGGTGCTGATGCCGACGATCAAGTTTTTCGGCAGCCTGATGACGCAGCCGCTCTTTCCGGGATTGATTCCCATAGGGCAGATGACGCCGGACGACTTGTACAGATCCTATATACGGCCCATGGGGGCGGGAGCAGTTGCGGCAGCAGGAGTGATAACGCTGGTGAAGACGCTGCCAACGATTGTTTCGGCGCTGAGCGCTGGGCTCAAAGATATTCGCAAGAGCCGGACGGTGAATTCCGTAGTGACCGCTGTGAGCCGCGTGGATCGAGACTTTTCGATGAAGATTGTGGTGCTGGGGTCGCTTGTGGTGGTGGTGATGATGTGGGTGCTGCTGACGTTTCGTCCGATTCCTGGGGCGAAGACGGGACTGCTGTCGAATTTGATCGCGGCGATATTCGTGGTGGTGTTCGGATTTTTGTTTGTGACCGTTTCGTCGCGAATTTGCGGGCTCATTGGAAATTCGTCGAATCCGATCAGCGGGATGGCAATTGCAACGTTGATGGCGACGTGCGCGATGTTTTTGGTGGCACATTGGACCGGTGCGGCTTTTTCAGCACTGGCGCTGACGATTGGCGGCGTCGTATGCGTGGCTTCTTCGAATGCGGGCGGAACATCGCAGGACCTGAAAACGGGCTACCTGGTAGGCGCAACACCGTCGAAGCAGCAGCTTGCATTGATGATTGGCGTGATGACGTCGGTTTTCGCGGTCGGCGGGACGCTGAATTTGATGAATGTCGGGTTGGAAGAATACAAGCCGGCGAACATTGCGGTGAACATCAACCAACTGCCGTCGGGCGTGACTGTGGAGCAGCAGAAGTTCGCGCATGGCGGCAAAAATTATGTGCTGCTGAATGCGATTGGGTCACATGTGATTCCAGACGGGAATTATTTATACGATCCGGTCGCGCGCGAGATCGACGTGCAATGGGTGCACGGAATTGGAAGCGAAAAAGCATCGGCGCCGCAGGCGCGGCTCATGGCAACCGTGATTAACGGGATTTTGCAGCGACAGCTTCCGTGGCGGTTGGTGTTAGTAGGCGTTTTCCTGGTGATTGCCATAGAACTCCTCGGGATACGATCGCTTCCGTTTGCAGTGGGCGCGTATCTGCCGATTGATACGACGATGGCCATTTTTGCGGGCGGCGTGATTCGCTGGCTCGCGGAGCGAGGAACAAAAAATAAAGATGCGGCGGACAGCGACATCGGGCCCGGGCCGCTTTACGCAAGCGGGTTAATTGCCGGCGGCGGAATTTTCGGGCTGATCGGGATTGTGATCTATTTATTCGGTGACCCAAATTTCAAGTATCACTTTTTGCCGGAACACTTCCTGCACGTTGGGCCGACTGTGCTGGGTTCGCTTGCAAGCAGCCGTATTTTCTCGGTGCTAATGTTTGTGATTCTAGGGGCGACTCAGTTTTACTTCGCACGCCGTAAGATGGACTAGCGCCCCATGGTTTCCCTCCATGGCGGACCGGAACGCGACTGCCCTTTTGACTCTGCGATAATTGGCCTATAGACTCGTTTAACCTGTAATGCGGCGCTATTCCTCAGCTTCGACCGGGTTCACATTTGACTGGGACTGGTCAATCACCCCGGCGATCAAGTTTCTGGTGATCGCCTGCACGGCCGTATTTCTTGCGCAGGAGCTGTCGAGAGCGTTCTTTGGGTACGCGGGCTGGAATTTTTGGATCGTCTACCTTGGGCTAGTACCGCGCTACGTAACGCACGGATTCATCTGGCAGCCATTCACGTATTTGTTCCTGCATGATGGCATCTGGCACATCCTGATCAACATGTTCTTCCTGTGGATGTTCGGAAGGGACGTGGAGCGGGCATGGGGACAGAAGAAATTCTATATTTATTACCTCCTTTGCGGCGTAGGCGCAGGAGTGATCAACGTGATCGTGAAAACGATCATGGATCCGCACGGGATTGGAAGCTCACTTGTGCCGATAATTGGGGCGTCTGGTGCGATTTTTGGTGTATTGCTGGCTGCGGCGATCCTGTTTCCGCATCAACGAGTCCTGCTGTTTCCTTTTCCTGTAGCGATATCGATGCGGGTGTTCGTGCTGGTTATGGGCGTGATCGAATTTTTTGGCACTCTCGATGCGGGCGGCGACAAAGTGAGTCATGTCTGCCATTTGGGCGGGATGCTCGTCGGCTATCTCTATTTGCGGCGAGGATCGTACATGTATGGGTATAGAAACCGATTTTCTGATTGGAAGCGGCGAAGGCTGGTTCGCAAATTCGAGGTGTATCAGCGAAAGCACCGTGATGAACCGCCGCGGCCCCCGGATAATTGGGTGAATTGACGAGCTTGATGGAGCATCCCAGGCGGACAGACGAGGCCACTGTCCAAGAACCATCTTTAGGGCGCATTTTGCCATCCAATTAGGCGAGGTGACAGGACCATGTGGCTGAGCGGCGCGTGTCGATCGTTAATTTTTCGAGGAGCTCTGATGGCGATCTTGAGCGCCGCGATAACAATTCCTCCGCGCGCTTTTGCGCAGCTTCCGACGCAGGGACCAATCAAGCCTCCAAAACAGCAGCCAACGCCTACGCCTCCCCCAGCGCAGCAGCATCAGCAACCGCAGTATTCACTGACTGTGCAATCGAACATCGTGCAGGTAAACACGGTGGTCACGGATCAGGACGGGAATATACTCACGAGCCTGAAGCAGCAGAACTTCCGGATCTTCGATGACGATCAACCCGAGCCTGTAACGAATTTTCAGCCGAACACAGCACCGATTACGATCGTAATCCTCATGGAGTTCAGCAACATCTGGGGCCCTTACCTGGCGCAAATCGGGCCCATGCTTACCTATGGATTCACAGATCACCTGGGGCCAAACGATTGGGTGGCGCTGGTTACTTACGACTTGAAGCCACACATTTTGGTGGATTTCACACATGACAAAGAGCAGGTGAAGTATGCGATATCGACGCTCTTCGTGCCTGGTTTCAGCGAGGCAAATGAATTCGACGCGCTCATCGATACTCTCGACCGTCTGAAGGACGTGCAAGGCAAAAAGGCGATTTTATTGGTCAGCACAGGATTTGACACTTTCAGCAAGCACACTCTGGATCAAACCTATGATGCCTTGAAGCAAACGAACGTAACGGTCTTCTGCATCAATGCGGCGGAAATTGTCGAGGTTCGAAGCATGCAGGACGAAAATGTAAGGTTTCTCCAAGCAAAAAATGAGATGGACTATTTCGGCAAGCTGACAGGTGGGATGTCTTTTTTCCCGCGCTTTGAAGGCGAGATGTCGGACGATTTCAATACGGTGGTTGCATTCCTGCGCAATCAATACTCACTGGGCTATGTCCCCCCAGAGTCGGCGCGTGACGGCAAGTATCACAAGATCCGTGTGGAGGTTGTGGACGACAAAGGACAGCCGTTTATGATCGCGAACAGGAAAGGCAAAATGAAGAAAGTTGTCGTATACGCGAGAGCAGGTTACCAGGCAGCGACTGCGTCTGCTGGTGATTAGTGTTGACTTAGGAGTCCGCTGTTCTTAGTAGCCACGCTGAAGATCCACGCGATTCAGTAGTTCGCGACCGCCGAACCAGCGTTCCAGATTCTCTACGAGCAGTTTCTCCTGCCTTTCCCATAAAAGATCTGTGGCTGCACTGATGTGCGGTGTGATGAAGACATTATCCAAATTCCATAATGGATTATCGGGTGGGAGAGGCTCTTCTTCGGTAACGTCCAGCGCAGCGCCGGCGATCCTATGCGCACGAAGAACGCCGATGAGCGCATCTTGGTCAACGAGTGTGCCACGGGCGACGTTGACCAGATGAGCGGTACCTTTCATTAGCGCCATCTCCTTTTCACCGATCATGCGTTTGGTTTCCGGCGTTTCAGGGGCGGCAACAACAATGAAGTCCGCTTGCGGTAGCGCTAAATGCAGCTCCGTAATTGGCAAAATGCGTTCTGCAAGCTGGGCATCGCCTTGGCCTGAACGCGTGATGCCCCAAACGCGCATACCAATTGGCTGCACCAGCCTCGCCAGTTCACATCCAATCGAGCCGAATCCGATAATCAGGAGAATCTTGCCATTCAGTTCGAAAGGACGAGCATCCCAAATTTCCTGCTGCGCCCAGCGCGCTGCGCGTTGAAAGCGGAATGCGTCGGGGAAACGGCGCGACATCGCGATGATCATTCCCAGAATATGTTCGGCCATTGGTTTGGAGTGAATGCCGCGAGCGTTAGTCAACACGACTCCGCTTTCACGAAGCTCGCGATACATGAGTTGTCCGACACCGGCAGCGGTTGAGTGAATCCATTTCAGCTTTTTGGCGGCGGCAAACTGTTCGCGACGAATTGAAAAGCCAACAAGGATATCGGTATCGGGGAGTTGTTCAGCCACGTGCTCGTATGTGGGCAGATGAACGACGTTCATGGCCGGCCACCGGCGTCGAATGCCGTCCGCAAATGCAGGCGGAGGCTGCCAAAGCGTGAACTTGTGCCAAATGCAGATGATCAGCTTGGTTTTCTCGGGGACTGTGCGGTTCATCGAGAGGGCGTGCGCAGGTCGCGGCCGGTCATTTGTTTGGGCGCAGGAATGCCAAGGACGCCCAAGAGAGTCGGAGCGATGTCGCGGAGTGAGCCGCCCCCCCGCAAGCGAACTTGATCGTCTTCGCCAAGCAAAATAAACGGAACAGGATTTGTTGTGTGATAGGTGTGAGGTCCACCGGTAAAGGGATCAGCCATCATCTCGGCATTGCCATGATCAGCGGTTATGATCCAAGCCCCGCCACGAGGCGCAAGCGCGGCATGGATTCGCCCCAGACATTGGTCAACAGTTTCGACAGCTTTGATCGCGGCTTCGAGCTTGCCCGTGTGACCAACCATATCGGCATTTGCGAAGTTCATGATTATGGCGTCAAAGTCGCCTTTGTTAATCGCTTTTTCGACGGCATCGGTGACTCCTGCAGCGGACATCTCAGGTTGCAAGTCGTAGGTCGGCACTTTGGGTGAAGGGACAAGGATTCGTTCTTCGTTAGTGTAAGGCTTTTCGACGCCACCATTAAAAAAGTATGTGACATGCGCATATTTTTCCGTTTCGGCACAACGTAGGTTCTTGAAGCCCATTTCACCAAAGGCTTGCGCGAGGATTTGCTCGAGTTTTTCCGGACCTTGAATGTAGCGAAGCCACGGCCATGTCTTTTCATACTGAGTCATTCCGACATAGAAGAGCTCTTTGGGTCGAGCAGGATCGGCGAATTCTTTGAAACCCGGTTCAGCGAGCGCACGGGTCATCTGACGTGCGCGATCTGCACGAAAATTGAAGAAGACCACCGCGTCGTCATCGCAAATAAGGGCTGTTGGCGATGAAGAGCCGTTGCTTGTAATCACCGCAGACACGATAAATTCATCGGTGATGAGGCGTTCGTAGTTTGCTTTCAATGCAGAGGCCGCATCGGGAAACTTAGCCTCTGCTTTTCCATGAACCATTGCGTCATAGGCACGCTGGATTCTTTCCCAGCGATTGTCGCGGTCCATGGCGTAATAGCGCCCGCTGACGGTGGCAATTTTTCCGAGACCGAGCTCGTTGATCTTTTTTTGGAGTCGCTGGATGAAGCCAATGCCAGAATTTGGAGGGGTGTCACGCCCGTCCGTGAAGACATGAATAAAGACACGGGAAACATTGTTCTGTTTCGCCATCTGGAGCAGAGCAAAAAGATGATCGATATGTGAGTGCACGCCGCCATCGCTGACGAGGCCCATTAGGTGAAGCTGATGCGCACGCCCGCGCTCCATGGCCTGGAGAAGCAGTGGCTCACGAAAAAATTCGCCAGAAGCAATCTTTGCATCGAGGCGCGTGATGTCCATCTGGACGATTCGCCCTGCGCCAATATTGAGATGACCGACTTCGCTATTGCCCATTTGTCCTTCCGGCAGACCGACGAACGGCCCTGAGGTGTGAATGAGCACATTGGGAAATTTCTTTAGCAATGCATCGTAATTTGGCTTGCGCGCAAGAGCAATGGCGTTGTCCTTTGTTTCAGAAGAGTAGCCCCAGCCGTCAAGAACTGTGAGGACGATGGGCTTTGGTCGCTTGGCCATCTCAGTCAGGACTGGTTACGCTGTACACGACTAGGATTGCCTATGGGAAGTTGACGTTGCGAGCTCGCGGAGAGTTGATAACAAACGGTCGACTTCGTCGGCGGTGTTGTAGTGGACGAGGCCGATGCGCAGAAGGCCGCCCGTTTTTTCAACTCCGAGCCGTTCGGTTAAATTCAGAGCATAGTAATTACCATCCCAAGTAAAGATGCCGCGATCTCCGAGGAACTTTGCGCATTCGAGCGGCGTATGGGCGGCGAGGCGCACGCCGACAGTAGGCACGCGCTGGTGAAAATGCGTTGGATCGGAAACGCCATAAAAACGCAAGCCCGGAATTTCTATCAGTCCTCGAATCATGTGCGCGGCGAGGCTCATTTCATGTTCGCGCATTGCGTTATGCGCGCTGATGAGAGCACTCCGGCGATCGGCAACATCAGGATCGACGTGGCGACCAAGTTTTGCCATGTAGTCAATGGCAGCGGTCACACCAGCAAGACCCTCATGGATCTGCGTTCCTGTTTCCCAGCGATCAGGCAAGGCTTCAGGTGCTGGCCGGACTTTATAGGGGCGAAAACGCATCAAGAGATCGCGTTTGCCATAGATGCAACCCATGTGAGGACCGAAGAATTTGTAAGGTGAGCAGGCGAGAAAATCGCAGTCGAGCGCTCGGACGTCGATCGAGCCGTGCGGCGCATAATGCACGGCGTCAATGAAGGCAAGCGCACCTGTATCATGGGCGAGACGAATTATTTCGTCTACCGGATTGATTGTACCGACGGCATTTGAGGCGTACCCGACGGCGACCAGCTTGGTGTGAGGCGTTATTTTCCGGCGGAAATCATCGAGATCGAGAGTGCAGTCGTCCTCCCGAATGTCCACTTGGCGAATTACTACACCGCGATCTTCAAGGGCGCGCCAGGGCGCGACGTTGGCATCGTGGTCCAGCGTAGTAACTACGATTTCGTCGCCGGGTTTGAGATCGCGGCCAATGCCACGCGCTAATGCGAACGTGAGCGTGGTCATATTTTGACCGAGGAAAACTTCTGCAGGATCGCAATTGAAAAAATCTGCCATGGCAGCGCGCGCCCCGGCGATCATTGCGTCGGTTCGGCGGCTGGTGGCGAATGTGCCACACGTGTTAGCATTCGAGGTTTCAAAATATTCGCACACGGCATTGATGACCTGCTGAGGCACTTGCGTTCCCGCAGGAGCATCGAGAAATGCCGCTGGATGGCCATTTACAACCTGGCGGAGTGATGGAAACTGACCACGAACCCAGTTGACATCAAGCGTTCTGGAGGTGTGCGTTCTTTGCGGGTTGTTCGATTGCGATGTTGGTGCGCTCATGTCGCCTTCAGGATTGTCGCTAAGGATTGCGACGGATTCAAGACTTCACTGCCCGAATAAAATCTGCAAGCAGCCCATAGGCCGTAGCGATCACGCCGGGCTTATGCTCAATGATTGAGAGGCCGAATACATCCATATCAAAACGGATTGCGGATGTGGTGCCTTCGAGCTGCGCGAGCGGATCACTTGCAGGAAGTTTTTCAGGGCGAACGGAAGCGCGAACCCCTTGTGGGGTGCGTTCGGCGCTGCAGACGAGCTTATATCTCATGCCCTCAGAACGCACGGCCCGAACAATTTCCGGAGTGAGGGAGCGGATGCCTTCTCTGTGCACATCGGCCAATTTTATATCTGCTCCCATCAGGACAATCGCAAGGACGGTCACTTTCACAGCCGCATCCCAACCATCCAGATCATCGGAAGAATCGGTCTCTGCAACACCAATTTCCTGCGCGCGCTTTACGGCCGATTCGAGCATCGCGCCTTTTTCCATTTCGGTGAGAACAACGTTGGTGGTGGAATTCAGAATGCCTCGAAAGCCGCGCAGTTCGATGGCAGGAAGACTGTGCGGGAACATAGAAAAGATCGGAGTGCCGTCCATGACTGCCGACTCAAAGAAAAACTTGCGCCCGTGCACCATAGCCAGGTCGCGCAGCTCACGATACGCATGCACCACCGGGCCTTTGTTGGCGCTGATCGCGTGCGCGTAGGATTCCAGAGCTGCGCGGATGTGATCAATCGCCGGCTGGCCGGTGCGGCGTTCGAGCGAGCTAGCTTCCAAGAGCACGTCCGCCTTTGTCGAGGCGAGCCATTCGCGAACGCATGCCGGATGTCGAGAAGTCTTTGGCTGCGGCCAGCGATGATCGAGAGCCGCAAAGGGATCAATGCC
>JASHRN010000053.1 GCA_030037335.1 Candidatus Acidiferrales bacterium | reverse complement strand
AACCATCGTGGATCGCGGTGCGTGACCCACTGCAACATGAAAATATTGGTGCGCGGAGGCACATTGTAGCCCCCGACTTCAAATTCGGTGCGCGAGTGCCGGCCGATGCCCCACGCGGGCGGATAGAGGCGCATGGACTCCTTGATGACCATCTCCGCGAAAGGCAAGCGCGGCAAATCCTCGGCGGAAGGCGCGCGGCCGCACAAGGCTTCATCGAGCTCGGAATGCAGTTGGCGCTCCGCGTCGGGATTCTGTGCGAGCAAGAACCAGGTCCACGAAAGCGCGATGGCCGTCGTCTCGTGCCCGGCGAGAAAAAGCGTCATCAGATTGTCGCGCAACTGCAAATCGCTGAGGGGCCGGCCATCGTCGTCGCGAATTTCGAGCAGCGTGCCGAGCAAATCGGATGAATTCCCCATCCCAGCGGGATGGCCTGCCGCGCGATTTTCCTGCCGCTCGCGGCGTTCATGAATGATTCCGTAGATAACTTCGTCGAGCTGCCGCGTCGCGCGCCGCATACGGTAAGTGCCCGGGACTGGAAACTTCTCCGGCAAAAGAAATGCCCAACCTGCGACCCGCGTGAACTGCTTCATGGCGGTCTCGAGCGCGAACCCGACGCGTCCCGCACTGCGCAGCACATCGGCGCCAAAGAGCGCTTTCCCAACAATGTCCAGCGTGAGTGCCATCATTTCCTGATGTAGGTCGCGCGTTTCGCCGTCGCGCCAGCCGCTCAGCATTTTTTCCGCGCACGCGGACATCACCGGCGCATAGGACAAAATGTTTTCGCGGCGAAAAGCTGGCTGAAGCATCCGCCGCTGCGCGCGCCAGACTTCACCTTCGCTGGTGAGCAAGCCATTGCCCAGAACTTTTGCCAACGCACGGTAATCGCGCGATTTGTGGAAATTCGCAGGATTGGTGAGCAGAACGGATTCAATATCGTCAGGATGCACGAGCAAAATCATGGGTACGTGCAGAAATTGGAAGTAGACGACGTCGCCGAAATTCCGCGCGGCACGTTCGAAGCCTGCGAGCCAGTCCGCGCCGGGAAACGGAATGTTGCCGAGAATGGGCCAACCCGGAGGCCCGGGCGGCAATTTGCGGCGCGATTTCGATTTCTCTTGAGGCTCAGCAACCGCACTATTCATCATCCAAGCAGTTTAGCAGGTTCCTACAGCTGATAAGAACGCACCGCCGTGCTCATCCGAACAACGAGCTGGCAGCGATGCCGCCAATGTCACCGAGAAAAGTACCGACACCGGGACCTTTTGACGCTTGCTCCTGCACGTTGAGAAGCTGCGAAGGCACACCCATGGCTTTTCCGAGCAGGTTCGTATTGATGTTGTAAGTGTTTTCGAGCGCGTTCAGACCAGCCATTTGCTGCGAGATTTGCTCATTGGCGAAATCAATTTGATCCGATTGCGCCTGATTGGCGAGCGTCTGCGCTTCCTCCTGGCCCAGCTCGGACTCGAGCGCATTATAACCGGCAGCGTTGTTCGTTGTGGCGACGCGGTTGGCCGCGCTTTCCTGCAGCGCGTCATAGGCGGTGCGCGCCGCCCCCATGCCCTGCTGCTCGATCGCTGATTGCTGCGCGGGCGTGTAACCGGGACTGTTCAGCAGATTTTCGATTTCAGGCGTGAGCATGCCAAGCTCCTGCTGGCTCTCCTGATCAGTTTGCGAAATAAGTTGGTCTTGCGTGCCAAGCTGCTGCTCGGATTCTTGCTGGACTTGCTGCTGTGCTCCACGGCTCATAAGTCGTCCCTTTCGTACAACGGCGATTTCGCTTGCGCTATACTTGATTGTGCGATGAAGAATCTGAAGAAGATTGAAGTGCTATTTATTGCCGGATTCGGTCCCATTGTTGGAGACCGGATAGCCAGCAAAAGGCTCTATTCCGATACGCTCGGTCTTGCGTTTCAAGAAGAAGATGGTGGGTACCTTCACACAGAAAAAGTGGAAGGCGCGAAGACCTTCGCGCTGTGGCCGCTCTCGCACGCCGCTGAATCGTGCTTCGGCGTGAACAAGTGGCCAAAAGAGGTCCCCGTTCCGCAGGCGTGGCTGGAATTCGACGTGAAAGACCTCGAATCGGCGACAAAAGAGTTGCAGAACCAAGGATATAAGCTACTGGTCACAGCGCGTAAAGAACCATGGGGGCAAATCGTGACCCGTCTGCTTTCTCCCGAAGGCCTGCTGATTGGAGTGACATACACTCCTTCCATGCGCCAAAAAAAGCCGAGCTAAACAAATCCCAAGAGGAAAACTTCCGTGTTACGTACATCCCGCTACCGGAGGCGCTTGCAGTATGGCGTCCAGGCGTCGTCGCGGAGCCATCCGAGCCGTTGCAGGCGGCGTCCAAAGCGTTTCGCTATGCGCGGCGGGAGCCAGGCATGCGCGTCATCGAGTCCGCGCGCACGCAGATCGGCAGCCCCTGCGCGATGCAATTCGAGGAGCCGCGCGTAGCGTTCGCGCGGAGTACCGGCCTTTGGATCCGCGAGAAGATACATTTCGCACGTAAGACGGGCGAGCGCGGCCATTACCGGAGCACCTGCGTCGTCGGTAAGCACAAGGTTGCTCACGAAAAGCGGGTCACGCAAATCCGGAAAGGGGTAATCGAAGCCCTGCGCGCGATGCATGGCGACAAGTGCGTTGAGATCGGCGTCTGTGTATTCGCGAACCATAGAAAGACAGTTTCCAGTGATCAGTGGCTAGTGTTCAGCATGCAAAGGTAATGCCCGGAACCGCGAAATTTACGTTTGTCATGCAGGCCATTTCACCAAATCATCAAAAAATGCGGTGGCGGAGGAGAGGATTCAGTCGTGCCAGCTTTTCCGCAACGGTGAACGTGTCGTCGCTGGGAATTACCCCATAAGGCGAGAGCGCAGCGGCCACGCGCTCTGAAATTGGCGTGCGTGAAAGCGGATGCGGCAGCGCCTCGAATTCAGTGTCCGTTTCGAGCGCGATGTGCGCCGCTTCGTCGCCAGAGACCAGCACAAGTATCGTCGCGCCACGGACAACCGCTGTCACTGGCTCCCTGTGGTCAGTTCCCAGCTCCGAAGCGGCATCGATGACGACGAAGTGCGATTCAAAACACCTGTGAGCGTGCTGCTCCCAAGCACTCAACGTCGCTAGATAATATTGTCGACTTGTCATGTATACGACCTTGCTGGAATCGAGTGGCGACCCACTGCCTTGTGATTTTGCCTGTGCGTTTGCGACGACGTGCCAAGGAGATGTAAGCTGCACATTGGAGGCCCGCAATGTCTCTTCGTCCTGTGAAGCGAATTATTCAATCCAAGCCCACCTTGGAAGGCGCGGGCGTGCATCTGCGACGCGCTTTTGGCTTTGGCAATACGCGCGAGTTTGATCCCTTTCTGCTGCTCGACGATTTTCGCAATGATGTTCCCGAAGATTACCTCGCAGGATTCCCGTGGCATCCGCATCGCGGAATTGAAACGATCACATACGTGCTTGCCGGAACCGTCGAGCACGGCGATAGCATGGGGAATCGCGGCGCGATCAGCGCGGGCGATGTTCAGTGGATGACCGCCGGAAGCGGAATCATTCATCAGGAAATGCCAAAGGGAGACGATGCCGGGCGGATGCACGGTTTTCAATTGTGGGGAAACCTTCCATCGTCGCTGAAAATGACGGCGCCGCGTTATCAGGAAGTGAAGGCCAAGGATATTCCTGAGACGAAAGATGACGACGGCACGCACGTTCACGTCGTCTGCGGAAATTTCTGGGACATGAAAGGCCCCGTCGAAGGCGTGGCGGCGGATCCGATTTATTTGGATGTTTCCGTGCCGCCTGGCCGCAGAAAGACTTTGCCTGTCGAGACGACCCGACACGCCTTCGCATATGTGTTTGCCGGAGCCGGTAAATTCTGCAACGCCTCTGAGCCGCTCGCGGTTCCGACGGAGCCGGTGGGATGGCTCGATACGAAGCCGCCGACGCAGGCTGAAAACCGCTCGCTCATTCTCTTCGATCGCGGCGATGAAGTGGAAGTGCAGGCCGGCGAGGATGGCATTCGATTTCTGTTGGTCTCAGGAAAGCCTATCGAAGAGCCCGTCGCTTGGTACGGGCCGATTGTGATGAACACGCAGCAGCAGCTTCGCGATGCGTACTGCGAGCTCGACGAGGGAACGTTCTTAAAGACGCAGACGAAAAAGTCAGCATCTTCTTTTTTGTAGTGTATTTGTCCATGGACGCATTCTGTCAGATCGAAGATCGCGATTTGTAGGGCCCGACGTAGGTCGGGCCGCGTTTCAACCTCGTCGTAAACCCCGCATCGTCTCGCCACGCAGGCACGGGCTGACAGGAAACGTCAGCCCCTACAACCCCGTGCCAATTTGCAGAGCCCAGCGTAGGTCGTCGGGCCCTGTTTCAACTCTAGGAACTGAAATTGTAGTTGTGCGTGAGGACGCAGGCGTCGCTGCGACCGGCGAAGAATTCGTGTTCCGGCTCGCAGGTGATGAGCACCTTTGCCCCCTCTTCGTTCACCAATTCGATTTTCTGCAAGGTCAGCCAGCCATTGCATTCCACAAGAATATCGCCGAGACAGAGACGGTCTGCGCGCACGGGAGATTCATCGGCAAGCGTGAAAACGTGATGCGGCGTAACATCAAGCGAATCTCCATTCGAAAGGCTCAGGCGAATGAACGTGTCCGCGGGATGAACTTCGTGGCGAACAACCTGCGTCCATGAATCGCGCCCGCGGATGTGATCGCCTTTGCGCAGCTGGTGAATTTTCACTGAGCCGCGATCTTTCGTGAGCACTTTCATATTGCCACGCACACATGAGCCAGAGCCGCCACCGGAACCTCCGCCTGTGCCCGAAGCAACGGTTGCGGCCGTCATCGCACCGGCGGAAAGCGGAACACAGCCTTGCAGCGCCTGCTGCTGCGCGGCAGCGATGGTTTTCGCGGACTGCGCGTTTGCCGGATTCCCCACTCTACCGGCTACAAATGCCAGCGCCTGCTGCGTTTCGTCCCAGTAAGGATAGAAAAAATACGTGGTTGCAGCGGCAAGGCCTGTGACGGCGAGGGAGCCGTCAGCGATTTGCGTTTGCGTGCCGTCGGCGCGAAGGATCGAGAGCCCGCTCCACGACCAAGTAATGCTCGAGGTAGTGCAGGTGTAGGTGAATCCTCCGGACCACGTGGGCGAGACGGAACCTTTCATCAATACGCCGGATTTCGACGGGTCGATTTCGTTGGAAGTGAGCGCGTCGACCGAGACGCGAGCGTAGTCGGTGCCGTCAGTGACGCCCGTGTCCATGGAGAGTTTCAGATTGTTCACGCCGGAGACGACGCGCTTCATGGACTCATAGAGATGCGTGCTGATTGTTTTGAGTCCTTCAATTTGGGGAATGTTGAGCATCAGAATCAGTAGTGGCAAGTGATGAGTGGCTGCGAAAAAGCCAGTGTCGCTGAGCGATGTTTTTGGTATCGCAAATCTGAACTTAAGCAGCAGGTGATAAGATGCGGCGGAAAAATGCCATCCGCGCAAACTGTACAAATCAAGCGTGTAGCCTCGGCCTGCAAAGGGCCATTGCAAATAATTTTACTCGCGACCAGCGCGGCTATTGTGTACGGAATTGTGATGGATCAAATCACAATTCGCGTCTGCCCGGAATATTTTACGGTGGCACATCCGCGGATTATAAACACTGGATCGCTGACGTTGATCGGCCTCGCCTGGGGCGTGGTTGCCACATGGTGGGCGGGCGCGATTGCTGGTGTGGTGTTTGCGCTCGCGGCACGCGCAGGATCGCCGGCAAAGTTGACATCGCGGCATTTCGTGCGGCCAGTGCTGGCGCTCCTCGTGGCGATGGCCGCATGCGCGGTTGCTGCGGGATTCGCTGGTGATTGGCTGGCTTCAACGGGGCAAATTCCTGCAGTTCAGGCATGGGGTTCACTGATGCCGGTCGAAAAGCACGCCGCGTTCATGGCAGACCTGTTCGCTCACGCGATGAGCTACTTTGTCGGCGCCGTGGGCGCAGTGATTATCGCGCTCGCCGCGGCGTGGCGCCGAGTTTCGCTATTGTGGTAGCCGTGGAGATTCATGGGTTAAAAAGACTGTTATAAGGGTGCCTTCTCACTGACCGGCGCACGGTCAGCGTTCGCCTGCAGTATTGGTGCAGGTTTTTGCGCATCTGTGGGTCACTAATATGCACGTGCCGTAAGACTTCAATTTCGACCGTGAAATCTTCGAGCTTTTCTCTAATTATGGCCAGCTGGGCATCATGGCTGATGCCACGCTCCCGGTAAGAGGCGGTGTGTTGGGCCAATTCGTACATGGCGTCATTATCCAACGCCGATGTGTATCCGTTGCCCATTAGAAACGCATCCATAGCGAGGACCGCGGTCCTCTTGTTCCCGTTGTAGAAGGGATGGTTAGAGATCAGGGAGTGAAAAAGGGCCGCCGCTTTTTCCACTATTCCTGGATAAGCTTCTTGGCCGAACACTGATTGGAAAGGACGGCCAAGAGCAGACTCCAGAAGTTGTTTGTTTCGATATTCGCCGACTACAATCGGGTCTTTGTTCGGCCACACTGAAGACACCAGTTCATCGTGAATCCACTCTACATACTTGATTCCGAGACGACAAACTCGGTTACTTTTCTTCGGCAAGCTTGTCCAGCGCCGGGTAATACTTGGCGACGGAATACACTAGGGCGTTGTCCGACGAAGCACCAGCCTGAGAGAGCTGCTGTCTTACATGCGGAAGGTTCTTGCTCATGCTCTCGGAGAGCTTGGCAAGCGCCCGCTTAATTTGGTTGCTCATTTGGCCCTCCTCTGTGGGATTGGATGCACATTACATCACACGGGTTACTGCGAGTCAATGGGCCTCGCAAGCCACTGTGCCCTTGGTCCTAACATGATGGGTATCATACAGTTACGACGCGCTTCAGTTGTGGCCGCGGATGAGGGAGAATGGCGCGGGCTTGGCCCACGGGACGAGCTTCGTCAGCGAAAACCATGAACCGGCGGCGTTGGTGCCGAACTCGTAAGCGATGCGCTCGGCGGTGACATTTGTCATCAGCTCCAAATCTTGCGGCGCAGGCGCAGAAAGAGCGAGCGCGCCCAGCGGAATTTCCGTAGCGTCGCCAGGAGTAAACGCGTTTACGTTCAGCGCTCCGGCACCCTGCACGTACGTTGTCAAATATCCGAAAAGATCGCGCCCTGTCGCGCCGGTACGCGAAAGGAACGCTGTCGTGTAATAGGAATTGATCGCCGCGCCGTCGTCTGAAAACTGTCCTTCGGTGAGCTGATAAATTTTGCCATTGGAAACGTTGTTGCCGAGAAAAAATGCAGCGGTTCCGTTTGGCCGCTCGATCAACCCTGCGCAATTCGCGGAGATAAACCAAGGCGCCCACTTGCGTGCGTTGCCCGGCGTAGACGATGCGAGCCAAACTGGATCACCGAAGCCTTCGGTGTAATCGAGGACAAGAATCTCATTTGGCGCGGTTGCTGATCCCATGGGCACGCCGACGTAGATGCGTTTGTGCTGCGCGTCCACGGTTACCCAGATGGTGCTGCCGTATTCCCAGTTGATTGCATCCCAAGTGGGCTGAATTTCCTGCGAAAGCTTTTGCGGCTCGCCGCCGTTGAAGAGATAAAGCCCTGCGCGCGACGCGATGACCGCCCAATCCTCTCCCATGCCAACGCCGTGCGCGGAAGGCGTGCCAGTGAAGTCCGAAACCTGCTCGACGTTCCACGTGGCAGGCTCGCCGGTACCGTTGTCGGAAGTGACGTATAGGCTGCGCTCTTTCACGAAATACAAATTGTTGCGAATGACGAATGCAGAGCGAATCGCCTGGCCATCGTTTACGTCGATTTCGATGAGGCCCTGTACGCCGTCGTAAGCTTCAGGGTCGGAATTGCGCGACGCGCGCACGACCGAAGCGTTTTCGGCGGCCTCGGTAGGGAAAATTTCAATGTTGTCGACCAGAAAAGATTCGCCGCTCGGCGATGGCAGGCCGTCGGCGTAAACCTGAAGCACCAAATCGCTCGGCAGCGAGGTTTCCGGCGGCATAAGCTCGGAGATGAATTCCTGATAATCGGTGGATACTTGAACGGCCGTGACAGCCAGGCCGCTTCCAAAAAATCCTTGTGTAGGGCTGTAGCAGTTGATGCGCAGCGTGCCTTGCGCAAGATTGGCGCTGCGCTGGATTTGCGCCCGAACGGAATAGTCCGTATTGGTTTGCAGCAATGGATCGCCGTTCACGTCAGTAAGCGCGTTCTGCTGAATCAAACCCCGTTCTACGGTCACACCATCGGCCGTGATGCGATACGCATCGCCCCAAACAACGTCCGTCGATTCGCGCGAGCCACCCGCGCTGAAAGCCGCGCCAAGCTGCCAGCCGAGAGGACGCCCATCTCCAGAAGCGTCCCAACCACCGTCGAACGAAAGGTTGCTCCAGTTGGGCATTTTCGCGCGCTCGCCCCACCAGAAGAGCCGTTCAGAGTACCCGATGACGCCGAGCTGGTCAGGCAGCTCGACGTTGTTAAATAAGTCTTGCATGCTCTCGCCCGCGAGCAAAATATCATCTGTGAAATCAACCTCGAGCGAAGTGGTGACGTTATCGTTGATAGTCATCGTGGAGGGCACTTGATAAAAAGTCGCGCCGCCCGCACCGGTGAACGCAAGCAACCGCTGCACAATGTTTGAGGGGCCGGTGGGAATGTTCGTGACGTTAACTTTGAAACCGCCCGCAGCGGTCCAGCTTACCGGAGGCGACGGCATCGTCCAGTAGCCTTGGCGCGTCACGAAAATCACGGCGACCTGGTGCACACCGGGCGAAATGCTGCCTGCGTCGGTTGCGTCGGCGACAGACGGACCTTCCGCCGGGCCGATTTGGCTGACGCGGTCGAAATACGAATCGTCGTATTGACGCGGAAGGTCTGCGCCGAGCAACCCATTCGAAAATGCCATGTATTCCCGGCCGAATTGCGTGTTCGAAGCGAGAAACACTCCCGGCGCGACAATGCTCGAAACAATGGAGAGAACGCCGGGCGATGTTTCCTTGTACAAGTTGCCGAGCGCATCGAGCACCATCAACCGTTGAACGAGATTCGTGGTGATGTATGTTTTCAGGCCGTTGATGGAAGGCAGGCCTCCGAGCACGGGATACATCGAGAGCAGGCCGCCGCGCGTCCGCACTCCACCGGGGAAAAACTCGATGTCGCGCGCGTCTGGAGACATTCCGGGCGGAACGCTCGATGGATCGACAAGCGTTATCCAACCGCCGAATGTGGTGAGTTGCAAAGGCGAAAAAGTTTCAACAGACATGGAAACCTCAAAGACGGAGGCCTGTGCGGGCCGATTGAATACGTTGGCCCTCTACAATCCAGCGTCAACTTTGTAGGGCCCGACGTTAGTGCGTCGGGCCCGAGGCGGGGATAGAACCCGATCCGGCACCGAATGAAAATAGGACGCTCACGCACACCGGTGAGACGCATTGCTCTCGAAGTGATAACCTGAATCCATGGCGGAGCCGGACAAAGAGAAAAAATCCATACTCGGCCTGGGCTCGCCAGAAAACGCGAACGATCCCAACGCATGGCGTCCGAGCAAAGCAGCGCAGCGAGGGGAATCCGGGCTTTCGTTGGCCGGCGCCGCAGTGGAAAAGCCAAAGACGCCGCGCCAAGAAGACACCCAGAGAGAAACTCGCGAAGCGAGTCCCAAAACGAATACAGTCAGCAGCACAACGCAGAACCCCGAACGTGAACCCGATGCCGCGGCGTGGCGTCCAAGCAGGGTCAATGAGGAACGCCTTCGTTCCCTTTCACCGGCGCGCGGACGAAAACGATTGGCGCTGTCTCCGCGAACGCGATTGATCTTTACGGCAGCGCTTTTCGCGTGCGGTGCGTACTTCTTCATAAGAGTGTGGCTCATGCCGCAGGCCGGAGAGCTTCACGTCGCGCTCGTGGTCGCAGGGGCGGCCATGGTGCTGCTGTTTGTGTCTGCGATTGTGAGCGCATCGCGGCGGAAACGAGCCAAGCGCGCCGACGACAAAAGCATTTTGCGACTGTAACCCGCCTATAAATGCTATTCGCGCTTGAAACGGCCTGTCGAACCTACTTTGGACGGTAAAGCGGATTTGGCAAATCGAGTTTCTTTTTGCCGAGCAGGTCGGCGGTGCGTCCGAGCGGATTCGTGCCACTCGCTGGCTGATTTTCCCGCGAGGGCGGGGGCGCAACAGACGCGGCGTTTGCTGGATGCCCAGTGGGCGCATTTGATTGCCGAGCCGCGGCTTGAGAATGCACTTCGTCGTCATGCGTGGCGTAGCCAGGCGCGTCAGCGGCCATTGCTGCCTCGACGGTCTCCGAATTCGCAGTGGCGCGCATCTGCAGCGCCACATCTTCCGAAGGCTCGCCCGCAGAAATGCTCTCTTCCCACCCTGGAGGAATCTGGCGGCCAAGGTAATCGGTCGGCGTCTCCTGGCTGCGCGCAATGCGTTCCAGCGCGGCAGCGATGCGGCTCAAGTCGCGTGCGAGCTGATCAGTTTCCTTGGTGCGTTTGAAGGTGATGAACCGCTGGCGTGAGCCGCTGCCCGTCATCCAAATCAGAATAATGATGACAGCGATCGCGGCGCCGGCAATCGCGACAGGATGCGTCCAAAAATAATTTCCGAATGAATCGAGCATCACGGCCCTTCCCTAAAGGCCATCTCAATTATAGCGCGAAAAGCTATGACCCGAGGACAGTGAACCATGTCATCGAGCTGTACCGGTGAGGCAAAACCGAAATTATGTCTGCGCCAACGCGATGTTATCTGATTCAACCGCATCCTGAAGGAATCTTACGTCCAGAAACGCGTGGAATACCCCGAATCGTGCCAAATCTCTTGGGCCTTTCGGCAAGCCGAGCACGGCATGAATGAGGCGCACCGCTCCTTGCCATTCCTCCTCGGACATGGGGCCAAGCATATCGTCCGCATTCAAGAAGTACAGAAACACAAGGATGCTAGGCACGCTGTTGAGCTTCCTTAAGAAATATTGATGAGCGAGACGGTTCGCGTATTGATAGAACAGATTATTCCACTCCGCCGTTGATTTTGGTGCGTAGAAGTCCCTCGCTTCATCCAGGCTTTGCTTGATCATCGTTTGGGATACTGATGACACCGCCTTGGTGCCCGGCGTAACAGCTTCTGGAATGTGGGCCTTTGCCTCAATGAAGACAGGATGTCCTTCCGAGGTTCCCAATGCATCCCACACCGGCCCGCGGGCTGGCCAGAAATCTTCGAGCTGCCTGCTCTTCAGATTTGCCTTGGCGATTCCAACTTTCTCGAATGCTTCGCGACCCTGATACTCGCGAAAGTGTTCCGTTTCATCTTCGAGAGGAGAAACCCAGGTTATTGAGGCACGTTGCCCAATTGCGCCGCATCTTTGAAGAGCCCCCAGAAGGAGATCCCGCTTGCGATTCACTGCGACCTGAAGCCACCGTTGACTGCCAGCCGATGCGAACGTTGTCATGTAGTGATTACAGCATGAGAAAGGGAGGCAGCATACCCTTCTGGGCCCGACATTCCGAATTAGTAAACCCCGCTACTGCAGGCGCGGGAAGATGCCGTAAAACGTGACGGTGTCGCCGGTAATGGCTGAGGGATACGCACCTGCGGTGAGTTCGGCGAATGGTCCGGCCGCGCCAGCGTCCTGAAAGATTTTCACCGTGCCGGAATTGAGCGCCGCGCCTGGCGTGAAGACGTAGTCGTAACCCGCGAGCCCATCCATCCAGGCCGTGCCCAAGATGGGCGGTTGCGTGGTAGGCACGCCAAGGGCTTCGATTGGCGTGAGGTCGAGCGTGTCTCCGCCGGTGGTGTAATTCCCGGAAGCAGCGACCGTGCCGGCGATGTGGACGCGGCGGCCATCATCCCATGAATCAACGAGCGTAAATGCGAGTGCCATTGTTTTCTCCCCTGAATTTTATTTTCTAAGAGTTGCGTGAAACTAAGCCTGTTTCGGCGGAAGCCAGCGGTGGGTGACTGGCAAAACTCAGTGCGTCTGAATTGATCTCGACCGGAACCTTGGTGCGGCGACTGAAGTGTTACTCTTGAGCGCTGCGAAGCATCTTAACTGACGTGAGTACGCGACGAAAACTTACTTGTAACTCTTGCTTTGCCGCAGTTACGCTGCTCGCTGCGCTGGTCGCATTCGTAGCGTTGCCGCTTTTCGCGCAGCAGAATCCTCCGCCTCCTCCGCCGCCATCCTCGCCTGTGACACAGCAGCCTCCGCCTCCGCCAGTGCCGCTCGGGCCGCATCAACTCGACGATCTGGTACAACGAGTCGCATTGTATCCAGACCCGCTGCTTGCGCAGGTGCTGACGGCTTCCACTTATTCGAACGACATTCCAGACGCTGCGAATTGGGCGGACGAGCACAGCTCTCTGAAGGGCGACGCGTTGGCGCGCGCGATTCAGGACGACAATTTGCAGTGGGACCCCAGCGTGCTCGCGCTGCTGCCCTTCCCTTCCGTATTGGACATGATGGCGCGCGATCCTTCGTGGACGCAGCAACTCGGCGACGCAGTGCTGAACCAGCGCGGCGATGTGATGGACGCGGTGCAGCGCATGCGGCGCGAAGCGTACAACTACGGCTATTTGCGCACGGATCCGTATTGCAGCGTAGTGCTGGACAACGGCTACTACGAAATTCTGCCCGTAAATCCCGCATACATTTACGTTCCAACATACAATCCGGCAATCGTTTTTGCGGCTCCAGGAGTGGGAATTGAGGTCGGCGGAGCAATTCGGTTTGGTCCCGCAGTAATCTTGGGAGCAGCATTTGCCCCGTGGGGCTGGACGCATCCATATTTTGCATGGGGGCGGGGCGCGATTTTCTTCGATGGGCGTCCGTGGGGCCGCGATTGGCGCAACCAGCGATTTTACCGGCAGCCGTACGCGCATCCCTGGGTGAGGCGTCCAGGACCACGTATTGAAGTCCACCATTTTTCGAGGCGGCGCGGGCCAGGCCGTCCTCACCTTTAGAAGATTCCAGCAGGCCTCCCAAGAAACATCCCGTCCCTGAACGTCTTTCCTTCACGCAATTTACAAGTAAGAGCAATACAACCCGCTTTCGCGGCGCATCATCGCATGAGCCGTTGAGACAGGCGAATGGCGGATGCCCCGCCAGTCCTTTCAGCTCTTCGCATGAAGCCCTGCGAAATGGCAGGGGCGCGACGATTTTGCGGGTGTGTTATGATTTTGAGCTTTTGTTCTGCGTGCCAGCTTAGATTTTAGAGGCTCGGGAAAATAGAAAGACAGAAGTGCCTATCGGAACAGCTTTAGGCTGACCGATTTGTGCCGAGGTGGTTGTGTTTTCCATCAGTAGGGGGAAACTTGTTCCGAGTTATTTTGCGATTGGCTACGCTGTTTTTTATCTTAACTGCGTTTAGCTGGGCCGTGCGCCTGGATTCAACCGACGCACTGGCGCAGACGGCCCGTGCATCGGACGGTGCAGCTTCCGACTCAATTTCAGCGCCGCTTCCCTCTTCGTCGTCCAACACTTCTGCTTTGGACTCTTCTCCCTCCGCACAGGCGCATGCGCCGATCATTGTGGCATCGGGCGCCCAATACGCAAATGTGCGCGCTCTCGCGACCGATGTTGCGAACGGCCTTTACATCTCACTTTCGTCAACTCCCCCGGCGAAGAATTGCGTCTCTTCCCTGCTGAAGCCAGCCACCAGCACTGCGAATTCAAACGCACAGGGCGTCGCTGCGTCGTCGGCCTCGCTGACGCTCACAATTTTTTCCAATTGCACGCTGGCGCCATCCGAGGACCCCTACGGAATCGCCGTTGCGCCCCAGGATAAAATTTATCTTGCGAATCGAGCGCAGAACACCATCCGCTTGCTCGATATGCTGAGCGGCAAGGTGTCGGCGCTCCCCACAGGATCGGCGAAGAATGTCGCCGAGGGTGCATCCAGCAACCTGGATCCCTACCTTCCGGCAGGGCTCGCCTCTGATCTGCAGGGGAATCTGTACGTGGCGGATCGCGGAAACAATCGCGTCCTTGCCCTTGCGCCCGGCGCGGCACAGTTCAGTTTTCTGGCGCATGTGCTCGATGCCGACGCCGTCGCTGTCGATGCCGTGCACGGAAAAGTTTATGTCGCTTCGCCGGCCGCGAATCGCATATTCGTGATCGACTTGAGCACGGGAGATGCTGAAGTGTTCGCCGGCAGCGGCGCGTTTCCCGAGGGCGCGAATGCCGCTCTGAGTTTCGCCGCCGATCCGCAAAACGCGCAGATTGGCGCGCCCGAAGGAGTTGCTATCGACTCGCAGGGCAATGTTTTTATTTCCGATACGGGCGCAAACGCGATTTTGCGCGTGGACTCGAAGACGGGCGAGCTTTCGCGAGTGGCGCTCGCGGAGAATCTGTCGTCTCCGGGCGCATTGGCGATTGATCGTGGCGGAGACGTCTTTGTGGCTGATCGCGGAAACGGACGCATTGTGGAATTCCCCGCCTTGGCGGAGCAAGGAACCTCAGGAAGCGTGACCATTTCTCCCGCGAGTTTCGCTTTCGGCAAGGAGCTGACCGGCGGAACGACGGCCGCAAAAGTTTTTACGCTTTCAAATGGCTCTGCGAACGCTCTGGCGCTCAATAACGCGAGCTTCACGTTCGGCGGCGCGGATCCTCTCGACTTTGCGCAAACAAATGACTGCGTGCCATCGCTCGCCGCGGGCGGTTCGTGCCAGATCAGCGTCACGTTCACACCCTCACAGAAGGGTGCGCGTTCCGCGACGCTTGAAGTAAGCGATTCGGACCCATCGAGCCCGCAAACCGCAGCGCTGAGCGGCACGGGCGACGATTTCGAACTGACCGTGCCGAACATCACGGACACAACCCAGAACGTCGCCGCCGGCAACAACGCAACTTACACTATCTCCGTCACGCCGGATGATGTGTTCAGCGGAACGGTAACGCTCGAGTGTCCGGCACAGCTCTCCGCAAAAACAACGACAATTATCTGCACGATTAACCCGGCGTCGCTCAACATTTCGCCTGGGGTGCCGCAGCAGTTCACCGTGACCCTGGCCACTTCTGGTCCGAATGCCACGCGCATTCTGCCGTTCGAGTGGCGCGGCGGCCCGGGGTCGCGGATTGTTCTTGTACTGTTCGGATGTCTCGCGCTGCTGCTTGCGGCATGCGGCTGGCGAATCTGGCGCGCGCTTGCGCTTGGCGCGCAGAGTGACCTTGCTGGCGCGCGTCCAACGCGCCGCGTGCGGTTCGCGGCGATTGCTTTCGCGTTGCTGGCGTTTGCGGCGGCGGGCGGATGCGGAGGCAGCTCCTCAATCAATCCAAATGAAACGCCGTCGGGCAGCTTCCCCTTTGTCATTACGGGCACAGCGCAGAACGCCAGCCGCTCGATTACGCTAACGCTGAACGTAGACTGAGAAACCCTGTCGACCAGAAGTGCATCTGCAAGCATTGGCTCTCAGAGCGAATTGCCGCTCTCCCTGTCCCAAAAGCGCCCAGGAAGACCTTCTATAAATAAATGATTCGCGAACGATAACCGTAGGGTTTGCGGCGTCGTGCTTTGAATTGCTCGGGCCGCACGTACCGCTCGATCAGTTTCGTCACGGCCGTTTCGGCTAGTGACAGCATGTCCGCAGCAAGAGCCTGCGCGCCGCGAGAGCGCGCCGCCATCCCCGCGACAGCGTACCCGAGAGGATCGAGCGACGAGCGGATTTGAATCGGATCAGTGCCAAGCACAAGCGCGGGCAGCGATTTTTCGTATCGCAATCGCACCGTTATTTCCTGCGTTGCGCCGATGAGTTGAATGCTGTCCGTAAGCCATTCCCACATCCGCAGATAGCTGCTCGGCGGGAAATTCGGCAGGCCGCCTGTGATCTTTTCCATCGGAGTGAAAATGTCGCTCGAGCCGGTGGCCTGTTCCCAGAGCTGGTGCGGCGCGAGCAAATCCGTGGGAAGCTGTGGCGAGGAGCCGTCGTTCAGTTCCGTTAGCGTGACGCCGTTCGTCAACGGCAAATCGAGATCGATCTGCGCGATGAGGACGGATACGCCGGCTTCGGCAAGCTGCCGCTGCAGTGCGCGATAGGCAGAGTTGAGAAACGGCATCAGGACCGCATCGGAAAAAACCGCGCCCGCGGCGTCATTGGCGAGCGAACGCGCGAGATTCAGCGCGTCTTCCGCTTGATCGTAAGCGGTTGTAGAAATGACTGGCATACGCGAAAACCTCCCAGAGACAGTTGCTACCGGCAAGTGAAAGGCAGGGTGATCCGTTGTGACTCATTCGTTCGCGGTGCCGGCGGAGACGGCAAACGCACTCGTGCCGTCAAACACAAAATTCTGCGCGCTGCACTTCTCCGCCGTAGTGCCTATGGTCATCCCGCCGCGCACATTCGAAGGCCATGCAAATGTGTATGGTCCCCCGCTCGCGGGCTGGCAAACAATAATGTTCAGCCATTGGCCAGCCTGCGCATTGCTCAGCGTCGTGGAGGTGGCATTGGCGTTGAGCGTCACCTCAAAAGTGTTCGCGAGCCCCGCGTCAAACGAAACCGTGCCGCCAGATTCCACAGCGGACACAAATCCAGCAGCCATGCCGTAATTGTCGAGCAGTCCCGCGTACGATTCACCGCCAAATGGAGCCAGCTTCACGGAAGTTTCTCCCAAATGTACGTTGAAGTTGAAGCTGAGCGAGGAGCTGCTGGCATTAGCGGTCCACACCGTCGAGCCGCTGTTGCGAAATGTCAGGCCACTCGCGCCGGAAGCCGAATCGATAATCGGCGAAAAGAAAGTCGGAGAAGCGAAGGGCGGAGCGACGAGCTGGTCGCTGGAGTTCTTTGAAAGCAACACGTCCGCTGAATCGGCGTGATTGCGCCAGGCTATCACGTCGCCATCGGCGAGCCGGAAAATTCCCGATTGGGCGGGATTCGTGGATTCAGTTTCAAACACCGGCGATTCGATGGGATTAAACTCCATACCACACGCGGAGCCTACGGCACAGAGCGCGTCGTAAGTCTTCAGAGCGTTTTCGTAGGCGTATGCTTCGTTGTCGCTCAGCGCCCCTGAGGGAATGAAGTTTATTACCGGAGCGTAGACCTGAATGGTGTGATTGGAATCGAACTGCGCCTCAAACTCGACCAACGCTGGATTGGTGCCGACCGCTGTGACTTTGTAGATGCAACGATTCCACGTCCACTGGCCGTCGCCAAGCACGGAATCGCCGTCGCAACCTCCCACCGCGGTAAATCCTGTACCGCTGATTCCAATGTCCACTGCGGTTTGAGCGCTGTTCGGGTAACCGTTGGCTGTTACCGACCGTGTCCAGACGCCCCCGATGATGTACTCGCCAACCGCCAGGTTCGCCGAATCTACACCACTGGAACCCGGAAGAAATCGTAAACCGTAGGTTCCGCTATTCGTCGTGGAGGCTTGACCAGCATTCATTCCGCCAAAAGGATCGGCAATCCCGGAGCACGTCAGCGTACCTGAGCTGGGTTGCAGCAACCAAGAAGAGCACGTTGAACCGCTCACTTGATTCGTGAATCGTACGGTTGTAAGTGCGCCATTGCGCTGTGAGTCGTCCCGTTTGCCATAACTCCAGCCGTAGACGGAACCAGTTTGTCCGTATCGTTGCGGCGAAATCGCTTGATTCTGCAAATTGTTCTGATATTGCGCGCCCGTGTTCATCGGGCCGACGAGATTCACGCCCTGCCCCTGAACGTCATTGGCGATGATGCCTGTGCCGGGAACATCGACTTCGACTCCCGGCGAGTTTGCCGTCGCGTCGGAAACTACTACCTTGTTTATCGTGCCGACCACGTTATCATCGCCGCCTCCGCCAGTCGCTGCGAACCAAACTGCCGGCTCGCCATTTTGGCCTTCGGTCGTGAGATGCGTGACGTTCAGGCTCCCACCGTTACTGCCGGCGTAAAATTTGATTCCGCCGCTTGCCGCGTCGAAGTCATCGATGAAAAGCAGATCAACGCCGCCGTTGGTGCGTCCGTCAACGAGCACTGCAGCCGAATTGTCGCTGGTGTTCGTGTTGACGTTGTCGAGCCCGCCGCCGCCGCAATTTCGCATGCGGATCCAAAATGAGTGTCCGGTGATATCCCACGCCGGCCCGTTCCCAGCAACCGCGTTGAGATTCGCGGTGACGTTATCGAAATAAACGCCGGAGGTATTGCAAGTTCCAGTTCGCGTGTTGTTCGAGCATTCGCCTACCACGATGCCGCGCCCTGGATATTGAATCGCAGCGTTCGCGATGTAGATTGCTTCGTTCGTCCCGGAAATCCAAATGCCGGGATGATTGCGATCTGCGTTTGACCCGCCGACGATGCCTGCGCGCGGGATTTGCGTGTTCGGGCCGTAACTGCTGTTCGGAATGCCGATCAGCGCAATCCCACCCGCCCCACTGTTGGCTTTGAGCCAGCACGCGGGCGGCGAAGCGTAATTTGGATCGATACTGCCCATGATCCAAACGCCGCACGTCGAGGTAGCATTTGCAGAGGAGCCATCAGTAAAGTAAAGCGTGCCGCTGCCGAGGAGTTGCGCCGTGCAGTTCCCGCCGGGAAGCGAGCAAAGGGCGTGGTCAATCGTGGCCATCGCACTGCCCAGGCTTTTCCCATCGTTGGCGTCTGAGCAGCCTACGCCGCCGCACCCCGCGCTGTTGCTGTCCACGTAAAGGACCACGCCGGTCCCTTTGAGCTGTGCGTTTGAGCTGGTTGCGAGGTTTGCGTTGAACGCACCGGCAGTCAGCGTGCCGGTCACGCTGGCGTTTCCTCCGACGGAAAGATTGCCTCCGAGGTTCAACGTCAGAGCACTGATTGCATTGGTCGCGGTGATGGAGCTGAATTGTGCGTCCGACGGATTCACAGGCAGTAAAACGTCTGGCGTCGTGTACGTGTTGATGCCCGGGCCGTAAATCTGCACGGTGTAAACCCCAGGTGCGGCGTAGAAGTAATAATTGCCGAGACCGTCGGAAGTGAATGGATTGGGTGCAGGCGTGCTGAGCGTTGCGTCCGTGTAAAGATTCGCGAGCGGCGTGCACGGCGTGACCGTTACGTTCGCAGGCTGCGTGCAGACCACAATCGTCGCGCCCGCGGCCGGCAAGCCTTGCTCATTCCGCACCACGCCATCGTGCCGAGACCCCTGGGCTCGAGCACGAGGCGCGGCAGCCAAAAGCGCCAGCGCGGCGAGGATGGCAACCGCTGAATCAGCTGCGACGGCTACGGAAATGAAATTCATCAATTTTATCGATTTCATGGAGAGTATTCCTTCGCTGATTCGATTCGTGGGCAACATGTATGTTGGCAGTTTTTGAGCTTGCTGTGTGAGTTTTGGCAGAGCCGGCCATCAGGGCCGTCCTTGTGATTTGGAGGCAACCGGAGGAGCCGCGAGCGGCATGCCGTTCGCGGATTTCTGGCGCGCGCCCTGCGGAAAATACTTAGCCGCGCGTTCCGAATCCAGAACCGCATTGCAATGCTTGCAAATCGCCACGCCTGCGCGAACTTTTTCGCCGCACGCAGGACACTCCACTGATCGCTGCGGCACATAAGCCCATTCGCGTTCGAGTTTCATCGCCAAAGCGGCGCGGCGGTGCATGTCGGAAATTTCGCGGTACGAATGCCCACGCGCCCACATTTCGTCAGCTTCAACGATGAGCTGGCGATACCACGCGTCGCGCATCTCGCGCGCTGCACTGAGTTCCGTTTCCGAAGGCCGCACATCTGCACAGACAAAAATGCCGTGCTGCGTCAGGTCCTGAATAATGTCCGCCGCAATCTCACGCGCCGAAATCATAAATGGAAAGCGGCGGTTATCACCCAAGTCAATGGCGTCGCCTCTCGGCGTGATAATCAACAGCGCGCATGATTCATCCGCAGGACGCGCCGGAATATGGAAACTTCCGTACGTTCGAGTGATGTAAAAATCCTGGTCAGAGACGGAAGCAATCGTCGCCTGCGATTCGCGCACACGCGAATCAAAATTACGGCCTGCAGGAGTGATGTCGCGAATCAAAGTGGTCATTGTGGTTGTAGGGTTCCCTTCGGTATTTTTGGATTGTGGATCGAAAATCTATACTGGCTAGTCGGATTCCTTCTGCTGGGGGTGGACTCTGCACGCACAATCAAAACCTGACGCTCCGGATAAAGTTCGACGATTCCTCGGCCATTTTCCGTTGCCGCATCGCGAACCAATTGGGGTTCGTTACGCACTGCGCATCGCCGTCGGAATGATTGCCGTGTGGTTCGTGTTTCGCGCCTTCAACGTGACCTACCCGATCTGGGCGATCATTTCCGTTGTCATGGTTAGCGAAATTGAGTTGCATGCCTCATATCTGGCCACGCGTGGACGCGTGGCGCACACAGCCGCCGGATGCGCCGTGGGCCTGATTGTTCTGGCCCTCGCCGGCGCTGGAATCTGGCAACTTTGTGCCGCGTCCGTGGCGGCGTCGCTGGTTTCGTTTTATCTCGTGAACCTGGGTGGCAATTGGCGAACGGCGCCCGTTGCGACTGTGGTTGTCATGGCCACAGGCATTCAGCAATTTTCAAAGTACGCAGGCTACGAAGCCGCCATCGAGCGCACGCTCGAGGTTCTCGGCGGAAGCATTATCGCGCTGGGCATCACGTGGGTTGCCTCGAAACTCTGGCCAGCACGAATCGGCGCGGCGCAGGCGCAGAATTGAACTCCGATATGGCGCACGCAGGATACAAGATTGATTTGTCCTGCTGTGCTGCGCGATTCTAGATGCAGAAGCGCACCAGCTCTTCTTGCCGGAGGTGCGCATTGAGCCCCACAGAATTGGATCGCAGGCTGCGGCATCGGACGCGGCGCGGATTTCGTTACGCGCTGCGAATTTTCATCGGCTCGATTGTATTGTGGGAAATTTACGCCGCATTTGGCGACTACGCGCCAGTTTGGGCCACGGTTTCGCTGGTGATGGCTTCAGAAATGGAAACGCGCGCGTCGCTGTTGATGTCGGGCCGGCGATTCGGACACATGGCCATTGGTTGCGCCGTGGCGTTAATTGTGCTGGCGCTCACACGGCCTAACTTGTGGGAACTGGGTGCAGCAACCGCAGTTGCGGCACTGATTGCATTTTTTGTCCCGGAGATCGGCGGGAACTGGCGAAGCGCCCCTGCCGCGACGGTCATAGTGATGGGCGCAGGCTTCGATACGTTTACGCGGCACGCGGGAATGCACGAGGCGTTGATTCGTTCCGCTGAGGTGCTCGGAGGATGCCTGATTGCGCTAGCCGTCGCGTGGATTGCGAATCAAGTCTGGCGCCCCGGCGGCGAGACAGACGCTGAGCTCCAGCGGAT
>JASHRN010000052.1 GCA_030037335.1 Candidatus Acidiferrales bacterium | reverse complement strand
TCGCTCGAGCGTAGTTCCGGATCGCAAGGCCCGCTCACTGGCCCGCTGAATTGTCGGGCCATCTGCAACCGGATCGCTAAAGGGAATCCCCAGCTCAATTACGTCCGCTCCAGCCTGGGCGATTCGCAAAACAATCTCATGTGTGCCTTCAATCGAAGGATCGCCAGCAGTTACATAGGCGACTAACCCGAGTTCACCTTTCTTCGCAAGCTCTTCAAATTTACGTCCGATGCGGGTTCTTAATTGAACGGATGCGCCTTTTGATTCACGCATACTTCGCCAATATCTCCATGTCCTTGTCGCCACGCCCAGAGAGATTCACGATGACAAGTTCGTCCTTGCTCATCCGAGGAGCGCGCTGCATCACGTCTGCTACTGCATGAGCTGACTCCAATGCCGGAATTATTCCCTCCAGAACTGCTAGCGTACGCAATGCATGAACCGCCTCTTCATCGGTCACAGCGGTGTATTCAGCGCGTCCTCGGTCCGCCAGCCATGCGTGCTCCGGCCCCACAGCTGGATAATCCAGCCCCGCCGAAACGGAGTGAGTTTTTGCTATTTGGCCGTCCGAATTCTGCAAAACGTAAGTGTACGTTCCCTGAAGAACGCCGGGCTTCCCGCCAGCAAACTCCGCCGCTGCGGCCAGACGTGCTGCGTGTTCACCGAGTCCGGGACCGCGACCGCCTGCCTCCACTCCAATCATCTTCACGTTTGCATCGGCCAGAAATTCCTGGAAGAGACCGATCGCGTTTGATCCACCGCCGACGCATGCGAAGAGCCAATCCGGCAAACGTCCCTCCGCCGCCAAAATCTGCTGTTTCGCTTCCTTCCCAATCACCGCATGGAAATCGCGAACCATCATAGGATACGGATGTGCACCGAGCACGGAGCCCAACAGATAATGCGTCGTTCTCACATTCGTGACCCAGTCACGCATCGCCTCGTTGATCGCATCTTTCAGGGTTTTGCTGCCGGAGTCCACTCCAACGACTTTCGCGCCCAGGAGCCGCATGCGAAAGACGTTCAGCCGCTGGCGCTCCATGTCTTCTGTGCCCATATATACCGTGCATTCGAGGCCCAGCCGTGCCGCAACCGTCGCGGTAGCCACACCATGCTGGCCAGCACCTGTTTCAGCTATCACCCGCTGCTTGCCCATGCGCTTTGCGAGCAATCCCTGCCCAATGCAGTTGTTGATTTTGTGCGCTCCCGTGTGAAGCAAATCCTCGCGTTTCAGGTAGATTTTGGGACCGCTCAAATTTGAGGTGAGCCGAGATGCAAACTGAAGTGGCGTTGGACGTCCAGCAAAATCCTTAAGCGCCTGATCAACTTCGGCGCGGAATGCCGCATCCTTGCGCGCCTCCTCGTAAGCGCGCTCCAATTCTTCGAGCGGCGCCATGAGAGTCTCCGGCACATATCGACCCCCGTATGCGCCGAATCTCCCGCGAGCATCGGGTGTCTGCTCTGTTGCAGCGATGCTTTTCATCTTGTTTTCCTGGGACCCTTTCCAAGTACCTTGAGAAATTCGCGCATTTTCTTCGGGTCTTTTCCCCCTGGCAAGCGCTCAACTCCACTGCAAACATCCACGGCGCAAGGCCCTGCAGCACGGACTGCCTGTCGCAGATTCTGTCTCGTCAGCCCGCCGGCGAGAATCAGCGGTGCCGATTGTCTTCCACCTCTAGCAATACTCCAATCAAAGGTTTTCCCGGTTCCTCCGTGCAATTGATGATCATAACCATCGAGCAAAAATGCGCTGGCGGCAGGATACCGTTTCAGCAGCTCCATATGGAAAGAAGGGCCGACTCGGAAAGCCTTTATCACTGGAAAATACCGCGCAAGCCTCGCGACCGTTGCTGGACTCTCATTTCCGTGAAGTTGAACGGCCTGAAGTTTTGCCGTCCGCGCGAATCTCATTACTTCTCTGGCCGGCGCGTCTGCAAAAACACCCACTGCTGCTATTTCAGGAGGCAGTCTGCGAATAATTCCTCGCGCTTGCGAAACCCCGATCTTACGGGGACTCTTCGCATAAAAATTAAATCCCAGCGCATCAGCGCCCCCATCGGAGGCCAGCTTAGCGTCCCGCCAGTTCGTGATTCCGCAGATTTTGACTGTGACTGCCACGCGCTTCAAGGATTTAGATTTCATGGGACTTGCAGATGATCTCTCCGCTCCCTATCCGTTCTGGCTGAACAGCTTCGCCAATTCCGCACCGGGATCTACCGCACTCATCAGATGTTCGCCGATGAGAAACGCATCAAAACCTGCTTCGTGCAGTCGCTTCAGATCTGCACCTCCCCGGATGCCTGATTCACTCACCGCCAAGCACTCCTGCGGGACGACATCCACCAACTCAAGCGATTTCTCTACGCTTACTTCGAATGTCCTCAGATCTCGATTGTTGATCCCAATGATTCTTGCCCCTGCAGTTGTTGCGCGATCTACTTCTTCGCGCGAATGCGCCTCGACGAGGGCTTCCATGCCAAGAGTCCTTCCAAGCGTAAGCAGATCGCTTAACTCATGATCATCCAGAATCGCGGCAATTAGCAAAAATGAATCAGCATTAGCGGCGCGGGCCTCCCACACCTGCCATGGATCGATGATAAAGTCCTTACGAAGAATAGGGATTTTCGTCGCCCCCGATACCTGCTTCAAATCACCAAGGCTGCCTTGGAAAAAGTCTTCTTCAGTGAGAACTGAGAGCGCTACCGCGCCACTTGCCTCCAGTTGCCGAGCAGTCTCTGCCGGCCGATAGACCTCACGCAGAAGTCCTCTTGATGGCGAAGCTTTCTTGAGTTCCGCAATGATGTTGAGCCCCTCGCGAGACAGCACGCCTACAAAATCCCGTACTGGCGTGGACTTCTTCTCGACGGCAATCTTCAAGGCCACGTCAGGCAGAACTCGCTTGCGGTGTGCGATGCTCTCGCGACGCCGCTCGACAATACGAGCCAAGACATTGCTGGACTCAGTTCTAACTTCCATCGTTCCAGAGCACTCTCTCACAGACTCGCAGAATTCCCGCAGAGAAAAGGGGGAAATCACTTCAAATATGCTAGTCTGCCCATTCGCGTGTGTCAATTTCAGCCACGCGTGCTGGCAAAATCGAGCCACGAATCTGATTCATGCCATCGGTCCAGGAACAACTGAAAATTCTGAATGAAACCATCGTATCCTGCCGCAGGTGCCCGCGGCTCGTGCGCTATCGAGAGTCCGTGGCGCGCACCAAAAAGCGCGCCTTTCTCAACTGGGACTACTGGGGAAAGCCCGTCCCCGGTTTCGGCGACCCCCGGGCTGAACTGCTGATCGTTGGACTCGCGCCGGCAGCACATGGCGGAAATCGCACCGGCCGCGCATTTACCGGTGATCGCTCAGGCGATTTTTTGTTTGAGGCGCTTTACCGTTGCGGCTTTGCCAACCAGGCCGAATCCCGCGAACGCGACGATGGACTCGTGCTGCATAATGCCTATATCGGAATCGCTGTACGCTGCGCTCCGCCCGCCAATAAACCTCTTCCCTCGGAATTTGCAAACTGCCGCCCTTACCTCGAAACGGAGATAAACGTCCTCAAACCAAAAGCTGTGCTCGCTCTAGGTGCAATCGCCTGGAGAATTTATTTCCAGATTCTGAAGGATCATAGTGCCATTCTGGCCCGAGCTAAATATCCCTTCTCCCATGGGATTTCATATCGGCTACCCGGCTGCCTACCGCGCGTGTTTGCTTCGTACCACCCCAGTCAGCAGAATACGTTCACAGGCCGGCTCACTGAGGCCATGTTCACGCAAGTTTTAAACGACATTCAGCGCCACCTGACTTCAGTACGAGGAATCTAATATCGTCAGGTGCCTCACGCATTGCCCAGAACCGAAAAATCAGGAGCCTCTCATGTCCAACGCTCTAAAAGTGGGATTCAAATGGCTGACCCCTCTGGCCATCGCCTTCATGTTCTGCTCCGTCATTCCAATTGCTTCTGCCGCTCCGCAGCCCTCAGTTCCCCTTGTTCTGGTACACCGCTTCAGGTTGCCGAACTATGTTGTGGGCCGCTTTGATCATTTTGGAATCAATTTGGAAGGAAATCGCTTATTCCTGGCGGCAGAAAGTATGCACGAAATGCTTGTCTTAAACCTAAAGACAGGCGCGATAATTCACAGAATCCGCGGCGTCGAAATTCCGCACGCCGTCGCGTATCGCCAGACCGGCAACCGAATTTACGTCACGGATGGCGGTGCCGGAGCCCTCAAGGTTTTCGACGGCAAAACCTACCAACTCATCGCCTCCATCAAGCTGCAGGTGGATGCGGATTCGCTGGCCTACGATAAGACCATGCGCTACCTCTACATCGTCAGTAGCGGTGAGGATGCCCATCAATCCAGTTCGCTGGTCAGCGTGATCGACACCAACACCGACATGAAAGTCGGTGAAGTCACGATCAGCAGTCCCCACGTGGAAGCAATGGCCGTCGATATGGCCAGCTCCCGTCTCTACGTAAATAATACGGGGGAAAACCAGGTTGACGTCGTTGATCGCGAGAAATATCGATTCATTACCAGTTGGCCAGTTACATTGTGCAAAGGAAATGTCCCTATGGCACTCGACGAGGCTCACCAACTCCTCTTTATAGGCTGCCGCGATGGAGAGATTTCGGTTTTCGACACTCAGACCGGCAAAGAAATTCAGGGCCTGAAGATTGGGAAGGGTATCGACGACCTTACCTTTGATCCGCAGAGTAGGCGCATTTACGCCTCGTGCGGCGCAGGTGAAGGCTCCGTCTACGTTTATCAGCAAAAGTCCGCCGATCAATACGAACTGCTCGGCAAGGTCGCCACAGCCCCTGGCGCTCGTAACTCGCGGTACATTGCAAGCCTCCACGAGCTTTACGTCTCTGTTCCATCAAGGCAGGGATCTGCCGCTGAAATATTAGTCTTCCGCGATAAATAAGAAAGGGCAGGCCGCAAATTGCTCGGCCGAGCTGCGAAGAAAATTACGGACTACTCAGTTTCCTGCAGAGTCCGCATGTGGGATTCCAGTGAAGCCGCATACTGGCGTTCCGCTTCGAGCTCAGATTGCAGCTTTTTCACGAGCATTTCCAGGCGTTGAATCTCAAAGCGCAATTTTTGCATCTCCGCGGAATTCCCGGCGGGTCGCGGCAGAGCAAATGATACCGCAGGAACAACGGCAGAGCTTGCAGACGGCGTCGCGGGTCGCATCGATGGTGCCGACGCAGCAGGCTCGGCGAAAATACCCGACAGTGACGCAGGCGGTGCTATGTCTTTTCTTGCTGTTTCTTGATCCATGCTCGGAGGGGACGGTCTTGGGCTAAGCAGATTTTTAACGCGCGCAATCAATTCTTGTGGCTGGAACGGCTTGCGAATCAGTTCGTCCGCCTTCGCCGCAATGGCCTTCTCGGCCACCCCGCGATCCACCACGCCTGACATCAAAATGACGGGCGTCTTCGCAAGATTCACATCGTTCTTGATGAACTGGCATACTTCGTAGCCATCTTTCCCCGGCATAATCACATCTGTGATGACCGCATCCGGAGCTGCTTCGCTGAATCTCTCCAACGCCGATGCCGCATCGTGGCACGCGATCACATTAATGGATTCGCGCCGAAAGGCGATTTTGATAACCTCACGCATCGTCGCGCTGTCATCGATGAAATAGACCGTTGGAATTTTCTCTGCGGGCAGCTTGGCGGTTTCGCTCATGAGTGTTCCACCTGAATGTTCTTGGACTCGGCCACCGGTGGCTTGTTCCGCTCAGTTGGCGTACCCTGGCCATCTCCCGTAGCTTCCTCGTTGGCCGCTTCATCCAGCTCGCGCATGGCATCCAGCATCAGATCGGTGGCAGATCGCAGGATTGTGCGATTCGCGGCAGTAGTGCCGTAAACAAACTTATATACTCCCTTTCCTACCCCCTCGCAGGACTTCAGGATGTGAATGACCGCCTCATCGCCAAACAGAATGCCACACTCCGCATGAGAGAGTTCGCCACCATCGAAATAGATGACTCCATCAGTGGCTTCGGTATTGATATTCAATGCGCCCGTTTGACGCGCCTGACTCAGCATCTGAATCACGCCGGGCAAATCCATGCGCGACAAATCGCCTGTCAGCGTGGCTAGAGCGGTCGGCACCATCTGTGTAGGCTGGAATCCTTCTTGCCTGCTCAGCAGAAATGCGCGAACGTGCGCTGCAATATCTTCTGGTGACCGCCTCCGATCCACATAATCGTCGCAGCCGGAGCGAAACGCCTCCATCAGCGCCTGGTCTCCGCCGTTCCCCACAGCGATGATCGCGATTGCTGCTGTTTTCGAATCAGCTCGCAGGATTGGCGCAATTTCATACGCGCTCATCTCGCGAAGATTCGTTGCACACAGTACCGCCGCGGGCCGGTTCCACTCGAGCATCGTGAGCCCATAAGCGGCGTGCGAGCATGTCGTGACGTCGAATCCCTCTGCTTTCAAAGCATGACTTAGCCTCTTTGAAAAGTAGACATTGCTGTCGATCAGCAGGATCTTTGGTTGCGCTGAAGCAGCATTCATAATGGGGGCTCTCCGGTCGCTCGCAGCGCCCGAATCATTTCATTCAAGTCTAGGACTTCGATTTCGTCACGTCCCATCAATAGCAGTCCGGCGACAAATCGTCGCTGTCCATCGAGGTCTGGTTTTGCGGGGGTCATCGAACCCGTCGACACAAGTTCGCATTCGCCAGCTACGGGAATAGCGCATAAATCGCGCGATTCGCCGATTTTCCATTGAACAATCATATAGAAACGCCTCTCCGGCGCATCCGGCTCATTGAAAAGCGCATTGGCATCATAGACTGGCACAATCCGATTGTGCTGGACAATTACGCCTGAAATCCACGGAGTCTTGTGTGGGAAATTCTGGAGACGCTGCGGCGACGCCAGTTTAACTACGAAATCTGCCACAAAAGCGATGCGCCTGGTTCCCATCGGCAGCAAGACAAATGACCTTGGCGTCGTTTCCGCGCAGACGGTCATTCTGCTTTCTCCAAGGAACCTTCAGCCATGCCGCCCAGCAAAGCCTTCGAATCCGGGACAGAAGTAGAGCCCGCATCCAATTCAGCTATTTCCCGAGGGGACAGGAACCCTGAAGGACTCACCACAGGAACGACATTTTCTCCGAAAATGGTCACTCCACGGTACCACGATCGTTCCGGGCCGCAGAATCCGGCAGGCAAGCTCATCAGGATCCTCATTGTCTCCATGCCGTCGATCGAATCCACCAGTACTCCAACCCTGCTATTTCGGAGCAAAATCACCTGCGCGGGCCTTGAGGCGCTCAGGCCGAAATGCCCCCAACCGCTGACGATGTAAGTGGCTCCGCGTCCGCTAGGCAAGCAATGGCGAACCTTTGGTTTACTGGCAACAGAAATCTCCACCGCAACCGCCGCAACGCTGTCCGTTGTGCGAATTTCCTGAACGGCATTCGCACCGATCGCAAACATCTGGCCCGAAATGGAAAAGGCAATCACAGGTTCGCTGCGAGACGCACGGCGCGCACCTCGGCGTTCGCTCGGCGCGATCTTCATGGCAATGCACCCTGTGGGGCGCATGCAAGCTGCCTGACGCGGTTTTCGATTGCGCCAGCTATCTCACCCAGAGGCAGAACTTGAGTTACACATCGTGTTTTGATGACCTCAGCCGGCATACCGAAAATCACCGACGTCTTCTCGTCTTGAACAAATACGGAACCGCCCGCAGAATAGATTGCCTGCGCTCCGCGCGAACCATCGTTACCCATCCCGGTCAGAACAACGCCAGTTGCCATCGCTCCTGCCCATTCCGCCGCCGTCTCCATCGCAACGTCTGCGCAGGGACGGTACCCTGAAATGCGATCGCCGTTGTCGAGCACGATGCGGCCCTTTGCCGAAATCCGTAAATGGTGCGAGCCAGGGCAAACGTACAGCACTCCTGCCGCGAGCGCCTCATTGGTAGAGGCTTCTTTTACTTGCAACTCCGTCATACCGGCCAGCTGAACCGCATATTGACTTGTGAAGCTTGCTGGCATGTGCTGAACTAGCACTACCGCTGCGGGAAGCTTTCTCGGAAAATCCGCAGCAAGTTGCATTACCGCTGCCGGTCCACCTGTCGATGCGGCAATCACCACCACCGGAAGCCGGCTCCCCTCCGGAACCGCGGGGATTTGTTCGTGAGCGGCACTCGCGGAAACCGAATGCCGAGTATCTCCGCTCTGCGCCTTCCTCCGGCTTGCGGTCCTGACAACGTGGACCTTCGCGGCCATTTTCAACTTGCGGTTCAGTTCTTCTCCTACCGAATTCATGTCCAGATCGATTCCGCTCGAAGGCTTCGAAACAAAATCAATCGCCCCAAGCTCGAGAGCTACTAGCGTGCTTGCGGCTCCATCACGCGTCTCCGAACTCACGACCACAATCGGCCTCGGATTTTGCGTCATGATCTGCTCTGTCGCTTGCAAGCCATCCAGATGAGGCATATTGATGTCCATCGTAATCACGTCGGGCTTCAGTGTTTGCGCCATAGTGATTGCCTCGTTTCCGTCCCTGGCCTGCCCGACAACCTCCATTTGGGGATCGGCGCTCACGATAGCGTGCAGCACCTTGCGCATAAAGGAAGAGTCATCCACCAGCAGCACGCGAAGTTTCTTTGAGGCGGCGTTCATTCTTAGCTCACGGGCACAGGCATACGGTGCTGTCCGGATTTGTCCACTCCGAGAATTGATGCCACGGCGCTCAGGAGCTGTTCTTCCTGCACCGGTTTTGTGAGGAATGCTACCGCGCCCTCTTTCAATGCCCGATCCCGATGTTTTGCGCCCGCACGCGAGGTCACCACCATCGTTGGGATGCGGCGAGTTTCTGGATTCTGTCGCAGATGACTCATCAATTCGTATCCGTTCATGCGCGGCATTTCCAGATCGGTGATGATCAAATGCGCGCCCGACTGCGCAACAAGTTCGGTCGCCTCCAAACCGTCAGAGGCAAGCAATACCCGATATCCGGCTTTCTCCAGCATTCTGCCAACGAACTTGCGAACGCTGATGGAATCATCGGCGATGATCACTACGCGCTCGCCCTGCACCTCGTCGATCGCCTCTGTTGGAATACTACCAGAGGCCACCGCGGCCGCTCCCGGCGCAAACACGCGAGCCGCTGCAGCTGTTGCGCCCAGGGAAGCATGCTCGGAAAGTTCCTGGGCGACCAAGCGATGCAAATCGATGGCGAGGATAAGGCTCCCATCAGGCGCAATCGTCGCACCAGGAAAGAGACGGACATTTCGCAGGAAACCACCCAGATTCTTGATTACGACTTCGTCCTTCCTGAGGACCTCGTCTACGGCAACACCAACTCGCCGGCCAGCGACCTTCACAATCACCATGCGGAAATAGCCGTTCACAGTCTCAAGCAGCGGAAGGCCCAGTCGCGCGTCCAAACGAACTACGTCGATAATCTCGTCGCGAACCTTCGTCAGCAGTTTGCCTCCAACGTCCTCAATCTCCTCGGGGCGCAAGCGGCGAATTTCTTCAACGAACCCAAGAGGCAGAGCGAAGAGCGCTGCAGCGCACCGGACAAACAAAGCCTGAGAAATGATGAGCGTGAGCGGAACCTTCAATGTGAAGCAGGAGCCGCGCCCCAATTCCGTCTGGATCTCGATTTCGCCATTCAGTGCATCCAGATTGGACTTCACGACGTCCAGGCCGACGCCCCGCCCGGCCAATTCCGTTCTCTCGGAAGCGGTGGAGAAGCCGGGAAGAAAAAGCAAATTGCGCAACTCACGTTCGTTCATTTGCCGCGCTTGCTCGGCGGTAACAAGTCCCGAGTCCGCGGCATGCGCTCGAATCTTTTCTGAATCGATGCCGATGCCATCGTCTTCCACTTCAATAAAAATGTGATTCCCTCGATGATAGGCGCGAACCGAGACGCGCCCCTTTGGATCTTTCCCACGTCTGACTCGATCTTCTGGTTTTTCCAGTCCGTGCGCGACGGCATTGCGAACAATGTGAATCAGAGGATCCGAAATTTGTTGAATGATGTTGTTGTCCAGTTCAGTAGACGCACCATTCAAAATGAACTCGGCCTCTTTACCGGAGCTCTTCGCTGCATCTCGAACGGTACGCAACAACCTCGTGTGAAGATTCCCGATAGGAACCATTCGCGCCTGGGTGATTTGATCCTGCAAGCGATGCACGAGCTTCGTGAACTCATCAATATCCGTATCGACGCGGGCCATAAAACCGCCGAGTTGCGCAAGAACCTCATTCACATCCGCGGAAATTTCCGTTAACGACCGCGACAAAATGCTGAAGTCGTCGTACCGATCCATTTCCAACTCAGTGAATTCGCTGAATACGTCGTGACGCCCCCCGGTGGGTGGCCAGCTGGAGCCCTTGTGGCCGGCGGCGGAGGGCAGACCCGGAAATTGCGAGCCGATCCAATTGAATTCATATTTTTCTTGAAATCCGGAGATCTTTTCTCCCAACCGCGATTTTGAGAAGTTCAGAATTTCAACGAGCTTTTCCAGCTCCGCGAGCCGCCCAATCATTCGGGTACGGTTGATCACCAGTTCGCCGACCGCATTCATCATCTTGTCTAAGCGTTCCAGTGAAACCCGCACGGAATGGAGTGGCAGCGCGTTCGAAGGCAAATCCGGGAGCCTGGCGGATGCACCGTCCTCCTGTTCGGCCCTCGCATCAGTCGCGAGCCCTGCTCCCTCGGCAGCTGCCTGCACCATCGCACTTCCGAGCCCTTCGGTCGACGGAACAGTGATCCCTTCACTCGGCACGGTCTCCGCAATTCGAGAAAAAAGCAAATCGACCGCCGCACGCGCATCTGCATCGTTGTCCCACTCGTGATGTAGGAACCTCTTGAGGACGTCAGCGGATTCCAAACAGAGGTCCGTAATGTCTGCGCTCGACGCAAGCATACCGTCGCGAACCTGTCCAACGAGATCCTCTACACGATGGGCAATCGCTGCGATTCTATGCAATCCAACCTGCGCTGCTGATCCCTTGATGGTGTGCATTGCCCTGAACAGCCGGTTCACCTCATCCGGATTCGGCTTGCTCTCCAAGGCCAGCAGGCATTCCGTGACGACTTGCAGATGTTCTTCCGCCTCAGGCACAAAAAACTGCAGGACTTCATCGGCAACTTCTTCGTCTACCGGCAGTCGGTCATAATACGATGATCTTGGCTGAGCTACATGCGGCGCAACTTCAGCCACTGGCTGCGATACCTTGAGGTCCGGTACTTCCGCTGACGGAAACGCAAACGCATAGCGCTGCTTGAACGCCTGAACGTCGGATGCGACTTCCATCCCAGAGTCGCTGATTTCGAGCAAATCAAACTCGAGCACTGAAATTGCATCGGAGAGAAATTCTGTCAGAGGTGCAATCGTCTCGGAATTAAGAGGTGCATTGCGCGTGTACTGAAACACGTGCGCAAGCTTTCCTGAAATCTCCGAGAAAAGTGGGAAGCCGTATGTTGCCGAAGTTCCAGCGAGCGTATGAGCCGCGATGTATAGCCGTTCCAGATCCTGCGGATTCGGCTGCGGCTCCTGCAGGATGCTTGCGTACTCCCGCAGGAATTGCAGGTGTTCGGAAGCTTCCTGAAGGAAGACCTCGATCGCGCCTTTGCCTGGATCGCTCACAGTGTGCCTTCGACGAGAGCCGCCCCGCGGTAGATCATTTCACCTGCCGGCTTGCGGTAAAGAATGCAATCTCCGCATACAACTGACTCGAATTTCACCGGCACATTCGAGACAGACTCCGAATGTCCAAGAAACAAGTAGCCGCCCGGTTCGAGGTATTCATAAAAATGCTGAATGAGCGAATTCCTCCGCTCTGCTGAAAAGTAAATCATTACGTTCATGCAAAAAATGCAATCCAGTCTTCCCAGGTAGACGGCCTGAGCCAAATTCATCGGCGCGAACGAAACCATGCGCCGGATCCGCGGCTTGACTGCATAATCATTTCCGGTTGCCGAAAAATAGGCATCGAGCTGACGTGGCGAGACGTGACCCAGGTTCCGGCGTCGATAGACTCCTTGCTGCGCAATCTTCAGCGCATTCTTGCTTATGTCTGTTGCCAGAATCTCGACGTTCCAGGCCTCCGAGAACATCAGTGCATCCGCAACAGAAATCGCGATCGAGTATGGCTCCTCGCCAGTAGCGCAGCCGGCGCTCCAAATCCGCAGGGAGCGCGGGTTTTCCCAAAATTTCTTCATATGCAACTCAGGAAGGACCTTCCGTTGAAAAGCTTCGAAAACCGCCGGATATCGGAAGAACGACGTTTCCTGGGTGAGCAGCCGCTCCACTACCGTTTCATACTCAACGTTTGAGTTATGCATTCGACGCAGCAAATCTGTGCCGTGAGCAAGGTGTTTTGACACCATGTATTCTCGAACTCTGCTCGAGAAAAACCGCTCACGCGAGGCGTCGAACAGAATTCCGGATCGACGCTCAATGAGCGCACGAATTTCTTCCAGTTCATATTCGGTGATCGAAACCGTCATCGAGTCTTTCATATTCCGCCATCAGGGAATTGCGACGAGACTACCGCCGGGCGCCCGCCGGTACGGGTTCAGGCCGCGATTCGTCCGCCGCCATCGAATCCGACCCGTTCTTTGACCCAGAGCGGAATTGAGCGAGAGCTTCATTTAGTTGTTCGGAGAGTTTGACCATGTTGCCAACGGTTGACACTGTCTGACGCGCGCCCTGTGAGGTCTGCCGGGTGATCCCGGAAATAATCTGCATCGCATTGGCGACGCCTTCCGTACCTCGCACCTGCTGCTTTGAAGCGAGCGAGATCTCCTGTACAAGTTCCGCAGATTGCCGGACGACGCTCGATATAGCTTCCAAGGCCTTTCCAGCTTGATCCGCGAGGCCGGCGCCGACTTCCACTTCCTTTGTGCCTTCCTCCATCACTACTACGGCTTCGTTCGTCTCGGCCTGAATTGCCTTGATAAGCGCCGCAATATCCTTCGTGGCGCTCCTCGAGTGTTCCGCGAGCTTGCGAACTTCGTCAGCGACTACTGCGAACCCGCGTCCTGCCTCTCCCGCGCGCGCCGCCTCGATCGCAGCATTAAGCGCGAGCAAATTGGTCTGCTCGGTGATGTCGTTGATGACGTTGATAATTTCTGAAATTTCCAATGAACGGTCGCCGAGAGACTTGATCTTTTTCGCCGTTGCCTGCACGGAAGCACGAATTCGCTGCATGCCGTCAAGCGTATCGTGCACCGCGCGGTTGCCTTGCTCAGCGGCATCAAGGGCACGTCTTGCCGCTTCCGCGCTCGCTTCGGCGTTGTTTGACACCTGCTTCATCGAAACTGTGAGTTCTTCCACGGCCGATGATGTGTTTGTGATTTCCTGGTCCTGCTGTGTCGCCCCGGTGGTCATTTCGTCCGCGGCAAAAAGGATGTGGCTTGCGCTGGTGCTCACATCAATGGCTGCCTTGCGTACTCGCTCGATGACTTTCGTGAAGTTGTCGAGCATCAGGTTCACCGAATCAGTAACGTTGCCGAGAGCGTCGTTGGTGACCTTCCCGCGCATTGTCAGGTCACCGCGGGATACTTGATTGATCAGGTTAAGCAAGTCAGTGATGCTTCGCTGCAGTGATTCTGACGCTTCTTGGTTTACGGAAGTGCGCGCCAGCTTGGCCGCGCTGCGATTTAGGTTCTCTGCAATGAAACCGAATTCATCCCTCGCGGCAATCTCTGCCTTCGCACGCGCGTCACCGGCGGCAAGCTTTTCAGAAAAACTCGCCAGCTCAGTAAGAGGTGCAATCACGCGCTTAGGCAGCAGGATTACGTGCAACAGGAATGTTGCAATTACGAGCCCCGCCGCCATCATCAGGCTCGATGACGACCCGCTCGGCAACGAGGAGAAGTTTGCCAGCGATTGCCCATTCGCGACAGCTCCGGCATGGAATGCAAAGCCGAGAACTCCCCCGAGCGCCGCCAGATCCCACAGAATCAAAATCCATATTGTCGAACTAAGACGCGATTTCATAACTTCCTCCAAATTCTCGAACTGCACAGCCGCATCTCTGAGCGGCAATTTCTGAAAATGAGCTCCCCCGTTTCATATGACAGGCACCGGAAACACTTCGATCATCTTGTTCAGATCGAGCACAAGCGCGAGTCGATCATCGTGACGCAACATGCCGCGGCAGTGCGGAACCTCGCTCGGCACTTGGTCGAGCAATAAATCGTCCGTTGCGCTGTACGTGCCCAACACCTCATCGGCCGCTATGCCGAATCGAAGATTGGTTGCGCTGGACTCATCACGCAACGCCGCCACAACGACGTGTCGGGGCAGCAAACCCGGACGACGCCCTTCTGTAAATGCAATATCCACCAGCGGCACAATCGAACCCCGCAGATTGAATACCCCCATCAAAAATGACGGGGTCAGCGGAATGCGCGTCACCGCAGGCCAGTCGATAACCTCTTCAATCGTGAGAACAGACAAACAGAAACGTTCGCGACCTGATCGGAAAACACAATATTGGCTCTCGGGCAAACGCTCGCTGACGGAATCTTCATCAATGGGCTCTATCATGTCAGACAAATCGAGCAGTTCGCCTTCACTCGGCTCCGTCGACCCACTGTCCAATTCGCGCCGGACTTCCGACTCATCGTCCTTTCGAATCATGCAAATCTCCGCACCGTCTCCAAGAGCTCTTCGGCGGTAAAGGGCTTGGCAATGTACGCGTCAGCGCCTTGTTGCTGTCCCCAGAACTTGTCGCTCGAAGTATTCTTCGAGCTGACGAGAATTACTGGAATGCCGCCAAACAACGCATTCCCTTTCAGATCCCGGCAAATCTGAAAGCCATTTCGCTGTGGCATGACAACATCCAACAAAATTAATCCAGGGTGCTCCGTCGTTATCGTCTCTTCAATCCTCAGGGGATCGCTCAGCCCAACTGAGAGAAAACCACCCTCGTCGAGTATTCCCTGCATCATTTTTACGGCAGCAATTGAATCATCGACGACGAGAATCTTTTTCACCACGACATCCTCCAACGTCCTTGTTCCCGGTCCGCCTAAGACTGGGCTTCTTCAATTGTCGAGAGAAGCCGCCGAGCGCTGATCCCAAGGTTCACCGCTGCCTCGGTATTCTTTGTGCGCTGCGCTTGATCCACACGACTTTGCAGGTATTTCATTTCCTCGCGGCCCAGTGCGATTGCATCGTTCAGATTTGCAGAATCGCCTGATGTTCTTTGCTCCTCGCGTGACATGGCGATCAGCGCGCGAGCCGCCACTGCGCGCCGAAGGTCTTCCGAAAGCTGCCCGCCATCGCTTACAAATGCATTTACCTCCCATGCCGAAAGGAGGATTCTTGCCTGTCCGAGTGTTACCGTGCTCATTGAGCGTCCGCGCGCTGG
>JASHRN010000051.1 GCA_030037335.1 Candidatus Acidiferrales bacterium | reverse complement strand
AATCTGCTGATGAACGCCCGGGACGCGATGCCTTCCGGCGGCATGATCGAGCTTCGCACCTATGCTCAAAATGGTTCCGTTGAACTAGAAATTACGGACACGGGCATTGGCATCCGTCCCGAAAACTTGCACCGCATTTTCGATCCCTTCTTCACCACGAAGGCTTCCGGGCTCGGCACAGGGCTTGGTCTGTCCGTGAGTTATGGAATTGTCAAAGAACATGGGGGAAGAGTTGAGGTCCGCTCCACGCCGGAGAAAGGGACTTCCTTCCGCCTGGAATTTCCGGTAGCCAGAAAGGCCGTTCATGTCTAGAGGCACTATTCTCGTGGTTGATGACGAACTTGAAATTCGTGAGGGGCTCGCCGCGCTGCTTTCGTCTGAGGGCTATTCGGTGACGGAAGCGGGAACCGGCGAAGAAGGACTGGCGCGGTTGGAGGAGCTTCCTTTCGATCTTCTGCTGCTGGATGTCAGCCTGCCGGACCGAAACGGCATCGAGCTTCTTTGCGAAATCCACCGGCGCGATCCTTATCTTTCCAAGATCCTGATCACGGCTTACGGTTCGATCGATATGGCGCGCGCCGCGTTCAAAAATGGCGCGCAGGACTACATAACCAAGCCCTGGTCCAACGAAGAATTATTGGCGCAGGTTTCGCTTGCGATCGAAGGCACGCGTCTGCGCGAGGAAAATCGGCAGCTTAAGCGCGCCCTCAAGCAGCGCTATAACTTCTCGAACATCATCGGAAAGAGCGAGAAGATGCTGTCGGTGCTCGACCTCGTTTCTCAGGTCGGTCCTTCCCGCTCCACCGTTCTTATCCATGGTGAGAGCGGAACGGGCAAGGAAGTGATTGCCAAAGCCATTCATTCGGTCTCTCCGCGGGTCGATAAGCCGTTCATCCCCGTTAACACAGGCTCAATTCCGGTCGATCTTCTGGAGTCGCAGCTTTTTGGCCATGTCAAAGGAGCGTTCACGAGCGCTGTTGCCTCCAAGAAAGGCCTGTTTGAAGTTGCCGATCAGGGCACAATTTTCTTCGATGAAATCAGCACCATCAGTCCCGAGACTCAGGCCAAGCTTCTCCGCGTCATTCAAGAGCGGGAATTCATGCGCCTCGGCGGAACCGAAACCATTAAAGTTGATGTTCGTATCATCGCCGCATCCAACGAAGACCTTACTGCTCTGGTTCGCCAGGGGCGCTTTCGGGAAGATCTGTTTCACCGTTTGAATGTCATTGCGCTTTCTTTGCCTCCGCTTCGCGCGCGGAAAGAAGATATTCCGTTGCTGGTGGCGCATTTCATCGATCATTTCGTGAAAGACAATGCCAAGCCGCCGCGCCGCTTCTCTTTGACCGCGATGCGGACTTTGATGGATTATGACTGGCCCGGGAATGTGCGCGAGCTCGAAAATGTCGTGGAGAGAGCCATCGTTCTTTCCACGCAGGAAGCTATGGATGTCGACCTTTTGCCGGAAACGGTTCGCAGCCGCGAAATTGCCAAGGGCGTGCGCCTCCATCTTGCGGAATTTCTTCCGCCTATGCCCGGCGAACCCGGAGCGAATGCCAGCGCTTCCCGTTCGCTTTTCGAGATCCTCGAGGAGGTCGAGCGGCGCATCATCCTCGACATGCTCGACCATTCGAACTGGAATCAGACCGAGGCTGCAGAGCGCTTCCAGGTTCCGCTGTCCACGCTCAATCAGAAAATCAAGCGACTGGGAATCGAGACGCGCCGTCGCGGAATCTCTTCTCAGGACTCGCCTGAGGCGGGATCCTCTCTCCGGGCACGCGGCTTCACGGCGGATAAGACCATTTAGGTTTTAGGAAAGTCAGGCACCCTGCTCTTTAGCTTCGGAATCGGCTTTCCAGCCGCGGGGCATCAGCGTCGTGCTCAGGTCCAATCCTGTCAGATCGACTCCATCGAGATCCGTCTCCCGCAGCACTGCCGAAGTCAGGTCCGCTCCTCGCAAGTCCGCGCCGCGAATATTGGTGCTGCGAAAGTTCACCACACGCAAATTCGCCCGGCGGAGAACTGCGCCGCTTAAATCCGCGCGAAAACATTCCACGCCGCCGAGTTGCGCTTCGGTCAAGTCCGCGCCCGCCAGATTCGTTTCCGTGAGATCCGCGCCGCGCAAATCCGCGCGCTTCATTTTCGCGCCGCTGAGGTCCGCGCCGCCGAGTTTCGCCTCGCGCAGGTCTGCCTTCTCCAGATTGGCCCCGTGCAACAGCGCATAAGCAAGATTCGCTCCCCGCAGATTCGCACCTCCCAGATTTGCACCGGCAAGCTCCGCTCGTTTTCCGCCCTCCGCTCCTCGCGTGAACTTCGCGTGCGCTTCCAAAATCTCCGCCAATTGCCTGGCTCCATATTTCATATATTTTCGGTGCCCTTTCTCTGCTTTTCTGGGGCGCCCACGAAAGCCCATCCGAGCGTTTGCCAGTAGAACCGTGCAATTTTACCCGATTCCGCCGCCATTTTCTTCGCCTGCGCTCAAGCGGTTTCTCTTGTAAGGACCGCCAATCCGGCGCATGCGTTTGTGATACTCTGAATCCAGGCTGCACATGCAGTTGCGCTCTGCATCGCGTGATTCGATCATCGAGTTGCTTATCCGAAATCTGTCTGCAAAGGCGTACCTCGTCTTCTTTCTAGTGCTGTTCGCGCCATTCTTCCCATTTCGCGTCGCAGCTCAGGAATTACCTCCCGGCGATCAAAGCGCGCAGGAGATCGTCGCCAATCTTTGTACGGGACGGGTTGTGATTGGAGTCGCCAAGGACGGCATCGTGGTTGCCACCCTTGAAGATCCCATCGAGCCGCAGACGCGCCCGCCTATGATCGTTTCCATCGGCGACGAGCGCGTTGCCGTTCTTCTTGGCGCAGCGGACTGGTGGCTTCCCGATCAAAATCGCGAACTTGCCCGCCTCGACCAGGAGCTTCCCACGCTGCCGCCGCCAGAAGGTATGGGTGCCAGTCGACCGCGTCTTCAAACCGGCTACAACGAAGGTGGAGGCTCCGAAGCCATTGGCATCGAGAACCTTGCCGATAGTCTCCGTGCCCGCCTGGCAGTTATCGCCGATCACATTCACGGCAGTCTGAATCTCAGTGAAGACCAACCTCTGTTACAGATGATTGTCGCTGATTACGCGCCCAATTACGGTCCGGAAGTCTGGCTCGTCCAATATTTCGTCGAGCAGGAGCCAGAGCAGGGCGACTACTGGCAAACGCGCATTCTCCAACCAAAATATGATCAGCTGTGGCCGCCCGAGAAAGGCCAAGCTCGCGGCCTCGTCGAAGTCAGCTACCCGGACGAGATTTCGATTGCAAATCTTATTCACACCGGAGACACGCGCCTCGCGCAATCGATTTCAGCGGCCCCGGGAATGAGAGAGGTTTCCGCGTCAATTCTTGACGGCGACATCGAGAAGCTAAACGCCGTCGACCTCGCTGCATTTCTCCGCACCGCTCTCGGCGCGGTCGCGGCACCCAAAGCCCGCATGATCGAGGCGGAAGTCAACAAGATTCGCGGCGTGGGCTGGTTCATCGAGCCTCCTGTTGAACCACAAGTCGCAGGAACCGAGCAAACGCGCCCTGCTGGAGCGCCGAGCCTACGCAGTCCCACAAAACCCAACGGACCCGGCGGCCTCTGGAAATAGTCTTTCGATTGACTAGCCGAACCGGAATGTACTGGTACTCAAGCCTCCAAAAATTCATTTAACTCTATGATTTATAGGATATTTAATTTTCTTCTGTTCGTATTTTTCCCTTGACAAAAATCTGGACTCGGAATATTACGACTACCATTAGTGGGTGTGGGCGCAGAGGGGTGGGCGCCTAAAACGTCTTATGAAAATTGGAGGTCTGCGAAAATGGTAGTGTCCTTCCAGAGTGTTCGTGCACGTGTGTCTGTGTTTGTTCTCGCTGTTGCCGCTACGGTAGCGCTGATGTTCTTCGCGCCGATGGCTGCTTGGGGCCAGGCGATGGTCAGCGGCTCAATTGTCGGTACTGTGGTTGACCCGTCCAACGCGGTAATCGTGGGTGCGACCGTAACACTTACGGACACGGCCACAAAGAACACAACGACGATAAAGACCAATAACGAAGGTCGCTTCGCGTTCCCCGCGCTAAAGCCCGGAACTTACGACGTAGCGATCACACAGCCCGGCTTTCAGAAGTTGGTGATTCCGGGCGTGACGGTAATCGTCAGCCAGGCGAGCACGCTGAATGAGGTTCTCAAAGTCGGTGCCGCCACGCAGACGGTCGAGGTCGTCTCCAGCGCTACCGCGCAGCTCCAGACCATGAACGCTACCATGGGCCAAACGCTCAGCGGGAACCTGATGAATCTCCCGACCATGGGCCACGACGTCTCGGGGCTGCTGAATTATCAGGCAACGGCCGCGCCCGACTTCCACGGCGCGTACAGTGACGTCATGGCCGGATCCATCGCCGGCTCGACGCCCGACCAGAACACCTTCATCCTTGACG
>JASHRN010000007.1 GCA_030037335.1 Candidatus Acidiferrales bacterium | reverse complement strand
GTGCTGACGACTTCGCAGATGGAAGCGCGGAATCCGAATCTGACTGGGGGCGACGTAACAGGAGGAAGCTCGGACCTGCGGCAGCTTTATTTTCGGCCGACGTGGAGGCGATACCGAACGCCCGCGAAAGGGCTGTACATTTGTTCGGCTTCTACGTTCCCGGGAGGCGGCGTGCATGGAATTTGCGGACACCTGGCGGCAAAGGCGGCGCTCCACGACTTGAGTTGAGCCGATTTCGGCGCTGATTCTGGTACGATTCAAAACGGCCTGCCGGATAACTCATTTAGTACTTACATTCCATTGACATTGCGAAGCGCTGGTGGTATTTAGGTGCACGTCCCAAATTGGAACTAACGTGGTTCCCAGCCCCTCCTCAGGCAAATCTTTGTCGCTTTTGGGCCCCGCGATGCGGTGGTCGCGCTACTCTGCTGCCTTTCTGACTGTGGGCTTCATTTGCCTGTTTGCGGTGGCTCCGGTGAGCCGCGCGCAGAGCGGCAATCAGCAGCCGCTGATCACGCAAGCCATCGACGAAACGAAGTTAACTCTGCTGCCAGGAAACACTCATCCGCTGGCGCGAGCGGAATTTGACCGCGGCGCGGCTCCGGCGAATCTGGGGATGCAACGAATGCTTCTGGTGCTGGGGCGGAGCGCGCCGCAAGAAGCGGCACTGGAAACGTTACTGGAAGAGCAGCAGGACAAATCTTCACCGAATTTTCACAAATGGCTGACGCCGGACGAATTCGGCGAGCAGTTTGGAATTTCGGACCAGGATGTTCAAACGATAGTGGCGTGGCTTGAAGGGTACGGATTTCAGGTTGCGGGTGTTTCGCGCGGACGCGGGGTCATTGAATTTTCGGGAACGGCGCAGGAGGTGCAGCAGGCGTTTCATACGGCGATTCATAGCTATGCGGTCAATGGCGGGCAGTACTGGGCGAACGCGAGCGATCCGGCGATTCCGAGCGCGCTGGCGCCAGCGGTGATTGGCATCGACAGCTTGAATAACTTTGGGAAGAAGGCGGCGCACCATCTGGCGGGCATAACAGCGCGGCAACTGGCGGGCGAATGGACGAAGGCGCAGCCGGCGCTGACCTATGAGTGCGCGACCAATCCGGATACGGGAGCGGCGATCTATTGCAATGCGCTGGGACCGTACGATTTTGCGGCGATTTACAACGTGCTGCCGCTGTGGACGGCAAGCCCGGCGATTAACGGGACGGGCGAATCGATTGCGATTGTGGGCCGGTCGAACATCAATTTGGAAGACGTGAGCGATTTTCAGAGTTTGTTTGGACTTCCGAACAATCCGCCGCAGGTGATTCTGGATGGGCCGGACCCGGGGCTGGTTCCCGGCGATGAGACGGAAGCGGATTTGGATGTGGAATGGTCGGGCGGCATTGCGCAGGGAGCAACGATCATGCTGGTGGTTTCCGAATCGACGGAAACGACGGATGGCGTGGATTTGTCGGCGGAATATGCAGTGGACAACAACATTGCGCCGATCATGAGCGAGAGCTTCGGAAGCTGCGAACTCGATATGGGAACGGCCGGGAACCAGTTTTACAACAATTTGTGGGAACAGGCGGCAGCGCAGGGGATTTCGGTGTTTGTGGCTGCGGGAGATCAGGGGTCGGCGGGATGCGATAATTTTCAAGGGACTGCACCGCAAGCAGCGCAGGAAGGGTTGCAGGTGAATGGAATTGCGTCGACGCCGTACGACGTGAGCGTTGGCGGGACGGACTTCAACGATTTTTTCAACGAGTCGACTTACTGGAATACGACAAACAATCCGACGACGCAGCAGTCGGCGAAGGGCTACATTCCGGAAACAACATGGAATGACTCGTGCACGAATGCGATATTCGGGCAGATCGGATACAGCACGAACGCGGAAGTAAATTGCAACAACTCTGAGCTATCGAGCTTCGTGGTGACGATTGCCGGCAGCGGCGGCGTGAGCGGATGTACGAATCCGACGGGTTCAACGCCATTGACCTGCACAGGAGGATACGGAAAGCCTCCGTGGCAGACAGCGAGCGGCGTGCCGAGTGACGGGAAACGGGATTTGCCGGATGTTTCGCTTTTTGCGAGCAACGGATTCGTGGACAACGCGTTTGCGATTTGCGAGGCGGATATTACCGCGCCATGCAACGCGAATAACGTGGTGCAGCTTGGAGGCACTTCGGGGTCTTCTCCATCGTTTGCTGGCTTGATGGCGCTGGTGGACCAGAAGGAGGGGACGCGCGAGGGGGATCCGAATTTTGTTTTTTACAAGCTGGCGCAGAAACAATCGGCAAGCGCGTGCAATTCGAGCACGGGACCGGCAAGCACGTGCGTTTTTAACGATGTGACTTCAGGAACGATTGCGATGCCGTGCGTAACGGGAAGCGTGAATTGCACGACGGCAAGCACAGGAGATCAATACGGCGTGCTGTCAGGGTACAGCACAACGGCTGGGTACGACCTTGCAACCGGGCTTGGTTCAGTGAACGCGAATAACCTGGTGAATGATTGGAACACGGTGAAATTCACGGCGTCTTCGACGACGCTGACGCTGAACGGCGGAAGCGCGGTGAACATCGTGCATGGGTCAGCGATTAGTGTGAATGTGGCAGTGTCGCCGACCTCGCCAGAACCGACGGGCAATGTTTCGCTGATTGCGACGCAAGGAAGCAATAGCTACGGGTTCGACACGATGACGCTGGCGAATGGAGCAGCGAGCGGTTCGACGAACATGCTGCCGGGCGGAAGCTCGTATACGGTGGAGGCGCATTATGAGGGTGACGTCAATTACGGCGGGAGCAATTCGAATGCGGTGACGGTGACGCCGGAGGCGAGCAAGACCTTTGCAAATCTTCTTACCTTCGATGCGAACGGAAACTTGGTGCAATTTGGCGCGAGTAGTTTTACTTATGGCGGAGGGTTTGCTCTCTTCCGAGTCGATGTTGGAAATTCGGAGGCGACGGTAACCACCGCAGGTATTTCGAGTACGTGTTCAAGCCGGACCACGAATTGTCCCACCGGAAGTGTGTCCCTCAGCAATAACGGAGCACCTTTCGAAGGCGGGAGTTTGTCTCTGAATATTGAAGGCTACGCGGAGACGCAACCCCTTGCGCCGGGCACATATGCAATCTCTGCCAGTTATCCAGGAGACTCCAGTTACAGCCCGAGTACAGCAACCGCGAATTTTACGATTGCGAAAGCGCCGACGACGATATTTGCGGCAATTGCGGGGCTGCCGCTCCAATACGGCGATGATGAGGAGGTGGTCGCAACTGTTATAACAAACAGTGAGGGAGTCGCGCCGACGGGGACGTTCTCGTTTTTCCTAGACGGGGCGCCGCTGACTACATCAGCTTTGGTAAATGAGGGTTTCCCTTACAATCCGAACGGAAACCCGCCGTATGCGACCTTGAGTGCGACCGGAAGCGCGACCTTCGTAGGCCTCGGCAATCACGTTTTGACGGCTCAGTACAGCGGAGATGCAAACTATGTCAGCGGAACAAGCGGGCCAACCACTATTACTGTCACTCAGGCGCTGCCTGACATATCAAGCTGGGGTGCGAGCCCTGCCACTGTGAACGTAAATCAACAGACCACTCTTGAAGCCCAAATGTTTGGTTCAACAGCTGGTGTCGCTCCCACCGGCACTATGACGTTTTTTGTAAACGGCAAAGCTGTGGCCGGGAGCGTCACTTACACGCCTCTGGCTCATTCTCTCGAAGCGAGCGTTCCATATACACCGAACACTCCGGGAACTGACAGCATTACAGTGAGTTACTCAGGCGATAAAAACTATCTGAGCACAACTTCTCCTGTTCCGGCGACTCTCACGGTACTCGGCCCGGATTTTGTGATGAATGCATCTGGGACCACCGCACAAACTGTCACGTCTGGTCAGGCTGCAACTTTCACAAATGCTATCTCCGTTTCCTCGGAAGATGGTTTTTCAGCTGCAGTTAAGCTCTCGTGCACGACGCCAGCGGCTGCGACAAAATGTTCTGTAAGTCCTAACGCTTTGACCCCTGGAAGCGGATCCGCAACGGTTACCGTCACGACGACGGCGTACACGAGCATGTTGGCTGTGAAAAGGATTGATCAACGGCAAAACCATTTCCGGTTGTGGATATTTATACTGTGCATGCTGCTATTCGTCTGGCTCCGCGCTTTCATTAGGAGGCAGAGGGCAGTCTTCAGCACGCCCATATTTTTGGCCACCCTGCTTCTGATGACAGCAATCATCATCGGATGCTCCGGGGGAAGTTCCACAAGTTCGCCGCCTCCGCCTCCTCCAAGTGGAACACAGTCGGGCACGTACTTAGTAACCGTTACGGGTACCTCGGGATCGCTCACGCACACAGTGACGCTCAATTTGACGGTGCAATGACATCGTTCTCTATGGAATCCTGGAAAGTTGCACTCCTGCCTGTCTTTTGCAAGAGGAACAACATTGTCGCGCATCAACTGGAGGGATCTCGATGGTTTTTTGCTGCGGAGCTACACCACTGAATGGATTGAGATATGATGGCTACGCGCGGGAGTGGCGGCGCGGCGGATTGCGATGAGAAAACGCAACGATAGAGCACTGTTGGCGGTTATGGGCGCCGCGTTTGTTCTGATTGCAATGGCGGGCGCATCCGGCGTGCGTGCGCAATTGAGCGGGCGGACGGTGGATGGGCGAATGGTGGCGCTGAATCAGAAGGCTCCGGATTTTCCGCGGCCGGGGTATAAAGTTTCCGGAACGACGTGGATCAATTCGCCGCCGCTGACGCTTGGGGAGTTGCGCGGCAAGGTGGTGATGATCGACTTCTGGGAATATACGTGCATCAATTGCATTCGCACGTTTCCGCAAAATAAGGAATGGTACGCGCGGTATCACAAATACGGATTCGAGATTATCGGCGTGCACGATCCGGAGTTTCAAATTGCGTACGATGTAGCGAATGTGCGGGCGGCGGTAAAGCGATACGAATTGCCGTATCCGATTGTGGTGGATGATTATTTCAAGATTTGGAACGCTTATAAGAACGATGTGTGGCCGAATCGTTTCCTGATCGATGCCAATGGAAATTTGCGATACGAACTGGAAGGCGAAGGAGACGATCACAATTTCGAGGTAGTGATACGCGAATTGCTGGTGGAGGCGCATCCGGGGCTGACGTTCCCTTTGAATTACACGCTGCCAGCGGAGGAGAACCCGTACACGCCGTCTTGCGGCGGTACGCCGACGGATGAAATGTATGTTGGTCCATGGCAGGGGCGCGGGATTCTGGAGAATCATGATCCTTACCATCCTGGGAGCGTGGTGAACTACAAGCTTCCTGAAACTGTGGATGATGGGCACGCGGTGATCTCCGGGAAATGGAAAACGGATCCGAATGGAATGATTTTTGAGGGCAAATCGCAGGAGGCGTCGAAGAGCGCGTCGCGAATGAAGATGAAATATCATGCGACGCAGGTTTATGCGGTGATGAATGTGGCGCAGGGAAAGCCGGAGCGGCTGTACATTCTGCAAGACGGACAGGACCTAACGAATGACGATAAGGGTGCGGACGTAAAGATTGACGCGAACGGGCATTCGTATATTGATGTGGACAGTTCGCGCATGTATTACCTGACGGCGAACAAACAGTTTGGGAGCCACACGCTGGAGTTGATTCCGACGGAGCCGGGGCTGGAAGTGGATTCGTTTACGTTTGGAAATAGCTGCCAGACGAATTTCCCGCACGTGTAAAGAACAAAATCAACAGCAGAAGCAGATTCCTCGTCGCCCCTCGCTGGAAGGCGCTCGGGACTCGCTCGGAATGACAGCAAAGAGAGTAGAATCGGCGCGAGAGCGAGCGAATGGAGCCGGCACGCGAACTCGGAAAAGGCCTGCTGATTTTAGGGCTGGTGATTGCGGCGGTAGGAATTTTTCTGCTGGCGGGCGCGAAGCTGCCGTTCCGGTTGGGGCGATTGCCGGGAGACATTTCCTACCACGGGCGGCATACGAATTTCTATTTTCCGATTGTGACGTGCATTGTAATCAGCGTATTGCTTACGCTGATTTTTTGGATTTTTGGAGGAATGCGACGTTGAGAAGAGATGCGAATTTTCCAGGTGGCGCATGACGCAATTTTCATTGAATCTGATGCCGGAAAAACACGTTTGGCGGGTGAGCGAGCTCACGCTGCGCCTTCGCGACGTGCTCGAAGAGGAATTTCCAGACGTCTGGATAGAGGGGGAAATTTCGAACTATCGCGCGGCGCAGTCAGGGCATTTGTATTTCACGATGAAGGATGAGAAAGCGCAGATTCGCTGCGTGTGTTTTCGAGACCAGGTGCGCGGGCTGCGATTCCGTCCAGAGGACGGATTGAAGGTGACGGTGCGCGGCGGCGTGAGCGTGTATGAGGCGCGCGGCGAATACCAGATTTATGTTTCGCATATTGAGCCGGTGGGATTGGGAGCGCTGCAACTCGCGTTCGAGCAACTGAAAAACAAGCTGGAGGCGGAAGGGCTGTTTGATGCGGAACGAAAAAAACATTTGCCGGCCTTGCCGCGGCGCATCGGCATCGTTTCGTCACCGCAGGGCGCGGCGATTCGCGATATTCTGCGCGTACTGAGGCGGCGGTTTCCGAATCTGCACGTGACGCTTTTCCCGGTGAAGGTGCAAGGCGACGGCGCGGCGGAAGAAATTGTGCGAGCGATCCAGCATTTCAACCGCACGGAGATGGTGGACGTGATGATCGTGGCGCGCGGCGGAGGGTCGCTCGAAGATTTGTGGGCGTTCAACGAGGAGATTGTCGCGCGGGCGATTGCGGCATCGGAGATTCCGATCATTACCGGCATCGGGCACGAAACGGACACGACGATCGCGGATTTTGCGGCGGACTTGCGCGCGCCGACGCCTTCGGCGGCTGCGGAGATTGTGGTGCGAACGCGCGCGGAATTCGAGAAACACATTGAAGATTGCACACGCGCGCTGGTGCAGTACATGCGGTATTTTTTCTCGGAGCGACGGCATGCAGTGCGGGATTTGACGACGCATCGCGCGTTCCGGCGACCGGGAGATATTCTGCGGCGACAACGACAGCGCGTGGATGAGTTGAATGCGGCGCTTGCGAAGGGATTGAACCGCAGAATTGATGGCGTACGAAGAAGAGTGAATGCTTCCAGCACGCGAATGGCGTCGATTGACCTGCGCAGGCGCGTGAGCATGTTGCGATTGCGAGTCGAACGACGGCAGAGCGAGTTGAGCGCGGCGCTCGAACGCGCAGTGACGCGGCGACGGCGGCGATATGCGCAAGCGCAATTGAGACTCGCATCGATGGATTTGCGCGCGCGCGTGAGTGTGTTGCGGCGCAGGCTGGACCGGCGCACGAGCGAATTCGCGGCGCATGCGCGGCGGTACTTGACGGCGACGCGGCGGAAACTGGAAGCGGCGACGGTGCGGCTCGAAGAGCGCAGTCCGTTTCAGTTGCTGGAACGCGGATATGCGATTGCGTACGACGCAAAAGGGAAAGTGCTGCGGTCGGCGGAGCAAATCGCCACAGGCGACGACGTCTCCGTTCGTCTCTACCGTGGCCAAATCACGGCTACAGTAACAAGTAAGGAGGAGCTGAAACATGAGTAGGCTAGCGCTAGTCGGAGCAGCTGTTCTTGTTGGGCTTGCGACGACAATGGCGAAGCAGCCTTCAATGAGAAGTTTGTATGATCAACACTGCTGGTTTGAACTCCGCGAGGCGATTAAGGGCCGAAATGTCCCGCCTTTGTACAAGGGCACGGTCGCTTCTGCATTCAACGAGAAGAGATTAGCAGTTACTTACTTGAACCAAGCCATCAAGGAAAAACCTGACTCCGATATCGCAATAGATGCGCACGAAGCGCTCGCGGACCTCTATATTCGTTTGGGGAAATACCACCAAGTCGTTGAACAGCTTGATGAAATCCTAAAGATTAAATCAGGGCGTCAGGACGTGGAGAATGCTCGCATTGTATACGCCGCATGGAGCAGGCACCCGGACCTGTTGGTCCAAAAAGGTCGACCAGACAGCTTTCTTGCCGATGTCACCAAAGACGGAGTGAGACTCCCAGTCCACATCCACGGCAAGACCGTTCACTGGTTGTTGGACACTGATAACAACGTCTCAGTCATGAGTGAATCGGAAGCCCAAATGCTAGGAGTCAAGGTTGACGAATCTTCTGCAGATCTTGGTGATTCAGCCGGGGGAGCGACGAAGGCGCATACAGCCTTCCTTGACCAGCTCACAATTGCCAATGTCCAGGTGACTAATGTTGGGTTCGTGGTCTTGCCGGATTCGCGGGAGCCCATGAGCGGCTGGAAACCAAGCTACAAAGGTATAATCGGCCTGCCAGTTATCATCGCGTTGCAATCTATCGCCTGGAAATCAGATGGGACATTTGAGATAGGCGCGAGCCCCGATGTTTCCCCAGGGGCCAGTAGGAATCTGGCGTTTGATGACCTCTCCCCTATAACACGCGTGCGGTGTGGGGATAAAGGGCTCGATTTCATTTTGGATACTGGCAATCAGGGGGGTACCCAGCTCTGGACTCGATTCGCTAAGGATTTTCCGGCGCTAGTAAAGCGGAGTGGAAGTACGGCTCGCCATCAAGTAACGGAATTCGGCGGTTCGACCATGAGGGAGATTACCGAGCTGCCTGAAGTTCAACTCCAGGTTGGAGGATTGAAGGCGACGCTTCAACCCGCGCGAATCTTTTCCAAGCCAATCGGGGATGATTTACACGCTGGACTTCTCGGCATGGACGTGCTTGGCCAAGCCCGAGAAGTGCGAATTGACTTTCGATCGATGACGCTGAAGCTGCTACGATAAAACGCTACTCTTCCGAGTTAGCTCCCGCAGTTACCTTTAGCACGGCGAGAAATGCTTCTTGCGGGATGTCGACGCGGGCGACGCGTCGGCGGTAGCGCGCCGGCAAAAAACGCTGGAACACCGGGGCGCGCGGCCTATTCTTCATCTGCCGTGCCTGCCGCTACTTTTAGTACTGCCAAGAATGCTTCTTGCGGAATGTCGACGCGGCCGACGCGCTTCATGCGCTTCTTGCCTTCCTTCTGGCGTTCGAGGAGCTTGCGTTTGCGGGTGATGTCGCCGCCGTAGCATTTGGCGAGAACGTTTTTGCGCAAGGCGCTGATGGTTTCGCGGGCGATGATGCGGCTGCCGATGGCGGCTTGAATGGGAACTTCGAATTGCTGGCGCGGAATCAATTTGCGGAGACGCGTTGCGAGTTCGCGTCCGCGTTCGTAGGCCTGGTCGCGATGGCAAATGAGCGTAAGCGCGTCGACGGGCTCGCCGCCAACGAGAACGTCGAGCTTGACGAGGTCGGATTCGCGATAACCGGCGAGATGATAATCGAGCGAAGCGTAGCCGCGCGAAACGCTTTTCAGGCGGTCGTAAAAATCGAGAACGATTTCATTGAGCGGAAGCTCATAGGTGAGCATGACGCGCGTGGGCGAAAGATATTCGAAATTTTTCTGAACGCC
>JASHRN010000050.1 GCA_030037335.1 Candidatus Acidiferrales bacterium | reverse complement strand
GAAAGCGGCGTTTTTTCGGTTCTGTTGGGAGGAGAGGCGTTTGAGGCTCGTGTGGAGCGCCATGCGCGAGGAGCAAGAATTCACATCAACGGCACAGAGTATCGCGCGGAGCTGGATGATCCGAGGCAGTGGAAGCGCGGCGGAGGAGGAGCTTCAGATTCGGAGGGAAGGCAAAATATTGTGGCGCCGATGCCGGGGAAAGTGATTCGCGTGCTGGTTGCATCCGGCAGCGATGTGGAAGCGGGGCAGGGACTATTCGTTGTGGAGGCGATGAAGATGCAAAACGAAATCAAGTCGCCGAAGCAAGGCAAAGTGGAACGGATCAACGCCAAAGAAGGGCAAGCAGTGAATGCGGGGGAAGTGCTGGCGGTGATTGCGTAACGATTGTCTTTCGCCGTCGACCTCAAAAAGGCCTTCGGTTTATGCCGGAGCTAAGAGTCGTGCCCCGTGAAACGTAAGTACTCGGGCAAGATGCGGGACTTTGAAACGAACCTGGATGATTTTGGGGCGCGGTATAACTCGTCCAGTTTGGGGCGCTTTATGAGTCCCGACTGGGCCGCGAAGCCAGTCAGTGTGCCGTACGCGAATCTGACGAACCCGCGAACGCTGAATCTGTACGTCACCGTAGCCGAAAAGCTAAGATGTTTGCCGACCGCACGCGAAATGCTTTACTGCGATGGAGGGTCTTCGGCGGGGAGTTTGCCGGCGGATTCGACGACTTCCTGAGCGAGATAATTGACGACGTGAGCCTGGTCACGGGCGACGGCGATGTAGGCGGCGCGAAGCAACTGCTCTTCACGATTTTTCAGGCTGTCACGAATGGACTGCTGAACCTGCGGATCGGAAAGCTGGCGCTGGCCAGCCTGTTCGCGCGCGATGAGCTTCAGAATGTGATAGCCGTCCTTCATCAGAATCGGTTTGCTGACCTGGCCGGGCTGCAAAGCGAGCACGGCATTTTTCAAAGCGGGATCGGTTTGATTCAACGAGGATTGCGGTATAAAGCCGAGGTCGCCGCCATTGGATGAGTTCGCGTCTTCCGAGTAATCCATCGCCAGATCCGAAAAGTTTGCGCCAGAGGCGAGCTGCGATTCGAGCATGGCGACTTTGCGCGCGGCCTGTTCGGGAGTGGTGGCGTCGTCGTTTTTCCGATTATGGATGCCGATATCGGGGTGCGGAGTGACGACGATCTGAGCGACATGGAATTGCGGCTCAGCGACACTGAACTGGGCGCGATTCTTATTATAGAAGTCGGCGATTTCGGCATCGGTGATGACAATTTTGGCGACGACTTCACGATTCAAGAGCTTCTCGATGGAGAGCTCGCGGCGGATTTCATTCTTGAGGTCGTCGGCGGTCAAGCCGCTGGCTTGCAATTTCTTCTCGAACTCGTCTTCGGTGAAGGAGCTTTTGGATTGATTGAAGCGATTTTCGACGTCGGCATCGGACGCAACGAGATTGAGAGCTTTGGCGCGCTGAAAAAGAATTTCGTTGTTGATGAGCTGATCGAGAATGCCAAGCTTCATGGAAAGAGCTTCGTCGTGCGACGGCTCGGCACCGCCCTGAGATTGCTGGCGGCTGCGGTAATATTTTTCGACTTCGGCGCGATTAACCTGCGTGCCGTTGACGACGGCCCAGACATCCGGGCTCGGCGCTTGCTGATTGCGGCATGAAAGCACGAAGAGGCAAGCGGTGAAGGCCGCAAACAGAGCGGATTTTCTCAGCAAGAGGAGTCTCCTTCGAAATCGGCGAGTGGTTTCAAGCGGCTTTGCGGACGCGTCCCGCACGGATGCACGCGGTGCAAACGCGTACGTGTTTGCGAACGCCGCCGACCACAGCCTTGACGCGACGCAGATTGGGATTCCAGCGGCGGCGGCGAAGGTTGTTCGCGTGGCTGACGGTATTGCCATAGCTGGGCTTTTTGCCGCAAATTTCACAAGCGAGTGCCATTCTGACTCCGATGTATGGGGTGAAGTTACCCGTATATACTACCAGAGAATGTGGAAATTACCGAAGCGAATAGGGGAGTGGGTTGGTTTGAATTTTGGCCGCTTGTGGCACGAACAAGAAAATTCAAAGTGACGGCCCGCAGAAGGAGGATGCGGGCTAAGGATGGTCTTCGGGAAGGCGAAGAGTGGAGAATTGAGACTCGTCGTCGGGAAGGAAGTAGCCAACGACGATGCCCATGGCTCCGTTGGGAATGAGCTTGCCAGTGGGATTGTCGTAGGCGTCGGTGACGTCGATGATGTCGCCGCGGTGAAGGGGAATGCCGCCGCGGCCGGTGAAAAGCTTGATCGGCATGGAAATGATCTGCCCTGCGGGATCGAGCGCGGACTCGAGAGCGGCGATAGTTTGATTGGCGGTGTCATTTTTGAGGACGAGCCAATCGCCGTAATCGTGGAGATGGCCGCCGGCGGCAAGGAGCTTTCCTGAATAGGCAAGCTTGAATTGACCTGTTTTTGAGCTGATACCGGCGGGCAGGTCATAGGCGGATTCGCCGCATTCCATCACGTTAAACCACGCTGGGTAGACGTTTTTTAGAGTTGCGCCCTGATTCGCCAATTGATAAGCGACGCGCACTTGCAGGAAGGCTTCGCGATAGCTCTGAGCGGTTGCGTTATCGAACATGGCGGTGATGCGGATGCGGTCGCCCTTCTGCACGCGATAGCCGACGCCGGGAATGCCGGGCCAATCGTTCATTTCGGCGCCGGCACCGAAGATGTGCTCCTCTCTGTCGGGACAGAGAAAATCGGAACGGGCGGTATTGAAAAAGGCGGCGTGATGCAGCAAGTGATTGGGCAGCACTGTTCCTTTTGAATCGACGAGCGAGGGGTGATAAGCGGTGAGCCAGCCGTTGAAAGGAATGGAGAACCACATGGTGGGCGGCTGAGGAAGCGAGTCGTGGGCGGTATGAGCCGGCAGATTCAAAGGGCCGATGCGGAGGAGCAGTTCGTGCGCGGAAAGATTTTCGGCAACGGTAAGGTGAGCTGTAGTTGAAATAGGATGAGTGTCAGAGGCGTGCATCATTCCGTGATGGCGGACTTCCTGCTGCTCGGCTTGCGGGAAAGCGGAAGCAGAAGCCAGAGAAAATGCGGCGGCGAACAGCAGGGCGAAATTGATGCACGGCGTTTTCATGGAAATGAAGTCAAACGCGAATCATACCGTACTCGCGGCGGTTTGCATTGGGGTTCTCGAGAGGGAATCCGAAAGCTAGTGTTTCTGTGCCAAAGCATTCGATGCGCCATGAAGGAGCAGAGGCGTATCTTTTGCAGAAACAGAGCCGGCGTGAGTCCATGCAAAGCGAGTAGCGAGGGAGCCTGCGACGGCAGAGGCGGCGGCGATTTTACGAAGCTTCTTTTTTCGGTTGGAAGCGGCTCCAAATGACAGCAGGCGCAAGATAAGCGGGAGCGGACCAGAGAAAAATCCGCCGATGCGGGTGAGCCAGCCGCTTGAGCCGGACTTGAGCGGCTTGAGGGCGTGATTTTTGCGAAGCTCGATGGACACGCCGACGGCAGATTCTCCAAGAGAGGTGATGAGCCCGATGGCGTTCAATGCCGGGGAGTTGTGGCCGCGAAGCTCGAGCAGACCTCCGGCAGCAGCCATGCCAGAAGCGGCGAAATGCAGGGGCAGGATGGCGGCGTTTTGATTCCAAACGGGAATAGCAGTGGCGCCGACGAGGACGCCGGTATAGCTCGAAACAACAGCTCCGGTGAGCGCGGAGATGAGCTGTGCGGCGGTCTGCAGAATCCGAAAAGGCTTTGCGAGGCTGAAACGTTGCTGCCATGTGCTGAGGAATGCAGCGGCGGCGGTGTTACTGGAAAAAGCCATAAGAGTCCAGGAGCCGACGGACATCGGGCTCTGGAATTTGAAGACGCGGAACATATTCAGAAAGCGAGAAGGCATGCCGAGATCGGCAATGAGGAGAGCGGGTGAAACGATTCCGCCGATGGCAGCAAGAGCACGAGCGTCGCGTGCCAAGCGTTCATCGCTACCAGTAATGCCCGCGATGGCAGCGATGACCGCAGAGGCTCCAGCAGTACCTCCGCAGAAGAAGTAGAGCGGAATTTCGGACTTCCATTGAGGCTTTTTGAGGATGGGCATTTCATAGTAGCCAGTTTCGGGCGAGGCATGCAGAGTTAACCCGTCTAGTTTCGGAGCAGGTTGCAATGCAGCGCGCTGAGCATGCTGACGGATTTCCTCGAGTCGCGCTTCGCGCAAATCGGAAAGATTGGTGGGACCGTCGGATTTTTGTTGCCGTGGTTCGCTCATGCGCGGCGGCCTCCTAAGAATGCGAACAGCGTGGCAGCGAGCATCAATCCGCTTGCGATGGCAGCGGAAGTCCAGCCTTTGCGCAGGTAAATTGTGGGGACTTCGGGCTTAGGCGGCATGTTGTAAGTACCTGGATCGCCGCGGACGATGAAAATGGCGTGAGTGCCTGCGACGCTGGAGTCGACGGGATCGTAAAGCTGCACGTCATCAAAGCCCATGGATTTGAGTTTTTCGATGCGGCCATGCGCTTCGGCACGCAAATCGTCGAGATTGCCGAATTTGATGGATTCGGTGGGGCAAACGCTGGCGCAGGCAGGGTGCAAGCCGTCGCGCTGGCGGTCGTAGCAGAAAGTGCATTTGAAGGCGCGACCGTCCTGTTCATCTTTTTCAATTACGCCAAATGGACAGGCGACGACGCAGTAACCGCAACCATTGCAGACGTCAGGTTGAACGAAAACGCCGCCAAATTCGGTGCGAACGATTGCGCCGGTGGGGCAAGCTTCGAGGCAGCCGGCGTTTTCGCAGTGTTTGCAAACGTCGGAGGAGAAGCCCCAGGAAAAGGCTTCGGGAGAATTGCCACCGAGACCGGGCGTAACGCCGTTTTCGACGAACTTCACGTGGCGCCAGGTAGAGTGGCCGAGCGCGCCGGTATTGTCGTAAGAATTGCCGCTCCAGATGAAGCCGTCACCGGGGACCTGGTTCCATTCTTTGCAGGCGACTTCACACGCTTTGCAGCCAATGCAAAGGGTGGAGTCGGTAAGGAAGGCGGTGACGGTCATGATGCCTTTCTTTCAGCGGGCGCGTCGGTGGTTTTCGTTTGATCGGGGAAGCGAGCGCGAAGGAGTTTGCGTTTCGTCGTCCGCGAATTTCCAGGAAGTACGTTGCAGAGAAGCGCCTTGGTTTCCATGATTCGGACGTTGGGCTCCTCTGAAAGGGCGATGAGATCATTGACTACGTCGCCTTTGACGAGGCCTTTGTAACCCCAATGATAAGGAAGCGCGACTTGATGGATGACGCGGCCGTCGAGGTGAATAGGCCGGATGCGGGTGGTAACGAGAGCGCGGGCTCGGATGGAGCTTCGCGCTGTAGCGATTATTACCAGGTCGCCAGTGTGGATTCCAAGCTGGCGAGCAAGTTCGGGCGAGATTTCACAGAAGAGCGAAGGTTGCAATTCGGATAAATGACTCAAGTATCGTGACATTCCACCGGCGGTGTGGTGCTCGGTGAGACGATACGTGGTGAGCACATAGGGAAAGCGCGGATCGGGCGAGCTGGCGTAAGGATTTTCGCGGTTTTCGAGTTTCTTCGCAGCGGGATTTGTTCCGGCTTCGGAGTAAAGAGGATTCTGAACAGGAGATTCGAGCGGCTCGTAATGGGTGGGAAGCGGGCCGTCTTTCAAACCGCTGGCGACCCAGATCCAGCCGAAGCCGTCAGGGTGCATGATGAAAGGCTTATCGCCAGGGAGGGCATCGTCACCTTTGGCATTTTCAGGAGGGCGATAATCGGGCGGCTTGGATTTCGTGAAATCGGGAACATCGTAGCCGATCCATTGATTTTTCTGCTGATCCCACCAGACGAGGCGCTTGCGTTCGCTCCAGGGCTGCCCATCCGGGCGCGCGGAGGCTCGGTTGTACATGATGCGGCGATCACTGGGCCAGGCGAATCCCCAACCGTGGCCGTAGCGTCCTTTGGGTTCGCGCTTGCGGGCGTTATTTTCGTCAGGTTTCGGGAACACGCCGGAGTAGATCCAGCAGCCGCAAGCGGTTGAGCCGTCAGATTTGAGGGCTTTGTAACCTGAGACGAGCTTGCGATCGACAATGTTCCAGCCATTTATTTCTTTGAGGACTTCTTCGACTTTCGGCTCCGCGAGGATGCCTTCGACGGGATAGTCCCAAGTGAGGGCGTTGAGCGGCGCATTGCGGGGGCTCGAATGAGCGCGGGCTTTTTCTTTGAGACGGCGGCCGAGATGGTACATGAACCAGGTTTCACTACGCGCGTCGCCGGGAGGGTCGACGGCTTTTTCGTGGAATTGCAAGAGACGCTGAGTATTCGTGAACGTTCCTTCCTTTTCGGCATGACCAGCAGCGGGAAGAAAGAAAACTTCGGTGTCGATTTCAGAAGCGCGCAGCTCGCCACGGGAGATTTCGGGAGAATCGAGCCAGAAAGATGCTGTCTCGGATTCGACCATATCGCGGACGACGAGCCATTTGAGTTTCGAGAGGGCTTTTCGTTCGAGGCCGGAGTTGGGCGCGCCGACGGCGGGATTCTGGCCCATGACAAAGAGGCCTTCGACTTTGCCTTTGTTCATTTCGAGCCAGAAGCCGAGGTGAGAGTGATCTCCAGTAACGCGAGGAAGCCAGTTGAAGCCGTAATCGTTGCGCTCAGTTGCCTGGTCGCCGTAATAAGCCTTGAGCAGGCTGACGGCGTACTTGTCGAAATTTGACCACCAACCGGCTTCGGTGGTGTGGCGCTTCAGGTAGTCGTCGAGGGAGCCGGAATCGGACTCGAAAAACGGCATAGGCAGATATCCGGGAAGGATGTCGTAGAGCGTAGGAATGTCGGTGGACCCCTGAATGGAGGCATGGCCGCGAAGAGCGAGGATTCCGCCGCCGGGGCGGCCGATATTTCCAAGCAGAAGTTGCAGGATGGCGGCGCTGCGAATGATCTGCACGCCATCGGAATGCTGTGTCCAGCCGACGGCGTAGCAAATCGCCGCTGTTTTTTCAGGGCCGGATGCGGAGCAAAAGGCTGTAGCCAGTTCCTCAAAAATTTCGTGGGGAATGCCGCATTCATGCTCGACCAGATCCGGGGTGTAACGGGAAAAATGACGCTTCAAAACTTGATAGACGCAGCGGGGATTTTGAAGCGTGAGGTCCTGTTCGTAGACATTCTCCTGAGATTTTTCGCCGCCGCGATCTTTGGCGTGGCCGCCGTGTCCTGAGCCGCTGTCCTTGTTGGTGGGCGAGTCTTTGTAAGACCACGTTTCCGTCTTGTATTCTTTTTTCTCGGCATCCCAGCCGGCGAAGAAACCGTCGAGGTCTTCCGTGTCTTTGAAATCGTCGCGAAGAAGGACGGAAGCGTTGGTGTAATGAAGGACGTATTCGCGAAAATCGAGATTGTTTTCGAGCACGAAGCGGATGAGCGCGCCGAGCAAAACGATATCGGAACCTGCGCGCAGAGGAACCCACATGTCAGCCATGGCGGAAGTACGCGTGAAGCGCGGGTCGACGTGAAGGATCTTTGCACCATTTTTGCGCGCTTCCATCACCCACTGAAAACCTACGGGATGATTTTCGGCCATGGAGGAGCCCATGATGAGGATGGCGTCAGAATTCGCAAGATCCTGTTGCGCGGTGGTAGCGCCGCCGCGTCCGAAGGAGGTGCCCAGACCGGGCACCGTGGAGCTATGTCATATACGGGCCTGATTGCTGACGCAGACCATTCCAAGACCGGCGGTGAAAAGTTTTTTGATAAGATAGTTCTCTTCATTATCGAGAGTCGCGCCGCCGAGATGCGCGACGGCGGTGGTGTTCATCACCACTTGTCCGTCTTTTTCTTCGACGAAAGTGCGCTCGCGCGATTGCCAGACGCGGTCAGCGATCATGTCCATGGCCTGTTCGAGCGGCAATTCTTCCCACGAAGTTCCAAGCGGGCGGCGGTACAAGACCTTTTGGGCGCGCTGCGGGTGAGTAAGAAGTTCGTAGCTAGCGGCGCCTTTGGGGCAAAGATGGCCGCGGGAGATGGGGGATTCGGGATCGCCTTCGATGGAAACGAGCTTCCCATCGCGATGGAAAATGAGCTGGCCACATCCAACGCCGCAGTAAGGGCATATCGAACGTGATTTCTGCGCGCCGCGCTTGCGCGTATGCAGGGATTGAGTGCGCGGACTCATGGCCTCGGGGCCGGTGCCGTCGGCGCGGTTGGTGATTTGACGGATGAGGGGCCAGCGCGAGAACAGACTTGGCATCGGATTACCTCTTGCGAAAAGTGGAGCCAAATCTTCGCCGACTGGAAAACGGATTCGGCACTCTGAAGATTTTCTATTTCATCCGTTCACAGATTAACGTGTGTGCGGCGAGGCGACCAATGGACAAGTTGCTGTAGAAAGCGTCGGGAAAGGAATGTAGCGCGGCATCTTCAAAAAATTTAACTGTGCGGGATGTGCTTAGCGGGATTTTTCGAATGCGAGAGCGAGACCGAAGGCGATCAGCACTGCACCGGTGAGGTGATCAATGCGTTTTGCGATTTTCGGGTGGCGAAGCCAGCGGGAGAAGATGCTGGTTGCGGAAATCAAGAGAATGAACCAGAGAATGCCTTCCGCGACATGAATCGAGGCGAGAAGAAGGCTAAATGAGGTGACGCTGACGCCGGAGGGAATGAATTGCGGGAGGAAAGTGACGTAGAAGACGCCTACTTTGGGATTCAAAATGTTGCAGAGAAAGCCTCGGGCAAACCAGCGCGGAGCAGTGGTGTTCGAGCTCGTGCGATTGAATTGGCGTAGTTCTTCCGCAGGAGCTTCAATGAGAGGCGCTGATTTACGGAAGAAAATTTTTGCACCAAGGTAAATGAGATAACAGGCGCCTACGATACGCAGCGCGTCATAGGCGAATCGCGAAACGGCGAGCAGGGCTCCGAGGCCGATGGACACTGCGAGAGCCCAGGCGAAAAGCCCGCAGCAGATTCCCGCACCGGCCAGAGAAGCGCGGCGGGAGCCTTCGACGGCGGCGGTACGCAGAACGAGCGCGGTGTCCAAGCCGGGTGTGATGGTGAGGAGTGCGGCGGCAATGGCGAAAGCGAATAGTGCGTGTGAGATAGTCATTTCGATTCGGCCCGAGCGCGCGAACAACCGATTGGATGTGGAGAATCGGCAAAAGACGCAGCGGAAGACATCTATGCGCCGCCTTTATTCTTTGGGCTTCAGCTTGAGGCGGGACTTGTTTTCTTCGAGAAATTCGCGCAGGCCTTCGGCGCTGTCGAGCAAGCGGATCCATTGCTCGTAATAAAGAGTGACGGGGAAACGGCCCAGTCCATAAACGCTGACTCCGCCTTTTTCGCCGACACGGAATTCGAGCGCGCCCTTTTTTCGCGAGCTGCCCTGCTTTTCAAGTTCGGCGATGCGCGCCAGCAATTCTTCTCTCGTTGGTTCGGCCATGTTTTGCTCCTGACATCGAGCGCCGCCGCACGAATTACGCGATTCGGCAAGGCTGGCTCGGAGTTGTTATACTGAACGTTTCACCGTAGCTTATCAGGGTAATCTATGGCTGCCTCGTCCTGCAAAAAACTTTTTCTTGTCGACGCGATGGGCTACATCTTCCGCGCGTATCACGCGCCGATGGAGCGGCTCCAAACGCGCGACGGCACGCCGACGAAAGTTCCTTATCTTTTCGCGACGATGATGCGGCGGCTGCTGGAAAGCAAGACGCTGAAGCCGGACTATCTGGCAATCGTTTACGATGTGCTCGCGCCGACGTTTCGCGACAAGCTCTTTGCGCAATACAAAGCGCAGCGTCCGCCGATGCCGGACGATTTGAGCGTGCAGCTTCCGTTTGTGCGGCGGTATTGCGAGGCGATGCGATTTCCGATTGTGGAACTGGAAGGTTATGAAGCGGATGATTTGATTGCGGCGCTCGCTCGGCAGGCCGGCGCGCAGGGACTGGAAACGTATATTGTGACCGCGGACAAGGACTTGATGCAGCTTGTCGGTGGCCCAGTGCGGATTTTGAATCCGAGCAAAGGCGATTTGCTGATCGACGAAAAAAAAGTGGAAGAGCTGATGGGCGTGCCGCCGGAGAAAGTGGCGGACGTGATGGCGCTGATGGGCGACACCATTGACAACATTCCGGGGGCGCGGGATCCGAACGAAAAGCCCGCGCCGGGAGAGCGTCGCAAGGCAGGAATCGGAGAAGTTGGCGCGCGGATGCTGATTCAGGAATTCGGGAGCGCTGAGGAAGCGATTCGTCGCGCGAGCGAGGTCAAACGTGCGAGCTATCGCGAGGCGCTGCAGAATTGCGGCGAATTCGTGCGCTTGAGCAAGCAACTGGCGCAGATTCCCACAGATGCGCCGGTGAAGCTCGATCTGGAGGCGTTTGTTTTGCAGCAGCCGGAGGTTAACACGCTGCGCGAGCTTTTTGCGGAACTTGGTTTTACTTCGCTGCTGAAGAGCCTGCCTGCGGCGACGCTCAACGAGAAAACGGACTATGGAGAGTTCGCCTCGGCCAATGAGCTGCGCGAATTCCTGACGAAAGTGCCGCGAGGAAAAGAAGTCGCTGTTTGGCTGACGACCGATGCTGCGGATGAGGACGAAGAACGTTACGGGCGAAAAGTGCTGGCGATCGAGGTGTCGGATCGGGCCGGATTTGCGAGAACCATTGCGAATAACGATAAAAATGAGGCTTTGGAGGCGCTGCGCGATTGGATGGGCGATGCGGAGCACGTGAAGATTGTGCATGATGCGAAAACATTTGAGCTTTTCGCGAGCGGCGACGAGGTGGGAAAGGCGCGAGGTTCCGTTGGCGGCGTAGGCCACGCGACAAAATTGTATTCATACCTGCTGCGGCCGACGACGGCGAACCATTCGTTTGCTGAAGTCGTGCTGCGCCATTTGAATGTCACGCTTTCGGGTGCGGCGGGCGAGCACGCGGATTTTCTGATGCGGCTGGCGCCACTGATGCGTGCGGAGGTGGAAAGCGGAAACCTGGCGGCCGTTTACGAGAAGATTGACTTGCCGCTGGCTCCGGTGCTGGCGCGAATGGAGCGCGCGGGAGTCTGCATTCATCCAAAGACGTTGAAGAAAATTTCGTCGACACTTGAGGAAGAGATTGCGGGATTTGAAAAGCGAATTTATGAGCTGGCGGGATTCGGATTCAATATCAATTCGCCGGTGCAGCTCGCGGAAGTGCTCTATGACAAATTGAATCTGACGCTGCCTCGGCGTACGCGCGGAAAATCGCGATCCACGGCGGCAGAAATTCTGACGGAGCTGGCGACGCTGCATGAGATGCCGAAACTGGTGATCGATTATCGCGAGCTGGCGAAATTGAAATCGACCTACGCGGACGTGCTGCACGAATTGATTTCCCCGCATACGGGCCGATTGCACACGCAGATCAATCAGACGGGAACGGCGACGGGACGGCTGAGCTCGTCGAATCCGAATCTGCAAAATATTCCGATCCGCACGAGCCTGGGGCGCGAAATCCGGGCGGCGTTTGTGGCGGAGCCGAGCAATGTGTTGCTCTCGGCGGATTATTCGCAGATTGAGCTGCGGATTCTGGCGCATTTTTCGGAGGACCCGGTGCTGGTGGAGGCGTTCCAGCGCGGCGAAGACATTCATTCGCGGACGGCGCAGGAAGTCTTTGGCATAGCGCCCTTCGCGCAGACCGCGGAGCACCGGCGCGCGGCGAAAGTCATCAATTTCGGGATCATTTATGGGCTTTCTCCCTTTGGACTGGCACAGAATCTGCAAATCGATCAGAAGGAAGCGGCGAAATTCATTGCGGCGTACTTTGAGCGCTACAGCGGAGTGAAAAAGTATCTGGAGCGGCAAGTCGCAGAGACGCGCAAGACGGGAATCACCCGAACATTGTTTGGACGCGTGCGGCCAATTCCAGAGATCAATTCGCCGCAGCCGAATTTGCGAAATTTCGCGGAGCGCACGGCGATGAATACTCCTCTGCAGGGCACGGCGGCGGATTTAATCAAGCTGGCGATGATTGAGATTGACCGGCGGCTCGCAGATGAGAAGTTCAAGACGCGAATGATTTTGCAGGTGCATGACGAATTGCTTTTTGAGGGGCCTGAGCAAGAGCTCGCGAGCGTTGCGCCGTTGGTGAAAAAGGCGATGGAGCAGGTTCATCCGCTGCGTGTGCCGCTGCTGGTGGACGTGAAGGCAGGGCCGAACTGGCGGGATATGAAGCCGGTTTCTGTGTCATAATTTTTACGATTTTGGCGCGTTTGGCAGGAGGGATTTATGTCTCATCATCACGCAGCGGGATTTCTGAGCATTGTGAACGACGCGAAGACACGGATCAAAGAAGCAGATTTTCGCGACATCAAAAAGCGCATGGATGCAGGAGAAAAAATGGTTTTGGTGGACACGCGCGAGGACAGCGAATGGGCGCGCGGGCATATTCCGAACGCCGTTCATTTGGGCAAGGGCGTGATCGAGCGCGATGTGGAGAAGACGTTTCCGGATAAGAAGACGCTGCTGG
>JASHRN010000049.1 GCA_030037335.1 Candidatus Acidiferrales bacterium | reverse complement strand
ATGGCGAAGGAAAAATTCGAGCGCAGCAAGCCGCACCTGAATATCGGGACGATCGGGCACATCGATCACGGGAAGACCACATTGACGGCGGCGATCACCAAGGTGCTGTCAAAGAACAACCCCAAAGTGCAGTTTCGGGCGTTTGATTCGATTGACAACGCGCCGGAAGAGCGCGAGCGCGGAATCACCATCGCGGTGTCGCACGTGGAGTACGAGACGGCGAACCGCCACTACGCGCATATTGATTGCCCGGGTCACGCCGACTACATCAAGAACATGATCACCGGCGCGGCGCAGATGGACGGGGCGATTCTGGTGGTGGCGGCGACGGACGGGCCCATGCCGCAGACGCGCGAGCATATTCTGCTGGCGCGGCAGGTGGGCGTGCCGTACATCGTGGTGTTTCTGAACAAGTGCGACGCAGTGGAAGACCCGGAGCTTTTGGATTTGGTGGAAATGGAAGTACGGGATTTGCTGAAGACGTATCAATTTCCGGGGGACAAGGTACCGGTGATTCGCGGCTCGGCGTTGAAAGCGCTGGAAGGCGATGCCAAGTGGGAGAAGTCGATTCTGGAGTTGATGGAAGCGGTGGACAAGAACGTGCCTTTGCCGCAGCGCGACGTGGATAAGCCGTTCGCCATGCCAATTGAAGATATTTTCTCGATCTCGGGACGCGGCACGGTGGTGACGGGAAGAGTGGAGCGCGGGAAAGTGAAAGTAGGAGAAGAGATAGAGATCGTGGGCTTCCGACCGACGATGAAGAAAGTGGTGACGGGAGTGGAGATGTTCCGCAAGCTCCTGGATGAAGGGATAGCGGGCGACAACGTGGGATTGCTGTTGCGCGGGACGGAAAAAGAGGAAGTGGAGCGCGGGCAAGTGATAGCGAAGCCGGGATCGATCACGCCGCACACGAAGTTTAAGGCGGAAGCGTACGTGTTGACGAAGGAAGAAGGCGGGCGGCACACGCCGTTTTTCACGGGGTACCGGCCGCAGTTTTATTTTCGCACGACGGACGTGACCGGAGATGTGGCGCTGCCGACGGGCGTGGAAATGGTGATGCCGGGAGACAACGTGAGCGTAGAAGTGAAGCTGATCACTCCAGTGGCGCTGGAGAAGGGCTTGCGGTTTGCGATCCGCGAAGGCGGGCACACGGTGGGAGCCGGCGCCGTCACGGAAATCGTCGAGTAAACATGGACTTCGAGATTCTAAAGAACGAAATACAGCCTCCTGGCAACGACTCGACAACGTGGAGTTTTGCAGTTAAGGAGCGTCAACAGGTTCGTCGAATCAAAATCGACGCTTTCGATCTCAACGAAATCTTTAGATTGGCTGTGGGCCGAGAAATTCAATGCGTGCCCTCAATTGAATATAAGCTCCCGGACATTTTAGCCAATTGGGATAAGTTTGAGCCGAGATTGAGGATGCACTTCTTGGGGTCTGGGGTTGAGTCATGAGAGAGATTATCACATTGCAGTGCGGCGAATGTAAGAACCGGAATTACACGACCATGAAGAACCGGAAGAAGCATCCGGACCGGCTGGAGACTTCAAAATTTTGCAATACATGCCGGAAGCATACGCCGCACAAAGAAGTGAAATAGACCGGCGCTGGTTTCTAGGGGAGTAGGTTCAACGGTAGACCGCCGGTCTCCAAAACCGGATGTGGGGGTTCGAATCCCTCCTCCCCTGCCAGTTTTGGAAGAGCGTAGAGATAGAACCGGCTACAGAAATTGCGGAGCAGACAGGTTTCATGAGTGAGGCGGTAAAGTTGAGAGATGAGCAAGAAAGCGGCGGATCACCGATTTCGATTCCCGGGCCGCTGCAGAAAATTGCCGAATACCCGCGCCGATGGAAGCAGTTCATCCATGACGTGCGCTCGGAAATGTCGAAGGTGGTGTGGCCGACGCGGCAGGACGTGATTTCGACGACGGTGGTCGTGCTTATCACAGTGGCATTTTTCGGACTGTTCTTTCTTTTGACGGACACGACTTTCAGCTATCTGGAAACGGCGGTTCTTAACTATTTCAAACACTGAGAGCAATTCGGCAGATTCGGGTGAAGCGAGGCAGCAAGCGATCGAAGGAAACGTCATGGCGAAGCAGTGGTACATCGTACACACGTACTCGGGCTTTGAGAAAAAGGTGAAGGAGAGCCTGGAAGGACGCGTAGCCGCGTTCGGGCTGCAGGACAAAATCGGACAGATGATTATTCCGACAGAGTCCGTCGTAGAAGTGCGCGGCGGCAAGAAGGTGATTTCGCCCCGGATGTGCTACCCGGGATATCTGCTGGTCGAAATGGACATGGACGATTACACATGGCACGTCGTGCGGTCCACGCCACGCGTGACGGGTTTTGTCGGTTCGGGGCAGACTCCGACTCCGTTGACTGAGCAGGAAGTAGAAAACATCCTGAATCGCGCAACCACTACAGCGGAAAAACCGCGTCCCAAACTCACATTTGATCGCAACGAGAATGTTCGAATCGTAGACGGGCCGTTTGCGAATTTCACGGGCGTGGTGGAGGAAGTGAACTCTGACCGCAGCACGCTCAAAGTGAGCGTGACGATTTTCGGGCGGTCGACGCCGGTCGAGCTGGATTTTGCGCAAGTGGAGAAAGTCGCGTAAGACGCTGAGTTCTTTTTAGGGAGCTGGAATGGCAAAGAAGGTTCAAACATCGCTGAAATTACAGCTGCCGGCGGGAAAAGCAACACCGGCGCCGCCTGTGGGTACAGCGCTGGGTCCGCAGGGCGTGAACATCATGGATTTTTGCAAGCAGTTCAATGCCAAGACCAATAAAGAGCCGGATGGGATGATTATCCCGGTGGTCGTGACGATTTATAGTGACCGCACATTCACGTTCATCACGAAGACGCCACCTGCGTCGGAACTGCTGAAGAGAGCTGCAGGGATTGTGAAGGGTTCTCCAGAGCCGAATCGGAACAAAGTGGCGAAGGTGAGCCGCAAGCAAGTGGAAGAGATCGCCAAGACGAAGCTGGTCGACTTGAATACGACGAATCTCGAGTCGGCAATTCGAACGGTGATGGGCACGGCGCGAAATATGGGAATCGAAGTGGAAAGTTAGTTGAAAAGGCAGTAGGAGACACAATGAGCAAGGTCGGCGGAAAAAATATCGAGAAGGCGCGCAAGCTGGTGGAGGCGCGCGCCTACAAGCTCGGCGAAGCGGCGGAGTTGCTGAAGAAAACGCATTTTGTAAAGTTTGATGAGACCGTGGAGCTGGCAATCAATTTGGGCGTAGATCCGAAGCAATCGGATCAGATGGTTCGTGGGACCGTGGTGCTGCCGAATGGCCTCGGAAAATCGAAGCGCGTTCTGGTGATCGCTGGCGGCGAAAAAGTTCGGGAAGCGCAAGAAGCAGGCGCGGATTTCGTCGGCGGCGAGGACATGGTCACGAAAATCGCCGGCGGCTGGACGGATTACGATGCAGTGATTGCCACGCCGGACATGATGAAGTCGGCTGGCCGGCTCGGCAAAGTGCTTGGGCCGCGAGGATTGATGCCGAATCCGAAGACGGGCACGGTGACGTTCGACGTGGGACGCGCGGTGAAAGAGATTAAGGCCGGAAAAGTGGAATTCCGGCTGGATAAAACCGGAATCATTCATTCGCCGATTGGAAAAATCAGTTTTGGGGCGCAGCAGCTCGCGGAAAACGCGCTGGCACTCCTTGGCGCAGTATCAAAGGCGAAACCGGCAACGGCAAAAGGCAAGTACATCCGGCGGGTCACGCTGACCTCGACCATGGGTCCGGGAATTTTGATTGACCATGTGGAAGTGGAGACTGCTGCGTCGACGGCTGCGTAACGATTTGACGAGGGAATTGAGATGGGAATGAAGAAGCAGGAGAAGACAGAGCACGCGCAGAAGCTTCGCGCTGAACTGGCCAATGTCTCAAGCGTGATTCTCTCTACTTTCCAGGGAATCACAGTGGAACAGGACACGCAACTGCGACGTGCGGTGGAAAAGGCAGGCGGTCATTATCAGGTGGTGAAGAACACGCTCGCTGCGCATGCCGGAGCGGGCACTCCTGTTGAACCATTGCTCAAGGATTTGAAACAGACAAATTCGATTGCCTACACCATGGCAGACCCGGTGGCTCTGGCGAAAGTGCTCACCAAAGTTGCGAAGGATGTTCCGGCGTTCAAGTTCCGCGCGGGCTGGGTTGAGGGCCGCGTAATTTCGATTGCGGAAATTCAGCAACTCGCGCAACTGCCCAGCAAAGAAGAATTGATCAGCAAGATCATGTTCCTGCTGAACGCGCCAGCGCAGAGACTGGCTTCGGTAATGGCGGCGGTACCGAGGAACCTGGCGGTTGTGACGAACGAAGCAGTCAAGGCAAACAAGTTCAGTTCTGGCGGAGAAGGCGAGACCGCGCCAGCGGCAAAATCGGAATAAGAGTTTAACTTTACGGAGGATAGGAAAAGGCGATGGCGAGCAAAGTAGAAACGATTCTGGATGAGATCAAGGGACTGACGTTGCTGGAAGCGTCAGACCTGGTCAAGAAGATGGAAGAGACGTTCGGCGTTTCGGCTGCAGCGGCCGCTCCGGTCATGATGGCGGGCGGGGCAGCGGCGGCTGGCGCGGCTCCAGCGGAGGAGAAGACCGAGTTCACCGTCGTTCTCACCGAGGTTGGCGCGAACAAGATCAACGTGATCAAAGCCGTACGTGAAGTCACAAGCCTCGGATTGAAAGAGGCCAAGGACCTGGTTGATGGCGCACCGAAGCCTGTGAAAGAAGGCATCAACAAGGAAGAGGCAGCCACGATCAAGAAGAAGTTCGAAGACGCCGGAGCCAAGGTCGAGATCAAGTAGTGCCGCGGGCGAGCAAAAATCGCCAAGCGGAGAGGCACTCTTATACGCGCGTGATTGACCAAGACATTGCGTTCTATCGCGCGTCCTGCCCGGATTTGCGGTCGTGGTGTCTCCGCGGTCGGAGTCCGGTTGAACCCTCAGAAGGAAACGAGGTAAATCAGCATGCGGAATGGTAATCGTTCGACACGTGAGCGGAAACGCTTGGATTTTGCGCGCATTCGCGCGGCGGTGCAGATTCCGAACCTGATCGATGTGCAGAAAAAGTCCTACGAACGCTTCTTGCAGATGGATAAGCTGCCAAGCGAGCGTGAGGACGGCGGGCTGCAGTCCGTATTCACTTCAGTTTTTCCGATTCAGGATTTTCGCGGATTGTCGCAGCTCGATTTCGTTGATTACGCCATCGGCGACTGGGAATGCAAGTGCGGGCATCTGCGGGGATTGCATCACCTGCGGGCGACATGCAGGAATTGCGGCGCTTCTGTTGTGACGAATCCGTACAAAACAGGAGATGTCGTCTGTTCGAAATGCGGCGCATTCAACCGCAACACGCCGACGTTCTGCAACAAGTGCGGCGATCCGGTCACGCTGCAATTGAAATATGACGTAAACGAATGCCAGGAGCGCGGCATGACGTATTCGGCGCCTCTCAAGGTGACGATCCGTCTGACGATTTACGACAAGGATCCTGACACCGGCGCGAAAACGATCCGGGACATCAAGGAACAGGAAGTTTTCTACGGCGATATTCCGTTGATGACGGAGAACGGCACGTTCATCATCAATGGAACCGAACGCGTGATTGTCAGCCAGTTGCATCGCTCGCCCGGGGTCTTTTTTGAGACGGCGAACAACCGTACATATTTCCTTGGGAAGATCATTCCTTATCGCGGCTCATGGGTCGAGTTCGAATACGACACGAAGAACATTTTGTATGTGCGCATCGATCGCAAGCGGAAATTCCTGGGCTCGATTTTCCTGCGCGCGTTGGGAATGAAGTCGAATGAAGAGATTCTGCGCACGTTCTATCAGGTCGAGCGAATCTCGTTGCGCGACCGGCAATTGCTATGGAACACCTCGGAAGGACTGATAGATCGCAAGCTGACACATGAGATCAAGCATCCGCACTCAGGTGAAGTAATTGTTGCGGCACACAAGAGGATCACCGAGGCGCTTTACAAAGAATTGATGAAGGCCAAGGTGAATCAGGTGGATGTTTCGCTTGCGGATCTTGAGGGTGCAGTGACCGTCGGCGAACTTGTAAATCGCCAGACGGGCGAAGTGCTGCTGGAGGCGAACAAGCCGCTCAATCCGGAATCCTGGGCGTCTCTGGCGGAAGCTGGGATCACAGAAGTGGATGTTTGTTTCCCGGAGCGCGATGAGGTTGGAGTAATCGTCAGCCGGACGCTGGAAAAGGATGCGATTCGAAATTCACGCGAGGCGCTGATTGAGATTTACCGCAAACTGCGTCCTGGCGACCCGCCAACGCTCGAAACGGCGACGGCCCTGTTCAACGGAATGTTTTTTGATCCACGTAAATACGATTTCAGCCGCGTAGGCCGGCTGAAATTCAATATCAAGCTTGGACTGGAAACACCGCTCGATAAGAGGACGCTGGACCCAGTGGATTTTGTCGCTGCGATCAAGTATTTGCTCAAGCTGCGGCGGAATATCGGAACGGTAGACGACATCGATCACCTCGGCAACCGGCGTGTGCGCGCGGTGGGCGAACTGCTCGAGAATCAGTTCCGCATCGGCTTGGTGCGCATGGAACGCGCCATCAAGGAAAAGATGTCCGTGTACCAGGAAATGTCCACGGCGATGCCGCACGATCTGGTGAACGCCAAACCGGTAATGGCGGCGATTCGTGAATTCTTCGGAAGCTCTCAACTGAGCCAGTTCATGGATCAGACCAACCCGCTGAGCGAAATCACGCACAAGCGGCGGCTTTCGGCTCTCGGTCCGGGAGGGCTTTCGCGAGAGCGCGCCGG
>JASHRN010000048.1 GCA_030037335.1 Candidatus Acidiferrales bacterium | reverse complement strand
ATCCCATCTCCGCCGTTCCGCACGACACGCCGAGCTATCCGCTCGGTCCTCGCGCAGTGCCCGGCGTTTACACAGTCGTCCTAACGGTTGGCGCGAACACCTATCGTCAAACCGTCACGGTAAAGGAAGATCCGCGCGTTCACGTAACCCTCGCCGCGCTCACCACCCAATTCAATGCCGAACTTAATCTTTCCAGGGCGATGGACCGCACTTTCGATGCCATCCAGCAAATCGCCAAATTCCGCGGGGATTTGAAGAACCGTTCCGGCGAACTCAGCGGCGTCCAAGGTGAAAAAATCCCCGCGTTGGATAAGAAAGCTGCCGATCTTGCGGGCGCAGGCTCGCGAGGATTTTTTGGCGCGCCGGGCGGCGCGGACAATTTCACGAGCCTCAATCTCCAATGCGCGGGACTTTATACACAAATCGACGGGGCCGATGCCACCCCTACCGAAGCGCAAACTGCTGCCGCGCAAGAGCTAGAGGCAAAAGTGAACGCGCTGCTTGCAAGCTGGAAAGAGTTGCAATTGCAATCTGCGCGAAGAAGATAACAATTTTTCGGCCTGACTTTGGCGCGACAGTCTCAGTTTTAAGGACGGACGCGCGTGCCGCCTAAATCAGTCACCCTTGCAAATGCCCGAAGGTCGCTTCGCTCTTTGTCGAATCCGCGCAAAGCGCTCGTTTATCGCGGATTTTTCAAAGAAACCACCGATGTTTTCCTCGGCGTGACGACCCCTCAAATTCGTAGCCTCTCGCGCGAGTACGTAGATCTGCCCCTGGGCGCTGTTCGCCAATTCATGAACTCGCGCATTCACGACGAACGCTCCTTGGCCAACGCAATTCTGGTGCGGAAATTCAGAGCGGCGGACGACCGTGGGCAAAAGTGCATCTTCGATTTCTACTTGCGCAACCGAAAATACATCCGCAACTGGGATGGCGTCGACGATAGTGCTCCCTACATCCTCGGCCCTTACTTGTTCAATCGAGACAAAGCAATCCTCGATGAACTGGCACGCTCGCACAATTTGTGGGATCGCCGCATCGCTATCGTCGCTACATGGTGGTTCATCCGACAGGGTCAACCAGCTACGACCCTGAAAATCGCGCGCGCATTGTTAGGTGACGAGGAAGATCTAATTCATAAGGCTACCGGCTGGATGCTGCGCGAAGTCGGCAAGCGCGACCTACCTGCACTGAGGCAATTCCTCCGCGTCCACGCGCACAAAATGCCGAGGACTGCACTGCGCTACGCAATTGAACGCTTCTCGCCAGCGGAAAGAGCGCTCTGGTTGGGGAAAAAGGCAAAAAGAGAATTGAACAGAAATCTTCGACGATCTTAGGTTTTCGCAGGCAGCTTGCCATCGCGCAGCATCGGCATAGACCGCAGCCTCATGCCAGTCGCGTCAAAGATCGCATTTCCCACTGCCGGCGCAAGGCCGACAATCGGCGTTTCGCCTGCTCCAAATGAGGGCTGATCCTTTCGGTTCACCAGCACCACCTCGATCTTCGGCTCATCCTTGAAGCGCGGCACGCGGTACTGCGCAAAGTGCGGATTCAGGATTCGCCCATTGTCAAACTCAATTGCTTCATAAAGCGCTCCGCCGATTCCCATCGTGATCGCGCCCGCGATCGAGTTCTTCAGTCCGTCGGGATTCATAATCGCCCCGCAATCAAACGCCTGCACCACGCGCACGATTTGTATTTCGCGGCTGGACGAATCGACTGCGATCTCCGCAAACGTCGCAATGTGCCCGCCCTTCTCGATGCCTCCCGCGATCCCAAAGCCATGCCCCTCCGTCTTCCTTCGCCCGGACCATCCAAATTGCTGCGCCGCTGCTTCATACACCGCTCGCAACCGCGGATGCTGCAAATTCTTCATGCGAAACTCCAGCGGATCCATTCCGCACGCATGCGCCAGGTCATCCATGTGCGACTCGCGTGCAAAGTGATTCGCCGCCGCCGCGAGCGAACGGTACGAACCCTGTCGCAGCGGCGCTTTCACCGGATGGAACTCGGTCAGCTGATTCGGCACTTCGTACATTGTCGCGATCGCCGCCGCGCCGGAGTTGTAATTGTGAAACTCCCACGCCTGAAGCGTTCCATCCGCGCTTACGCCCGCTTTAATCTCAATCACTCCTGCCGGCCGGAAATAGGCCCACGTGAATTCCTCTTCTCGCGTCCAAAACAAATGAACTGGCTTTCCCGCGGCCTGCGCAATTCGCGCCGCCTCCACCGCGCACTCGCCCGAATGCTTGCCGCCATATGCCGCCCCCATGTCGGGAACCATCACGTGCACTTTTTCTTCCGGCAGATGGAACGCTTCCGTGAGCTCCTGCCGTACACCGAACGGCCGCTGCGTTTCCGTCCACACGGTCAGTTTGTCGCCATTCCATTCCGCGAGCGCAGCACGAGGCTCGAGCGGGCAATGCGCGATATAAGCGATCGTATACGTCGCGTCCACGCAATGCGCTGCGGACGAAAGCGCCTGCTCGACCGAACCTTTCGTCTGCCGGAACCTGTTCTCTTCCTGCGGATCTTCGTCCACGTGCTCCTTCAAATAAGTAAAAAGCTCGCCGCTCGATGACTGCGGCACTGTCTTCCATTCTGCTTTCACTGCCGCTGCCGCCCGTTCCGCAGTCAGCTCATCCGGTGCGGCAACACCAATGAAATCACCGTCCTGCACCGCCACAACTCCCGGCATCGCCTTTGCTGCCCTCAAATCAGCGCTGGTCAGCGTCGCCCCAAAGGCAATCGGCCGCACTACTTTTCCGTAAAGCATTCCGGGCCGCTTCAAATCCGGAGTGTACTTGTGTTTTCCTGTGACAAAATCGCGCGCGCCAATTTTATGGATCGGCTTGCCTGCGATTTTCCATTCTGTCGCCGGCGTTACCGGATCTTCAGCCGGAATATCCTGCGCAAGCAATTGCCCCTGCGCCAATTCCGCGTACGTCGCCGAACGATTGGATGACGGATCCATCACTTTCCCATTCTCTGCCACCAAATCCGCTGCATTGGCGTTCCATCCCTTCGCTGCCAGGCCCACCAGAACTTCCCGCGCAGCGTAGGATACGCGCCGAAGCTCCGTCCCCATTTGCGGCGTGCTGCGGCTGCCGAATGTGCCCATGTCAAACGGCGTGAGCTGCGTGTCTCCCATCACCATTTCAATCTCATCGAGCTCCACGTGAAGCTCATCCGCAACAGTTTGCGACAGTGAAGTTCTGATATTTTGTCCGATCTCAACTTTTCCGGTGAAAACCGTGACATGACCATCCGGATCAATGTGCAACCACGCGTCAATCGCGCGCGGCATTTCTTCCCGCATGAACCCGCCACCACGGCCCGACTCCTGAAAACCGAGTGTTTCCTTCGCAATCAGCAGAATCGCAATGCCGCCGCCAATCGATTTCATGAAACTGCGCCGGTCCAGCGCAAAATAATGCAGCGGAAGCGCCCGCGCTTCGTATCGCTCCACTTCCAGAGCGGCTTCATTCATATTTTTTCCGCTCATCACACCTTCTCCTGCATGCGCGTTGCGGCCAGTTGAATTGCTTCCGTGATCCGCTGGTAAGCTCCGCACCGGCAAATGTGCCCGTTCATGTACTCCACAATTTCCGCTTCGCTCGGAGTGGCGTTGCGCTCCAGCATCGCCACAGCGCCAAGAATCATGCCGGACGTGCAGTACGCGCACTGCATCGCATCCACATCCAGAAAGGCCTGCTGCACCGGATGCAGCTCACCATTCTTTTCGAGCCCCTCGATCGTCGTGATTTTCCTCTTTCCAACGTCTCCCACGCGTGTCCGGCACGAGTGTCGCGGATTGCCGTCGATCAATACCGTACACGCCGCGCACTCGCCTTCGCCGCACCCATACTTGGTGCCGGTGAGGTCCAGCTGATCGCGGAGCGCGCTCAGCAGCGTGGCGTCCGCATCCACATCAAGCGAATATTGTCTGTTATTCACATCCAGGCTTGTAACTCTGGCCATGGTGGATACCTCAAAAAGCGGAATCTGTGCTGAAGCAATTCCAGTTTAATCCCCTCGTCTGAATCGCGTCAACCTTACAAGGCGAATTCTAATGCGGACGAGGCTGCGGATGGCAAGTGTACACGTACGCCGGTGGCACATTGCGCCACACAATTTTCGAATGAACAGACGTGAAATAGCGATGCAACAAAGGCCGCAGACTGAGCCGATGAAGCCGACCGTTCTCAAACTGCACGCTGCTTACATACTGGAATTGCGTGAGCACAGTGTTCGGGCGCAAAAAAGGCCTGAGCCCATCGAAAATTCGCCGCCGTTGCGTCTCGGACATGAGTGCCAGCCCGAGCGAAGATAGGACCACGTCTACATGATCGATACGTCGCTTGCGAAGTTCTGTCTCAATGTTCTCGACGTTTTCATTTACGAGAACCAGACGAGGGTCGTCGAAATGCGCCTTCAGATAATTGAAAAAATGGGGGTTGATTTCGAAAACGATCAGCCTTGCCTCCGGCGGCAGTTTCGTGAGTAATGCTCTGGTCATCACGCCCGTGCCCGCACCCAGCTCAACCGCCACTGATGCTTGCGAAACGTGCAGAGGCTCAATCATCGCTGCGGCCAGATGGACAGAACTGGGCGCGACGGCGGCGACCGTGTGGAAACCTTTGAGTGCTTCCGACGCAAAAACCTTCATGCTCATGGGCAACCCATCTTCGCCACTAGTCTACTATTTTAGTTACGCGGTCTCTCGGCCCGAGGTTCCATAACTTCAACAGGTTCCAGATGCGCACGCTTCAGCTCTTCGTTCAGTGCGGGCAACTCCGTCGACAAAATCTCCTGCCATTTCTCCGCCGCTGCATCTGCGATTTGTGAATCCTGCGTGAATGCCGTCGAAGCATCCGCCGACGGCGCCGCATCATCACTCTCGATCACGCGCTCCAATTGCCCCAAAGCGCTCGCCGCATATCGCAGCGTCGTTCGGTCCGTCACCGTCGGTCCTGCGCTCGCAGCTAACGGATTCGCGGCCTGCGCTCCGAGGATTTTCGACGTTTCGTTCTCAATCGCATCGATCCTTTGCGCGAGTTCCTGTCGCGAAGCCACCTTGGGCGCCACCGCTTCTAGGCTATGCTCTACGCCTTCTGCCTGCCGTGAAGCGGCATTCACTTCCGCACTTTTCGCCAGCACCTGCTGTGCAAGATCGAGCTGCTTCTGCAAATCTTCTTGCGAAACTTTGATTCGCGGATCCATCTTCACGGTTAGTGGCTGTTGCAACGTTTCTCCATCCACTTCGAGCTTCACCACATAATCCCCCGGCACGGCCCACGGTCCGCCGCCCAATCCAAACATCGCCGCCATGCCGCCTCGCCCTCGTCCGCCGCCTGCGCTCGGATAGTGCAAGTCCCAAACGAACCGATGCATCCCTGGGGCGGCCGAAAGCGACTCGGGAGGATGCACCCATGACGCCGGAATATCCAATAGCTTGGGGTTGATCGGCGGAAATCTATCCGCGCTCGAATACCGCCTCACCAGCTTGCCGTTGCCGTCGACAATCTCCAGCGTTACCGGCCCTTGCGGCGCCGACTTCAGGTAATAATCCAGTATCGCTCCGTCCGGAGGATTTTCCCCTGCCGCAACCTCCGCTGGCAGCGGCGTTCCCTCATCCGACCCAGGACGCACCCGCCATGCCGTCTCCAGCTTGAAAAGAAATGCTCGCGAGTTTGCAACTTCGTCTGTCGCTTGTCGCAACGGCGTAACATCATCCAATATCCAAAACGCTCTTCCATGTGTTGCAATCACCAAATCCGCATCGTGCACTTTAATATCGCGAATCGGAACCGTTGGCATATTCAATTGCAGCGGCTGCCACTGCGCTCCATCATTGAATGAAACAAACATTCCCGTTTCTGTTCCCGCATAGAGCAATCCGCGCCGCACCGGATCTTCGCGAACCACGTTCACATAGCTGCTTCCCGGAATTCCTGAAACAATCTCCTGCCAGCTTTTTCCTCCATCCCGCGTCACGTAGATGTACGGCTTCAAGTCATCCAGCCGGTGCCGGTCAATTGCCGCAAACGCAACGTTCGCGTCAAAATGCGACGCCTCGATTATTGTCACCTTGCTCCACGCTGTCAGTTGCGGCGGCGTAACGTTTTGCCAGTTCTGGCCACCATCATTCGTCACTTGAATATTTCCATCATCCGTTCCAATCCAAATTAAATCCTTATTCAGCGGTGAAGGCGCAATCGTGTAGATCAGTCCGCGCCGCCCGCCACCGTCAATATCATTCGCTGTAGTCGGATCCAAATTCGGCGGCGTTCCCGGATCCGGTCGCGTCAAATCCGGACTGATGATCTGCCAGCTCTCTCCTCCGTCCACCGTTTTGAACAGAACCTGCGTGCCAAAATAAAGCGCATGCGGGTCCGCCGGCGAAAATACCAGCGGCTGCGTCCACGTGTGCCGGTAATCTCCCGGATGCGCCAGCGACGGCGTCACATCCTGTTCTTCTCCCGTGAAAATGTTGTATCGGCTCACCGTCCCGCCAAACAAGATTCCCGGATGCAGAGGGTCCGCCGCAATGTACCCATTTTCTCCGCCCACGGTGATCGGCAGCCAGTCGCGCGCGGTGATTCCGCGATGCCGGCTGCGACTCGTCGTTCCTGCTGCGCCGCTATCCTGCTGCGCTCCATAAACCCAGTACGGAAAACGGTTGTCTGTCTCCACGTGATAAAACTGCCCGATCGGCTGGTTGTACCAGGAGCTCCACGTCTTTGCGCCATCCACGCTGATAATCACACCCTGATCCACGCCCAAAATCATCCGGTTCGGATCGTCCGGCTCAATCCACAGCGTGTGGTAGTCGTCCCCTCCCGGCGCTCCTTTGATCGCCGTGAAACTCGCGCCGCCATCGGTCGAACGGTACGTCGACGTATTCATCACGTAAACCACATCCTCATTCTTCGGATCCACCGTGATGCCGCCGAAATACCATCCGCGTCCCCAGATGCGCGATTCGTTGTCATCCAGCCGCCACGTTTTTCCTGCGTCATCCGAGCGGTAAACTCCACCCTGCTTCGCGTCGACAAGAGCATACACGCGATTCGAATCCGTCGGTGCCACCGCGATGCCGATCCGACCGAGTCCCTCCGTTGGCAATCCATTCGTCAATTGCGTCCAGTTGTCTCCTTCGTCCGTCGATTTGTAAAGCCCGCTGCCCGGCCCGTTCGATGGCGGATAAACATTCCACGGAGGCCGCCGCGTCTGCCAGAGCGCCGCGTAAATTGTGTTGGGGTCTTGAGGATCAAACGCCATATCAATCGCGCCCGTATTTTCGTCCTTGTACAAGACCTTCTTCCACGTCGCTCCTCCATCCGTAGAACGAAAAACGCCCCGCTCCGCGTTCGGTCCATACGAATGCCCCAGCGCCGCCACAAAAACTCGGTTCGCATCGTGCGGGTCAACCAGAATCCACCCAATCTGCCGCGTATCTTCAAGTCCAATGTGGGTCCAGGTTTTGCCTCCATCTGTCGACTTGTACATCCCGTTGCCATACGAAATATCCGAGCGCATGTCCGGCTCGCCCGAGCCCACGTAAACCACATTTGTGTCCGACGGTGCGACGGCAATCGCCCCGATCGAAGCAATTTTCTCCGCGTCAAATACCGGTTTCCACACCCCTCCCGCATCCGTCGTCTTCCAAACGCCCCCACCTACCGCCCCAAAGTAAAATTCATCCGGATGCCCCGGCACTCCGGTCACGGCCACTGCGCGTCCGCTACGAAACGGCCCAATCATTCGCCAGTACATGCCACTGTAAAGGCTCGGATCCATCTGCTGGGCGGCCACCGGCGCGGGAAAAATTGCAGCAAAACCGGAAATCAGAATGAAAGCGCAAACAAACATGAAAATAGCACGGCCATAAGATTTCACGATCAGATCTCCTCGATATGACCAACAATAAAGAAGTGCGAGTATATACCTGTAACGCTTAATTCGATTAAGCTAAGACCGCAAACCCCGCGTCTTTTGCCTGACGGCCTGCGGCAGGTTTTGCTGTGCGTATCGGCTTTGTTTCAAATAAACTGCCACCAATGCTTGGGCTCCAAAATCAAATTATCTATAAGCGAATTAAAGCGAGGTGAGCCGTGGATCTGCCGAAGCGAACTTTGGGTCTGAGCACTTTGGAGATCACCACCGTCGGCCTTGGCACCTGGGCAATCGGCGGTGGCGATTGGGCATTTGCCTGGGGTCCGCAGGACGATGCTGAGTCCCTCAAGACCATGCGCCATGCCATCGAACTCGGCGTCAACTGGATTGACACCGCTGCCGTCTACGGCCTCGGTCATTCCGAAGAAGTCGTCGGCAAGTTCCTTCACGAGCTCTCTCCCTCCGAACGTCCGCTTGTTTTTACCAAATGCGGAGTCGTTTGGGACGATGCTGACCGCATGAAACCCGGCAAGCGTCTCCTGAGCCCCACTTCCATTCGCAGGGAATGCGAAGCCTCTCTCCATCGCCTCGGCGTCGAGCGCATCGATCTCTATCAATTCCACTGGCCCGATGAATCCGGCACGCGTATCGAAGATTCCTGGGCAACCATGTCTCAGCTCGTCGGTGAAGGAAAAGTCCATCTCGCCGGCGTTTGCAATTTCAGTGCGGAATTAATCGCTCGCTGCGAACCAATTCGCCACGTCACCTCTCTCCAGCCTCCTTTTTCGCTGATTCGCCGCCAGGTCGCCGAAAAAGAAATTCCCTGGTGCGCCGAACATCAGACTGGCGTCATCGGCTACAGCCCGATGCAATCCGGATTACTCACCGAGCCCTTCTCCGCCGATCGCGTTTCAAAATTGCCCAAAGACGACTGGCGCGCTCGCTCGGAAGAGTTTCAGAATCCCAAGCTCGCCAAAAATCTTTCCTTGCGCGACGCCCTTCATCCTATCGCCCAGCGCCACGGTGTCTCAGTATCCGACGTGGCCATTGCCTGGACGCTCGCTTGGCCCGGCGTTACCGGCTCCATCGTCGGAGCCCGTTCCCCGGAACAAGTCGACGGCTGGATTCGTGCCGCATCCCTCCAACTCACCGCCGCCGATCTCGACGAAATCGCTGCCACTCTCAAGCGCACCGGTGCCGGCTCCGGGCCCTTTCGCCCATCGGTCTCCGCCAAACGCAGTTCGCTTGCCGGCTCTCAGAAAGCCAACGCGTGATTTCGGCGCAGTCATGCGTATCCTGTACGTTAATCGCAACAGCGGATTCGATGCATGCTCGATTTCGAGAAACAAGCACTCCCTGTTGGAAATCGTCTTTCTTGGCTTTGTCATCGTTCGGATTCTTGCTACACTTTTGAGACTCCCAGCGTTTAAATCCATCGGAGGAAACGGATGAGGATTTCCCGCTTGCTTGCTGCCATTCTCGTCATCTTGTCCATCGCACCCGTCGCTTTCGCTGATTCTCCAGACACAGTTACTCTCAAGAATGGAGACCATCTCACTGGCACCGTCTCAGCCATTGATGGCCAGCAAGTGACTCTCACCACGGATGCGGCAGGAGACGTCAAAATCAAGTGGTCGTCCGTGCAAGCACTGACCACCCAAAAAGCCTTCTATGTCGCCACACCGGGCGAGAAAACGATCAGCGGCAGTCTGAGTTATAACGGCACTGATTTGATCGTCCACACCTCCAGTGGAGACGTCACCGTTCCTATCACTCAAACCATGGTTGTTCGGTCCACCAACCAACAGCAGGCTTATGAAAAAAGCCTCCATCCAAGTTTGTTGAGCGACTGGGCTGGCGGTGCCAGCATCGGCCTCGCGCTCGCGCGTGGCAATAGCGACACCACCACCTTCAATACCGCGTTCACCGGCGACAGAAAAACGCTTAGCGACGAAATCAAACTCTCCGTTTCTTCGATCTATGCAACCAGCGGTATTTCGACAAGCGGCGCGCCGGGCGGCGTCACCGCGGACGAAATCCTTGCAGGCGCTGCGTACGATAAAAACATCACCAAGAAATTCTTTGCATTTGCCAGCGGTGCCTTTACTCACGACGCTTTGGAAGACCTGAATCTGCAGGGCATTTACTCTGGCGGGCTCGGTTGGCATGTGATCAATACGCCCAACACAACCCTCGATCTCAATTTGGGCATGAACTACACTCGCGCTTCCTATGGAAGCTCTGCTTCGGCCACCACCCCAGCCATTACAGTAGACAGAAATTTCCCGGGTGTCACCGCCGGCGAAGCGCTCATGCACAAATTCGGCCAAAGCACTGTCTTCACCGAAACCTTCACGATTTACCCCACGCTCACTCGGATAAACCAGTACAGCTTTGCTCTTAACACATCCGTCGTGACAAAAATCAAGAAATGGCTCGGCTGGCAGACCACGCTCACCGACAACTACGTCGCAAATCCGCCCATTGCCGGCACCGTGCCCAATGACGTCGTTTTGTCCACCGGATTTAATCTTGCCTTCACCTACTGAGCGCTGCGGACTCTCCAGCTTTCCACTCGTTGCAGCGTCGCGGAGTTGACGCGTCGTAGTTCCGCCCGCGTTTTTAGACCTTGCCGCTTTACATTGCACCTCGCAATCGGTAAAGTGCGCGACATGCGAACCGACAAATTGGGTATCCCTGCGATTCTTATCGTAGTTTTTTCTCTTTGCATTTTCCCGTCCATTGCCGCTTCTCAGACTGAAAACACCTCTACTTCATCGGCGATTCCTACGCCCGCTTCTGTCCTTGGTCACACCCCCGGCGACGACTTTTATCTCGCCAATTACGACGAATCGAAAGCCTACTTCGAGCAACTCGCCAAAGTCTCGAACCGCATCAAGATCATCAACGTCGGTAAAACCACGCGCGGCCTCGACTGGGAAATCGCCATCATTTCTTCTCCCGAGAATCTCGCTCAGCTCGACAAATACGAAGACATCAACCGCCGCCTCACTTGGGCGCGGGGTTTGGACGATGCCGCCGCTCACGATCTCGCCCGCCAGGGCAAAGTTTTTGTCCACATCGACGGCGGAATGCGCTCCACCGAAGTCGCCGGCGCCCAGCACTCCATCATCCTTGCTTACAAACTACTTTCCGCCCAGAACGACCCGGAAATTGACGCCATCCTCAACAACGTCATCTTCGTCCTCTGGCCCACGCTCAATCCCGACGGCCAAAACGAAGTCGTCGCGTGGTATCGCAAAAATCTCGGTACCTCTTACGAAGTCGGCCCTCTGCCCGATCTCTTTCAGGAATACGTCGGCCACGACAACAATCGCGACGGCTACATGAACAACATGCTCGAGTCACAGGAAGTCACGAAGCAGGAGCTCATCTGGAATCCTGAAATTTTCTACACTCAGCATCAAACCGCTCCCTTCCCCGCGCGCATTTTCATTCCTCCTTTCGTCGAGCCAATCTCTTCCAACATCCAGCCCATGCTTATGCGCTGGCTCAACGCTATCGGCATCGATATGGCCGCCTACCTCGACGAGCACGATATGCCCGGCGCCATCAATCGCGTCGGCTTCGATAATTGGTATCCCGGCTTCCAGGATTTCACCGGTATCTTTCGCAACTCCATTTCCTTTTTCACGGAAACGGCTCTCTACGGCTACGCCACACCTCACTTCTATACCGTGCGCGATTTTCCAAAGGATTTTCAGTCTCTTGATTCTCAGGTTTTCTACAGCAGTCCGTGGAAGGGCGGCTGGTGGCGCCTGGGAGACGCCGTACGCTACATGGTTGGCGCTTCCATGTCTGTCCTCGATACTGCCGCGAAATATCACGAGCAGTTGCTCTACAACAAATATCAGGCTGGCCGCGACAACATTGCTCGCTTCACCAACAATCCGCCTTACGCCTACGTCATTTCCACCGAGCAGCGCGATCTTCCCGAGGCCGCCACTCTCGTTCATAAATTGATGATCAATGGAATCGAAGTGGACCAGGCGACTCAGCCCTTCGCCGCCAACGGCCGCAATTATCCCGCAGGCTCATGGGTGATCCTCATGGACCAGCCTTTCGCCGGCCTTGTGAAAGAACTTTTCGAGCCTCAAAAATATCCTGATCTCCGCGAAAACGGCTCGCCGATCAGGCCCTACGATGTCGCTGGCTGGACGCTTCCCATGCAAATGGGCGTCGACGCTGACGCTGTTTTGCAGCCCGTCTCCGCCGCCGACCGCGCAACTTTGAAGCTGATCCAAAACTTTACGCCGCCCGCTGGGCACATTGAAGGCAATGGTTCCGTTTTTCTTCTCGACTCGCGCACCAATGCGCATTTCAAAGCCATGAACGAAATCCTCGCCTCCGGCGGCCACGTCAGCCTCGCTACCGACTCCACCGCTGACCTGCTCGCCGGGACTGCTTTCATTTCCGGAATCTCTCGCGATCGCGCCGCCGCTCTTTCCAACGATTTCTCGCTCTCCATTCGCGCCGTCGATAAATCTCCCGAGAACCTCGTCGCCACCAAAAAGCCGCGCGTCGGCCTTTACCGTGCATGGACGGCCAATATCGACGAAGGCTGGACTCGCTGGATCCTCAAAAATTACGGCTTCGCGCCCATTACTCTTCACAATGGAGACATCCAAGCCAGCCATCTCCTCGATCAATTCAACGCCATCATTCTTCCTGACGACATGCCCAATCGCATCCTCAACGGATTCCCTCCGGGCCTGCTCCCCGGCGAATATGTCGGCGGCATCGGCCAAAGGGGAGTCGAGTCTCTGCGTGAGTTCGTTGCCGACGGCGGAACGCTCATCGCTTTCAACAACGCTTCGCTCTTCGCCATCGAGCAGTTCGGTCTTCCCGTCACGAACGTTCTCGCCAACCTCAAACCCGACGAGTTCTATTGCTCCGGCTCTCTTTTGCGGGTCGATATTCCCGACCCATCGCGCCCGGACCTCTGGGGTCTGCCTCGTGATCCTGTCGTGATGTTCGAGAATGGCCCTGCATTCGCCGTGAATCCCGGATTCCGCGGAGCGGTCCTCGCTTCTTATCCCGCGGATGTTAGTCCGCTCGCCAGCGGCTACCTGCTTCATCCCGAGCGCATCGAAGGCAAAGCCGCAGCCCTCGAAGTCGCCTACGGCAACGGCCGAATTTATCTGTTCGGATTCAAGCCGCAGTGGCGCGGGCAGTCTCACGGCACCTACAAATTCATCTTCAACGCGATCTACGATTCGCCCAGTATCGCCAAGCCCAGCTCGTTCCCGAAATCGCCCGTGCCTCTCCCCATGGCCGCGCCGTCCGCGCCGGAAAAATCGCCAAAGCCCGAGCGACCTTCACCTTCCGGCCCCGGAAAATAAATCGCGCACAGGCGAGCTGAATCTCACCTTACACAACTGTGCGGATTGCCTCGTGCGAGGCTGTGTCCTCAACCTTGGATCGGCGATGCTAGTTAACAAGGTGCTGCAAAATATCCTTTAAGAGAAATCTGCATTTTGCCTTTATAAAAAAACATTACACTGCGGTTTTCATCCTGCGGAACGAAGGACAACCGTTCCGCCAACCATTGAGGATGAGCGTGGCTTTAGCCGCTGAGTTTTTTGTAGCGCAGAGTTTCGCG
>JASHRN010000047.1 GCA_030037335.1 Candidatus Acidiferrales bacterium | reverse complement strand
ATGGACGCAGGGCCAACGGGAATCAGCGCGAGAGTGGTCAAAGCAAGCGCGAGAGCGAGGAACGGCGCAAGCAGATAAGAAACTTTATCCGCCGTGGGCGGTACAACGTCCTCTTTGAAAAGGAACTTGATGCCGTCAGCGAGCGGCTGCAACAGGCCGTGCGGACCAACCCAGTAAGGTCCCCAGCGCGACTGAATGCGCGCGACGACCTTGCGCTCGAACCATGTGAGGTAAGCGAGCGCCGTCATCACCACAAACAGCACGATGACGATTTTAATTAACGATACCACCAGGACTGGATGCTGGGTGACGAACTCCACGGTCTGTCCTTGGATTCCTTACATGAATTGAGCTTGGAACAATAACGGCCCAGGGTACCACTGGAAAACAGAAAATCCTGTGAAGAGAAAATCGTGCCCGGCGGCGTTTCCGAAGCGCCGTCGGCGCTCGAAGGCGCAGCGGCGGTTTTTTCCGTGCCGCCGGTGAGCAAGCCCGCCGCAGGAACGTCGTAGCCGCGAACGTTCTGACGAATCTCGTCGAAGACAGCTTCCGGTGTGCGGTGCTTGGTTGCCGTGCCGAGTCCGAGCTGCGCGAGTTGGTGAATCAGAATGCGCAGCAAGTCGAAATCGCTGCGCGGGCCTTGTGCGTCGACGGCGCGCCAGATCATTTGAATTTCGCCCGCGGTGTTGGTCACCGTGCCGTCTTTTTCGTAACCTGAAGCCGCGGGCAAAATGATATCGGCGCGCTGGGCCGTTTCCGTCATGAACATATCCTGAACAACGAGCAGGTCGAGCCCGGAGAGTTTCTCCGGTGCTTTGGTGCCGAAAGTTTTCACGGGATTGGCGCCGATCACGTAAAGAGCCTTCAGTTTTCCATCCAAAGCGGCCTGCATCATCTGGCGCGCGTTCATTCCCGTAGTGGACGGGATCTCTTTACCCCAGAGCTTGCCGAAACGCGCGCGTTCGGCTGCGTCGGAGAGAGGCGAATATCCAGGCAGGCGGTCGGGCAAAATCCCCATGTCAGCGGCACCCCGCGAATTTGCGTAATCGCCTAGCGCCATGTAGCGGGTTTGGCCCTGCAACGTTTTGCCGAACTTCACCAGGTCGCGCACAGCGGCCCCGTTCACGCCTGCGCCAAAAAGAATCACAACGTTTTGTTCTTTCGCGAGCGCGTCTTTGAGTTGAGTCAATTGTGAGGAAATTTTGCCGTCGAGACCGCCATTGCCTGTGGCTAGCCATGTGGTGGCTTTCGCTTCAGTTCCTTCTGGAACTTGAACGAACTGCTTTGCCTGGCGGTGCAATTTCAGCGGATGCCCATCGATGATGTAAAGGCGCGCATTGTGGTGACGCACGGTGGTGCGAATCTGCCAGGCGACAAGCGGATTCTGCTGCGTGGCGTCGTTGCCAATCAGGAGGATAGCGTTCGCATCATAAACGTCGGCCATAGTGGCCATGGCATCGCCCGCTTTGGCTCCCAAAGCTGCCACCAGACCGGCGTAATCAGCGGTGCGATGATGGTCGATGTTGTTGGTACCGAGCGTCGCGCGCGCAAAGCGGTTCAATAGATAGTTTTCTTCGTTCGTTGTGTGATTTGAACCGATGACGCCCATTGCCGCCGCGCCATGTGCATCGTGTGCCTGCTTCAAACGGCGCGCAATCTCTTCAACGGCATCTTCCCAACTCGCGGGCTGGAACGCGCCATTTCTGCGGAGGAGCGGCTGGCGAACGCGTTCCGCGTTGTAAGTAAAGTCGTGGCCGAAACGGCCCTTGGGACAGAGGAACTCGCCATTAATGCCGCCGTGATCGCGATTGTTGGCGCGCATGATTTCGTTATTGCGGACGGAGAGTGTGGTCTTGCAGCCGTTGGAGCAGTGCGTGCAGGCCGTGGCGACATACTTCATTTCCCACGGACGCGTCTGGTAGCGATAGGTTCCGCTCGTGAGCGCCCCCACGGGGCAGATGTCGATGCACATGCCGCATTCTTCACAGGCCAGTTCTGGGCCGTTGTTTGGAATGATTACGGAGGTGACGCCGCGCTGCGCGACGCCGAGCGCCTTGACGTCCATGCCTTCATCGCAGACGCGCACGCAGCGATAGCACAAAATGCACCGTGGCGCGTCGTAATAAACCGGGGGCGACCACTTTTCCTCCGGATAATGGAGCTTCTCTTCGGTGAAGCGGCTGTAATCGATGCCGTAAGTGAACGTCATGTCCTGCAATTCGCATTCGCCACCTTTGTCGCAAACGGGGCAATCGAGTGGATGGTTGGTCAGGACGAATTCCAGCATGTCCTTGCGCGCTTTGTGGACAGCATCCGTGTCGGCATGAACAACCATACCGTCTTCCGCGACAAGGGTGCAGGCAGTTTGCATCTTGCGCTGCTTTTCCACTTCCACCAGACACATGCGACAGGCGGCTTGCAACGCGAGGCCCGGGTAGTAGCAAAAAGAGGGGATTTCAATGCCAGCACGTTTGGCGGCTTCGATCACCAGTGTGCCTTTCGGCACGGTTAGCTTCTGGCCGTTCAGCGTGAAGGTGATGGTCTGTGTTTGCGTCTCCGCCATGGTTCCTTTTTTCGCCGTCCTTCTCAGCGTGCCATCGTCAGCATATCGGCTGGCTTGAGCGAGCACTTGCCCTTCAAATGATCTTCGAATTCGTTGCGCCATTTGCGCACGATGCTCATTGTCGGCATCGCAGCTGCATCTCCGAGAGCGCACATCGTCTTTCCGAGCATGTTGTCTGAGACTTCGTCGATCAGCGGAATATCCTCTTCGCGTCCACCGCCTTCGTGGAAGCGGTCGAGCACTTTCCGCAGCCACGCCGTGCCTTCGCGGCAAGGGATGCACCAGCCGCAGGACTCGTGCGCGTAAAAATGCATGATTCGCCGTGCCACATCGACCATGCACGTGTCTTCGTCCATCACGACGAGCCCGCCAGAACCCAGCATGGAGCCGATTTTTGCGACGGAATCGTAGTCCATGGCGACGTCGCATTCGTCCGCGGTCAAGAGCGGGCACGAAGTCCCTCCGGGGATCACCGCTTTCAGCTTCTTCCCGTTGGGAATGCCGCCGGCCACTTCGAAAATCATGCGATTCAGATTGAATCCCATCGGCAGCTCGTAAATGCCGGGCCTGTTGACGTGGCCGGAAATCGAATAGAGACGCGTTCCGCCGTTTTTGGGCGAGCCGAGGCTCGAATACCAGTCGCCGCCTTTGCGAATAATCAGCGGCACTGTGGCCAGCGTTTCGGCGTTGTTCACAACCGTCGGGCACTGGTACAAGCCCAAGAGCGCGGGGAAGTAGGGAGGCTTGAAGCGCGGATAGCCGCGCTTGCCTTCGAGCGATTCGAGCAGCGCCGTTTCCTCACCGCATTCGTAGGCCCCCGCCCCCGTGTGGGCGCACAGCTCAAAGTCGAACCCGCTGCCGAGTATGTTCTTGCCGAGGAAACTCGCGCCGTAAGCTTCTTCGATCGCGTGATCGAGAATATCGAGGATGTAGCGATATTCGCCACGGACATAAATGTAACCCTGATGCGAGCCAATCGCTTTGCCGGCGATGACCATGCCTTCGATTACCGAGTGCGGATCCATTTCCATCAACGGCCGGTCTTTGCTTGTACCAGGTTCGCTCTCATCGGCGTTGGCGACGACGTATTTGGGTTTCGGCGAATCTTTGGGCACAAACGACCATTTCATTCCTGTAGGGAAGCCGGCGCCGCCGCGGCCGCGCAGATTCGACTTTTTCATTTCGTCGATAATCTCCTCCGGCGTCATGCTGGTCAGCGCTTTCTTGATTGCTTGATAGCCTTCGTGCTGCTGATAAACTTTCAAAGTGCGTGAATCGCGAATTCCAAATCGCTGGCTGATGACCCGAACTTCGGCGGGATCGGGTTCGTGCAGCGAACCGGAAATCACTGGAACAGGAGCCGGATGCTTGCCAGCAGCAAACTGATCCAAAATGGCATCGACTTTTTCCGGCGTGAGATCTTCGTAAAAATCGTAATTTACCTGCATGGCCGGAGCACCGGAGCACGCGCCCATGCATTCGACCTCTTCGAGAGAAAAGATTCCGTTTTGAGTGGTTTGGCGATTGCTGATGCCGAGGCGTTTCTCAACATGGGCCATAATGTCAAAGCCGCCGCGAAGCTGGCAGGAGACGTTTGTGCAAACCTGTACGTGATATTTGCCTGCGGCCTTGCGGCGCAGCATCGAATAATACGAGAGCGTCTCAGTCACTTCCGTCATTTGCAATTCGAGCCGGCGAGCAATTTCCTCGAGCACCGGATCGCTCAGATGGCCGTATTCATCCTGTGCGTAGAGCATCATAGGGATTAGCGCGGAGCGCTTGACGGGATAGCGCGAGATGAGCTGATTGAACTTGGCGTCGAGCTGAGGGGAGATTTGCATTAGCGATCCACTTCTCCCAGCACGATGTCGATTGTGCCGATGCTTGCCACTACGTCGGCGATCAATTTGCCGATGACCAAGTTTGGAAGCGCCTGGAGATTCACGAAGGATGGAGCGCGCACTTTTACGCGGTAGGGTCTGTTCGAGCCGTCGCTGCAAACGTAAAAACCGATTTCTCCACGCGGTGATTCAATCGCTTGATAAACCTCACCCGGCGGCGGAGTAATACCTTCGGTCCAAATTTTGAAGTGGTAGATTAGGCCTTCGATCGAGGTTTTCATTTCCTCGCGCGAGGGAGGGACGAGGCCGCGCACTTCGGCGCGGAATGGACCCGTCGGCGGAATTTTCTGGATCGCTTGACGGCAGATCCTCGCGCTCTGCCGCATTTCCTCGAGCCGGCATTGATAACGCGCGTAGACATCGCCGGCTGTTTGCGTGGCTACTTTGAAATCGAATTCTTCATAGCTCGAATACGGAAAATACTTTCGGACATCATAATCACTGCCGCTGCCGCGCAAAGACGGGCCCGACACGGCCATGGCAATGGCGTCTTCGAGCTTCAGAACTCCGACCCCCTGTGTACGAAGTTTCCAAATGGGATTTTCGGTCAGCAGATCCTCATACTCAGCGAGATGCCCACTAAATGTATCCAGGAATTTCGAGATCCAGTCGAGATAGCCCGGCGGGGGCTCGAGCGCCAAACCGCCGATGCGGAAATAGCTGGTCATCATCCGCTGCCCGGAAATGGCTTCCAGAATCTTCAGCATTTCCTCCCGCTCGCGGAAGCAATAGAGGAAAACGCTCATGGCCCCGAGATCAATGGCGTGAGTTCCCAGCCAAACCAGGTGAGAGGCGATCCGGGTGAATTCAGTGAGCAAGACACGAATGTATTGGGCGCGCTTTGGCACTTCGATCCCCGCCAATTTTTCGACGGCTAAGCAATAGCCGAGATTGTCCGAGAGATTAGCGAGGTAATCCATCCGGTCTGTCAGCGGGATGCACTGTGAATAGGTGAGCTTTTCGAAATTCTTCTCGATACCGGTATGCAAATAGCCGATTACCGGCTCAGCTTTCAGCACAATTTCGCCGTCGAGTTCCAGAATAACGCGAAGAACGCCGTGCGTGGATGGATGTTGCGGCCCCATGTTGAGGACCATGGTGCGGCTCTCGGGCGCGACTTGGAAAGTATCGGCGACGCTAGACATCAACGATAGCCCTCCACTGGATAATCTTTGCGATGCGGATGGCCTTCCCAGTCGTCGGGCATCAGTATGCGAGTCAGGTTCGGATGGCCCTCGAATCTCACGCCCATCAAATCCCAAGCTTCGCGTTCGTGCCAGTTTGCCGTGGGCCAGATATTCGTTACTGTCGGAACTGTAGGATCTTTGCCCGTGACTTTGACTTTCAGGCGGAGGCGCTGTCGTTTGCTGATGCTCACCAGATGATAGTTGACTTCAAAGCGCGGCTCGATAGGGAAGCGGTCAACCGGAGTGATATCGGAAAGAAAAGCAAAATCCAGCTCCGGGTCGGATTTGAGGAGTTCACATGCGGCGATCAGGCGGTTTCGTGGGAGCACCACTGTCGTCTCGCCGCGAAAATAGATTACTTCCGCGATTCCCTGCGGATCGCGTTCCTTCAGTTTGCGTACTGCCAGCGGGCTGTTTTGTTGCTGCGATTCCACTCTTATGAATCCCGTTTACTGGCGTCAGAATGCCTGCCGAAACAGGCTCTGCAAGAAGCAGCTACTTCACTTCCACTCCAACGCGCCATTCTTCCACAAATAAATGTAACCCACCACTAGAATGACGATGTACAAAACCATTTCCACAAAACCGAACAGGCTCAGCTTCTTGAATACAATGGCCCAGGGATAAAGAAAAATCGCCTCGATGTCGAACAAGATAAAAATCATTGCGACCATGTAGAAGTGCACCGAAAAGGGCTCCCGCGCGTCTCCCGTGGGACGAATTCCGCATTCGTAAGGTTGGTCTTTCGCACGAGATTTCAAGTGCCGGCCGACCACCGAGGAGGCAATAATCAAAACTGCGGCGAGTCCCGCGGCGAGCAGGAACATCAGCAACAGTGGCGCATACGCATCGAGGTAGCTTCCGCTCATTTTCTATGCACTGCTATAATATCGAGGCGGCATTCTCTGAGTCAATGAACACCGGAGATATTTTTTCGTCTCGAATCGTGCAGCAAAATTTGGAAGAGGGATTATCCGGCAAATGAGCCTGGGATTCAATTCGGATGTGCCGGTCGGGGACGATGTTTTTCACGTCCAGACCGAGAATTACGGTGGGCCGCAATATACGATCGTCACGCTCGTTTATCATCGCGGGCGGATTCTGCATCGGCGGAACTCAAACTATTCCGATCTGATTGCCGCGGCGGGACTCTCAGAAGAGTCTTTGAACAGCAGGGTGGAGGATCAGCACCGGTCGGTGGTTGAAGAAATTCGAAGAGGCGCGATTTCTGTTCCATCAGAATCTGTACCGTCGAATAATTCAGGCTCGCAGGGCATCCAAGTGCGCTTGCGTAACGCCGGTTCGTGGTTTTCTGCGGGCCAAGCAAGCCTCGACCTTGAGGTGATCCAGCGGAAGGGTAGCACGCCTGTCAAAGGAGCTACGGTTGAGGCTTTTCTGACAGGTTCAAGGGGCGGAGCTCACTGCGAGGCCGAAACTGGAATCGATGGTCTGGCGCGGATTCAATTCGCGGTCCCAAACGCGGCAGCAAATGGCACCGAACTTGTGATCCGGGCGCGTGCTGGAGAGTCGCAAGCGACGGATGAGATTCGCTTCGTCCTGCGGCCAAGACAGTCGGGTTCCACGAAAACCCCGAAAAATTTGGCGAAGCAAGAGCGGGAATGATTGCAGTTGTCATCAACGGAGAGTTGCGCGAGCTTCCGGATGGCCTGAACGTCCTTGACATGCTCAGCCATCTCGGACTTGCGGCGAATCGGGTTGCCATTGAGCGCAATCGCGACATCCTTCCGCGCGCCCAATGGCAGCAGACTCTCGTGAAGGCCAATGATTCTTTTGAGGTCGTGCAGTTCGTGGGCGGCGGCAGTTGAGTCAAAGCATCTCTCGTAAGGCAAATTCTTAAGATCTGCTGGTCGCTCCTTCTGGCATTAGAATCCCGGCCCAAATAATTTACGTCTGCCAAAGGAGATGCTCTATGAAGGCGTTCTGTGTACTAGCATTGGCCCTGCTTCCCACCACAGCGTGGAGCCAGCAAAGTGGGCGGCTACACTTAAAATCGGCATTGGCGCACGAGCAGAATTTGCCGTTCAGCAGCGGCGTCGTCGCCGGAGACGTTCTGTACATCGCCGGAACGACAGGAGTAAACCCGAAAGCTGCGCGTCCCACGAGTGCGGCGGCAGAGGCTCGCATCGTGATGGACCAAATCGAGCAAGTTGTCGAAGAGGCGGGCATGACGATGGACGACATTGTTTCAGTGCAAGTCTTCTGCTCGAATTTAGCAGACTATGACGCTTTCAACGGTGTCTACAGAACCTATTTTCATGGTGCCTACCCCGCGCGGGCTTTTGTTGGTGTTAACAAGCTTCTGTTCGGAGCGCGGTACGAGGTAATGGGGATAGCGGTTCGCCGCCGGCACGAAAGCAATCGTTAGCGGTAGCACCGGCTGAGAATCGAGAGATTCGCAAGTCAGTCGAGCAAGTGGCCCATTTTCGTTTTTTTGATTCGCAGGTACGCGCTCGAATGTCGGCTCGTGAGCGGCCGGCAAGGAACACGTTCGACGACGCTGATTCCCGCGCGCTCGAGTTGCGTTACCTTATCTGGGTTATTTGACATCAGCTTTACCGCCGTTACGCCCAGCGTTTTGAGGGCATCCGCGCAAAATTTGTAATCGCGGTGGTCGGCTTCGAATCCCAATTTCCGGTTTGCGTCGACTGTATCGAAGCCGCGGTCCTGCAATTCGTATGCTTTTAGCTTGTTCATCAACCCGATGCCGCGGCCTTCCTGGGGCAGGTAGAGAACGATTCCTGACTTCGCGCGGGCTGTCTCGCGCAAAGCCATTTCCAGCTGCGCGCGGCAATCGCATCGCTCAGAATGAAAAACATCGCCAGTAAGGCATTGCGAATGAATGCGTACCAACGGGGCTTCGCCTTTGCGGATTTTGCCGTGCACCAAGATCACGGCGCTTTCCGGTTCGCGAGTCAAGCTGAGCTTCTGAGGCGCCTCCATCCCTATGATTGTGAATGGGCCATACCCTGTTGGAAATTTCGCGCGCGCAACAATGCGCGGTGCATTGCTTTTGTTGGTGAGCCGCCTGCGCCGTACAGATTTCTCCATGGCGCGCCTCTTTTTGAGTCTGGGTCTATGTTGGGGCATTTTTGAACGTGAAATTATAGCAGGATTCAGTGTGCGGTCTTGCGCGCGCGTTGAACGGGCCAATGCCACCCGGGACGGTATCAGGTCAGCGCCGCTGCGGATTCAGCCAGTTCGGGGATTTCAATGCGGATTTGCGTACCTTGGCCTTCCTGGCTTTTTATCTCCATGCGAAATTGATCACCATAGAGCAGCCGCAATCGCTCGCGTACGTTGCTAATGCCGATCCCCTCGTGATAAATCTCCGCCAGCCGTTCTGTCGAAATCCCCATGCCATTGTCGTTGATGTCGATCGTCAATCGACCGTCGGTCATTTTCGTACAGAGATGAATCTCGCCGCCTTCGAGTTTGGGAGCGAGGCCATGTCGAATTGCATTTTCAATGATGGGTTGCAGGAGCATACTGGGCACAAACGCATCAAGAGTACGCTCGTCGGCTTGGTTAAAGAATTGCAGTTTGTCGCGGCCGAAACGCGCGACTTCAATATCGAGGTAGTCATCGATGAAATCGAGCTCGTCGCGCAACGGCACAAATGTTTCATGCGTGCGGAGAAGCCGGCGCAGAATATTCGAGAGCTTGAGGATGACGATGCGTGCCATATCCGGATCGTAGCGAACTAAAGAAGAGACGGTGTTCAGCGTGTTGAACAAAAAGTGAGGATTGATCTGCCGGGATAGCGCATCCATGCGGGCTGTAAGGAGAAGCTGTTCGTTCCGCTCAAGATTCATTTCGATTCGTGTGTTATTCCAAATCTTGATCGGCATTGCGACGGACATCACCGTGGCTAGGACGATCAGCAGAAGCCACGGCCAGCTCGGATATGGCAGCGTGTACAGCCATTTTGCCGGCACCGCGCGGGCGAGCGCGTAGCGGCCGAGTTCGAGCACGATGCAGGCGCCGAGCGGCAGCATTGCCCAATTGACTTGCCCGCGCCGCAGGAGCTTCCAGATCGATTGCGGGATATTCAGGAAGAGAAAGGGACCGAAATGCCAGATATCTTCGGAGTTTGGCATGCCCTGGCGGATCATTCCGCCAATCAGTCCAACGAGTGCGGCTACTGGTATCGCAAGCCATTCGTGATGTCCGAGGGCTGGCAGGCCAAGCACGGATGCGCCGAGCAGCCCAACCGTTCGACCGCCGACCAGCCCCATCAGGAAAGATCCGGCCAAGGTGAGATCGAAGAATTCATATCCCCCGCTGAGGGAACCCTTGCCAACCAATCGCAACACGACAGCGAGGGCGAGCGGCGGAGTCAAAAAGAGAAGAAGCAGAATTTTTTGATTCCAATCGCGCTTCTCGATGAAGAGCACGCGCCGAAAGCGCGCAAACCGAACCAGCAAAGCTGCCAAAGAGGCGGAAAAGCCAACCTTCAGCACCAGAGTGAACAGCAGTTCTTTGCCGGAGACAGGTGATTGCATGGTATTCGCTTCAACTTAGCCAATCCGTGAAGGGAAGTAAAGTGGGCAAGGGAAGCGTGCTTACAAGATCAACGGCTGTGCGACCGCGTCTTGGCTAATCCAACAGAAAATGTCATTAGCGCCTTCGCCACCATTTTTCTGCGATCATCCGTCAAATCGCATTCGATGACCGCGAGATACTTTCCCTGACGCAAGATTCTGGCTTCGGCAAAGACAGTTCCTTTCTGAACGGCCTCGAGGAAATTCATTTTCATTTCTACTGTAGCTGCGCGTGAGCCTTGCGGGAGTCCGAGATAGAGTGCCAGTCCGCCAGCGGTGTCAGCGAGCGAAGCGAGCACTCCACCATGTACGACTCCATGAATTTGCATGTGTCGAGGCTGGACTTTCATTCGGAGCTTCACGCAGCCAATTTTGGCGTGCTCGAGTTGAAAGCCGAATTGCCGTGCCATGTTGCTGAAATGGAATTTGCGGCCTAGAGCCTCGAGCGTTAGCGGCTTTCCGACGTTTGTTCTGCGTGCCATTATCGTTCCGTCGCTCACGCAGCGGTGCTGCCGCCGTCAAGCGGGATCGCGTTTCCGGTCATCCAAGAGGACTGATCCGAAGCAAGGAAGGCCGCCAAACGAGCCACGTCTTCGGGCTTTCCTGCGCGTCCAATGGGAATCTGAGATTCCCTCAATTTGCGATATGCGGCTGGATCTGGCATTCGCTGCATTGCGCCGAGCGCCATCTCGGTCTCTACGAGCGCGGGGCAGATGCAATTCACACGGATATTTTCGGCCGCATGGTCAAGAGCCATCGCTTTTGTGAGAAGCGTAACACCGCCTTTTGAGGCGCAGTATGCGGCACGTTGCTTAATGCCCACTAGGCCGAGATACGATCCGATATTCACGATCGAGCCGCCGCCGGCGCGGCGAAGCACCGGGATAGCGGCCTGGGAGACAAGAAAAGTTCCCGTCAGGTTCACAGCTACCACCCGATTCCAATCGTCCTCAGAGGTCTGTTCCACAGTGCCGATATGCAGCGCGCCCGCGTTGTTCACAATCACGTTGAGGCCGCCCAGCCGCTCCTCCGCGGTGCGAATCGCGTGCTCAACGGAAGCTCTTCGGGTAATGTCACATTCCACTGCGAGAGCCTGGTGGCCTTCTTCGATAATTTCCTGCGCGACAGCTTCCAGTTTTTCTTTTCGGCGAGCCGCTACCGCGACTTTCGCGCCCTCGCGTGCAAAAAGAAGTGCACAGGCGCGACCTATTCCAGTTCCCCCTCCTGTAATGAACGCCATTTTGCCGGAAAGTTGTTGCATCGCACCCCCGTATTGTCACGTCCAATGGAGAAGCGGAAAATGGCGAATCTAGCATCCGCTCAAGGTGCGCGCAAGTGCTCGGCGGCATAATGAAGATCGGTATCACCTGCTATCCAACCTATGGGGGCTCGGGCGTTGTAGCGACGGAACTCGGAATGGAACTGGCTGCTCGCGGCCATGAAGTCCATTTCATCAGCTACGCGGTTCCCACTCGGCTCGATCCGGCGCACGAGCGGATTTACTTTCATGAAGTGGAGGTGACCAGCTATCCTCTTTTCGATCACCCTCCCTACACATTGGCGCTCGCGGTCAAGATGGCTGAAGTTGCAGAGTCCGCTTCACTCGATCTTCTACATGTTCACTATGCGATTCCGCATTCAGTCAGCGCTTTGCTTGCGCGCTCGATGTTGGCGCCGCAGCGCTTGCCTTTCATCACCACGCTTCATGGCACGGACATCACGCTCGTTGGCAGCGACCGGAGTTATCTGCCGATCACCCGATTTTCTATCGAACAGAGCGATGGCGTGACGGCGATATCAAACTATCTGCGAGATCAGACGATCAAAGAATTTGACGTTCACCGGCCTATCGAAGTCATTCGAAACTTCGTGAACTGCGATCAGTATTGCCGTTTGGCCGATCAGCGCCGCCGCAGCGAATGGGCTCCGAACGGCGAGCCGCTGGTCATGCACCTTTCCAATTTCCGTCCCGTCAAACGCATCACGGATGCCGTTGAAATTTTTGCGCTGATTCGGCAGAAAATGCCGGCGAAGTTTGTCCTGATCGGAGACGGTCCGGACCGCGGGGCTGCCGAGTACCTGGTCCGCTCCAAGAAACTGAACCGCGATGTGTTCTTCCTGGGCAAACAGGATCACATTCAAGACTTTCTTGGACTCGCGGACTTGTTTCTGCTGCCCTCAGATCTCGAATCATTCGGGCTTGCCGCGCTCGAAGCAATGGCGTGTGAAGTCCCGGTCATTGCTACAAACGTTGGCGGCGTTCCGGAGGTTGTGACGAACGGCGTGGACGGCTACTTGGTCAACCCACGGGACGTCGCTTCTGCGGCGAAGTTTGCGATTCAAATCCTTTCGCGCGCGGACCGAGGCCGCGAGATGGGAAAGCAGGCGCGCATCGATGCCCGAAAGAAATTCTGCTCGAATGACGTGATTCCACTTTACGAGGCGTACTATCAGCAGGTTTTGAATACCTCTACAGCCGCACACGCGTAGCGAAGCTCCAGCGAATGATCTTACGGTTCGGTTTGCCTCAGCAGGCGCTTCAGTGCACTTCCGGCGTGAGTTTTAGTGAATCCAACACGCAATTAATGTCCGATTGTGGAAATGTGCCTCTTCCGGCTCTTGAAGTGAAGAGCAGTCGGTACTGGGCATTGTGCGCGTCAAAGAGCCGCATCACTATCATGGCATCTTTGGAAGGGTCGCCAAATTGTAAGCCGCGCAATCCATCCGCCTGCACTTTGTAGATTGTGCTTGCCTCGCTTGCTCCAAATGCGAGTTTCCACTCGAGCAGGGTGCCAATGCGCTCTACCTGCGCGCGCGAAATGAATGGCGAAAGCGATGCGGGCGACGCGTTGTATACAGCCCAATACAAATCATAATTGGTTGGAAAGAGATCAGAACCAAAAACGGCTTCATAACGGTCGTAGGTTTTTAGATCGCCATCGCGAATGCTGGAAAGGATGTCCTTCTCACCGGCAGGATTGAAAAAGATAATCACCGGGCCGGTTCTGAAATCCACCTCAGAATGGGCGTCGCCGTTGGTTTGCGCCAGGATTCCCTTCCAGGGTGCGGCGAAGCTCACGCCGTAGAACGAAAGGTTTTTTTCTTGGACGGGCGAAGCCGCTGTCGAAGGGAGCGGCTGAGGGACTTCTCTGAGAAAAGGCGCGCTGCTCGCCCAGTGCTTGGCCTGAAAATAGAACATCGTTTGCAGTCCGTACGCCAGCGCGTACACGCCGATGGCCAGGGTCACAAGCGCAAGGATAATCGTCGCGAGCGCGGATTCTCTCTTCTCGCCCATCAGCTTGCCTGTAAGCTAACAGGCCCCGCACATCAGCGCAAACTTTATGATGCTCTATTCAGTTGTTCAAAAATAAGCGGTTGAGCAGCAGTTAGGAGCTGTGACTCCCGTTTCCATTGGAGTTTCCGCCTTGCGCCGCCTCTTCGCCGTCTTTGTAGATGTATTTGATGGCATGTTTGTACAGCAGCAGGTTGGGACTGCCAAATCGCGTCAGCTTGATGCAATCGCGGTCGTACCATTCCACGATTCCATGGAAGGTTTCTCCATCCGCGAGAACCACAACTACAGGCGTATGCGATTGCATCTGCTTGACGTAGTAGAAGCTCTCGGCGTGCGTTTGTTCGGGCGGAGCTGGTTTCTTCCTTTGTCCCGGTTCGTGTGCGTTGCGTGCCGGATATTGCTGCTCCTTCACCTCAGTGAGAGAGGGGCGGAATAACTTGCGGTTCACGATGGCGTGCTCCTTAGGAAATTTCCAGGAATGCGTAATCTTTATATATGACTACATTCAGCGCGATTGGGTTTCCTAAAAAATGTCTTGTCCAGTCATTCTTGGGTTCATTATCAAATTCGGAGGCTTTCCGCGACGGCATCCAGGCCGAGTTGGCGGCTTACATTGCGACGCAAGCGGCCCTCCAAGCGATCCAAGTTACTCGTGGCCTGCGCCACCCAGACATCGCTGATTTTTCGAGCGAGGGTCTCGAGTTCACGGCGCAGATCCGGGTTCCGCAGCGCGAAGTTCTTCGTACTGTGGGACAGTTCGAGCAGGTCTGCAAAAAAACTATAGAACAGCGGCAGCACATTTTCAAACGGTTCTGATTCCTCCTTTGCAAGCCGTACGGTCGCGCTGAAAATCGCGCGATAGGATTTCCCGCTCATGGAGTCGCTGATCAGCCCGAGCACCTCGCGTCTAAGGCGAGCGGATTCCGCCAAGTCCAGCCCCAGAGCTGCGCCAGGGCTGCCATCGGCGAGTTGCGCGGCCAATTTGCGCTCCGTTCCGCTCCATTCAGAGCGGTTCCTCAGGAATTGCTCTATTTTTTCCGGCGTGATTGGCGCAAACCAGAATGTCAGGCACCTGGAGCGGATGGTTTGTAGGAGCGCGTCAGCACGGGGCGCAAGCAAAATCAGAGAGGCGGTCTCCGGTGGTTCCTCCAAAATTTTCAGGCATACATCGGCATCGTTCCAGCGCATCGTTTCCGCGCCATCAAGGATAAAAATGCGCCGACGGGCCTGCGGAACGAAATAGGCTGCGCGCTGAACCGCACGAAGCTGCCCCATGCGAATCATCGGTCGCGCTACAGGATTCTTACGGCGCACGGGGTCGGGCACAATTGCCCAAACATCTGGGTGCGTTTCAAGGATCAGCGGAGTTCGTTCTACTGTCGCTGTGTCGGGGTTCTCGCCACGTTCAGCGAGGCCTTGCTCGATCAGCGGGCCGGGATCTCCAAGCCGCGCGATTTTCTTACACGTTTCACATGCACCGCAGAAGTCATCTCGCAGCTTTTCGCAGTTGGCCGCCTGCGCCAACATGCGCGCCAGTGTGAATTTGCCAATTCCTTGCAGGCCGACAAACAGCAGCGCGTTTGGCATGCGCTCGCGCCGCAGCATCGTGCGCAATGCGTGCACGATTCGCTCATTCCCTAGAAACTCGCCAAACCCCACTATTCGTCCTCACGGTCCGGCACGAGAATTCGTGCCTGAAGAATCGCCATGATGTCGCTGTGAATCTTTCCCGGTGCGCGCAGGTTGTTACTCTGCGGTTCCATGCAGTCGACGGTTGACCAGTTTGCTCGATGCGCAAGCCGCTCGAAAATCTGCGCAGCGCGCTTCAGGTGTTTAAGGTTTGCCTCCTGCAAATCCCTGCGTCGTCGCGTGTACTTCCGCGGGCGCTTTCGCTGGATGAGTTGTTGTGCGCTGCTCACTGGCAACCGCAGATGAATCACAATATCTTCGCGGGGCAATCCATAGACGTCGTATTCCAGTTTTTCGAGCCACGCGCGAAATCGCTCTTGCCTGACAGGAGGAACACGAGCGCCTTGGTGTGCCAGATTGGAAGCGATGTAGCGGTCGGCAAGCACAAGTTTTCCCTGGTCCAGAAACGTTTCGAGCTGTTTTCTGTTTTCTAGGCGGTCACCCGCAAAAAGCAGCGCGGAAAAATGCGCGTCCACGTCGCTCAGCGTGCCGAACTCTCCGTTCAGATACTGTCCGATCAGTTTCCCGAAAAAGCCGTCGTACTGGGGAAAATCGATGGTAGCGTGAGGAATACCGCGTTGACGCATAGCGCGCGCAAGCATCTCCAATTGTGTGTGCTTGCCGGAGCCGTCAATTCCTTCCAGTACGATGAGTTTCCCGCGGGCAGGCATAAACGTTGCACAGTCTAACACAGCTGTACGGGTATCAGTCGGCGGCTAGCGCGCTGTAGCTGAGTCCGCATTCTTGATCTTCACTTCAGAGGTCGTGCAACATTCTTCGGTAATCCCGCATCTTGCGAGGAAAGCTGCGTGCAGAAAGCTCTGTTATTTGCTCGCGGCGCTGTCCTGTTTGGGGTGTGTGATGAAGGCCGTTTTAGGAATCTGTCGAGCAGCAGTTTGCTTCGCATTTCTTCTCACGCTTTTTCTTGTGACCGGCAGATTGATTTTCAGTCAGAACGCCGTTTCAGTGCGCGGCACCGTGACCGATCCCAGCGGAGCCGCAATTCCAAATGCAGCAGTTCACCTCATCGATTCCGCGAACAATTCGCAGCGTGCCACGACCACTGACCAGCACGGTAACTATGCGTTTGCTGGTGTTGTTCCGGGAATGTATAGCTTGGTGGTCGAAGCGCAGGGTTTCGAAAAATTCGAACAAGGCGGCATCCAAATCGCTGCCAACGCCACCATGCCTGTGACGTTCAATGCTCAGTTGAAAATCGCTGAGGTCCAGCAGACCGTCACGGTGAAACCAGGAAACGGCGAAACATGCCTGAACGTGCTTGCGCGTTTCTTGCCCGATGTCGGCCCGGGCTTGCTGGCGATTCGCCGAGGGCCATCCGGGAACTATTATGTACTCACCGCTCCTGGCCCGGCTGTCGCTATTTATTCTGCCGACGGCAAACGAATTGGCCAGATACCGGCGGCATCTTACCTGTCGTCTTCGCCTAGTTCCTCGATTATCTACGGTTCGGATTTGCAGGTTGATTCCGCCGGGCGGGTGTACGTCGCTGACCGCGGCGCGAATGCAATTAGAATTTATTCTGCTGCTGGAATCCCAGTTGCGAAAATTCACGTGCTTGCTCCCGTTTCCGTGGAACCGCTCGCCGGCGGCGAAGTCGCTGTGTCCAGTTTGTCTTCGCAACATCTGGTGGATGTCTATGATATAGTGCGTGGAGAAGTGGACCGCAGCTTCGGGGACATCGGTGATCCCAACATTCAAGAGTGCGACTCACAGATTTTCGCCTGCACCGCGCACCCTGATCCGCGGGATGTAAAGGATGCCGACACGTCCGCGAATGGCAAGCCCACGATAAATCGTAGTTGGTTCTATGGCGACTCAGCCGGCGATATTTTTGTGGATCTTGCATTTCGCGCCGCTCCAACCATTCGCGGGTACGATGGTTACGGAGCCAGGACCTTCGAGACCGCGTTCACCGCGGACGCATTATCGCCGTCGGGTAGTTGGTCGGTGAAACCTGGTGTTCGCGTGGCCGGGGGGCTTGTTACAATGACGAATGACACAGGGAAATCCTCTTCCTCTGATTCTTCGGCTAACAACACTTCCAGCGCGGACACAACTTCCACAGAGACGCCTGCGACGCAAGGCGGAGGAAGAAGAGGGCGCGGGGGAGGAGGGATGCAGGAGGGCCGCATCGCGCTTGGCGTGCAACTGAGTGAGCGTGCTGGGCCTGCGGATGAAAGAATAATCATCGATGCCATGGCTGTGGACTCTGCAAACGACGAAGTGTGGGCAGTAATCGGCGGGAATCTTGTTCACTTGGACAAGGAAGGCAATATCTTGGCAGAGTATTGTCTTCCCACAGTTGACGAGGAGCCACTCAGGCCCACGACCATGCTCGTCGAGCCGAACCGTATTCTCATTGGAAGCGATCCTTTTGGTATTTTCGAATATCCACGGCCCGATAAGCCGCTGCCTGCCTTGTCTCCAACGCGTTGAATTCATCCTGAGACACTTTCTCCAGGCAAGGAGCCGTTGGAAATCACCCGTCCAAACAAGCTGATTCAACATTAAAATGCTTCCATCGATCGAGGCAAAACTTTCTGCTGATATGTGGATACGAGTTAGCTTCGCGTCATTGAACGTTTACCTGGCTGGCGGGTCGTTACTTTCATTCTCCAAACATGACGTTTGCACATTATGACTTCAATGCGGGCGCTTCCATCCACGAGCGCTTCATTCGGAGGAGGAAGTTTACGAACTGCTTGAAGGTGAAATCGAAATCGTTGACGGCGTGGTTTCACAGAGCGAAACCCCCGAATCGCGATCATTGTACCGAGTGGGGTGCGCCATTCGGTTAAGGCAATAACCAGGGGGCGACCCATTGGTCGATCATTCTGCACGCCTCGAATTCAATTGGCTCTCATTTTGACGAATTGAACTGGCTGCCATCGTCGCCGAATTTGTTTGCGCAACAAAGTTCGTTCCGCACTAGAATGCCGCATGGCTCGTGCAACTTCTTCGATTGCTTCGAACGTCAAGAGCGTGCAGGAACGTATCGCGCGCGCTGCCGCTCGCGCAGACCGCAAGGCTGGAGAGATCGTCGTTGTTGCGGCTTCAAAAACATTCCCAGCGGAGGCGATTCGTGCTGCGTACGATGCGGGCATCCGCGCCTTCGGCGAAAACCGCGTGCAGGAGTGGGAATCCAAGCAGGCGGAACTCGCAGACATTAAGCCGAGCTGGCATTTAATTGGACATTTGCAAAGCAACAAGGCGCGCCGTGCATCGCGGCTCTTTGATTGGATTGATTCCGTCGATGATGCGGAGTTGGCTGTGAAGCTTGATGATGCTGCCGGCGAAGCGAACGAGTGGCTTGCCGTTCTGCTCGAAGTCCGAATTGATCCCACGGAAACGAAGTCGGGTGTGGCGCAGGTGGACTTACCGGCGCTGGCCGAAGCAATTGTTCAGATGCCGCACCTGCAACTTCGAGGTTTGATGGCCATTCCTCCTTTTTGCGACGCCCCCCGCGATGCGCGTCCTTATTTTCGGCGTCTGCGCCGGTTGCGCGATGATCTGGAGCAAAGTCTGCAGCGCCCGCTCCCTGAACTTTCGATGGGTATGAGCCATGATTTTGAAATCGCAATCGAGGAAGGTGCCACGCAAGTTCGGATTGGCTCGGCAATCTTTGGTGAACGCCGCGCGAAGTGAACGAGCTGCTGCCGTTCGTGTTAGAATCACTCTGTTTTCACGGGAAAAGGTGAGACGATGCCGGAAATCAAATCGATTCAATCGGAACTTCGGGCGCAGAAGCTGGACGGTTGGCTTTTCTACGATCATCATCACCGCGATGCGATCGCCGCGCGCATTCTCGGTCTGAACGGCAACACTAAAGTTACGCGCCGCTGGTTTTACTTCATTCCCGCGAAAGGAGCGCCATCAAAACTCGTGCATCGTATTGAACCAGGCGACCTTGACGCGCTTCCCGGCAAAAAAATCGAATACTCCGGCTGGGAAGAGCTGCATAAAGGACTGAAGAAAATTTTGAGCGGTGCGAAAAACATAGCCATGCA
>JASHRN010000046.1 GCA_030037335.1 Candidatus Acidiferrales bacterium | reverse complement strand
GACGGCAGCTTCGAAATCCAAGGAAGCGAGCGTGAATAATGATTGATGGTGTGCGCGTCAAGCAGCTCAAGATGATTCCCGACGAGCGTGGCCGGCTGATGGAGATTCTCCGCCAGGACGACAAGGAGTTCATCAAGTTCGGCCAGCTCTATATGACGACGGCTTATCCCGGAGTGATCAAAGGCTGGCACTATCATCAGAAGCAGATCGACAGTTTCTGCACTGTGCGCGGAATGATTAAGCTGGTGCTCTACGATGCCCGGGAAAAATCATCGACGCACGGCGAAGTGAATGAATTTTTCCAGGGCGAGCACCACACCATCCTGGTGCAGATTCCCAATCTGGTCTATCACGGCTTCAAATGCATCAGCGAGACCGAAGCGATTGTCATCAATTGCATCACAGAGGTTTACAACCACGCGAAACCGGATGAGTTTCGCGTTCCCTACAATGATCCGAGCATTCCGTACAACTGGGACATTCAGCTTCGTTAGAGCGGTGAAACAACTGCGATGAAACTGCTGATCACTGGCGGAGCGGGATTCATTGGCTCGAATTTCATTCGCTATTTCCTGAGCGCGCATCCCGAAGCGGAGATCGTCAATTTTGACAAACTAACTTACGCCGGCAATCTTCAGAATCTCGCAGATATCGATTCGCAGCCGAATTACCGGTTCGTTCGCGGAGACATCTGCGATGCCGACGCGGTGGAAAGCGCAATGGCTGAGGGGTTCGATGCGATTGTGCATTTCGCCGCGGAAAGCCATGTGGACCGCAGCATCGCCTCCGCGCGCGAGTTTATTCGCACGAATGTCGAAGGCACGTGGGTGATGCTAGAGGCAGCGCGCAAGCGCAAGGTGCCTCGCTTCCTGCACGTGAGCACGGATGAAGTCTACGGAAGCATGGCGCCGAAAGAGACAGCTTCAGAAACATCCGAATTGGCGCCGAATAGCCCCTACGCCGCAAGCAAGGCCGCTTCGGATCTGATGGTGCGCAGCTACGTGCATACGCATAAGTTTCCTGCGGTGATCACGCGCTGTACCAACAATTACGGGCCTTATCAATTTCCGGAAAAACTGATTCCACTGATGATCTCCAATGCGCTTGCGGGCAAGAAGCTGCCGGTTTATGGCGATGGCTTAAACGAGCGCGATTGGATTTTTGTGGAAGATCACTGCCGCGGGCTCGATGCCGTTCTGCAGAAGGGCCGCATCGGAGAGATTTACAATATCGGCTCGGGCCGGCCGGTTCCCAACATCGGAATTGTGCGCACCCTGCTGAAACTGCTTTCGGCGCCAGAGGGTCTGATCGAATTCGTGCAGGATCGGCCAGGGCACGACCGCCGTTACGCGCTCGATGATTCGAAAATCCGGCGGGAGCTCGGCTGGGAGCCGCAAGTGGATCTCGAAACAGGATTGCAGCATACGGTCGAATGGTATCGCGCCAATGGAGAGTGGGTGTGCGAAGCGACCAGCGGCGAATATCAGGAATATTACGAAAAATTCTACGTCAAGCGCCGCGCCACTCTCGCGCAGCTCTGAAATCCCTTGAAGATATTTCTCACCGGCAAACAAGGAATGCTGGCGCGCGCCATCGCGGAAGTGCTTGTGCCTCGCGAACAGATCACCGGCGCAAGTCACGTGGAAGCCGACATTACCGATGAAAAGCAGATGCGCCGGATTTTAGAAGCGGAGCGGCCGGATGCTGTGGTCAACGCCGCCGCATTCACGGATGTGGATGCCTGCGAGACGCAAGAGGATTTGGCTTTTCGCGTGAATGCAGAGGGGCCAGGAATTCTTGCGCTCCTGTGCCGCGAATTCGATATTCCGCTGATGCACATCAGCACAGACTATGTGTTCGACGGCGAAAAGGCCGAGCCATATGTAGAAGAAGACGAGGCACGGCCGCTCAGTGTTTACGGCCGCAGCAAGCTTGAGGGCGAGCGGGAAGTTCAGAGGCATTTGGATCGGTCGTGGATTGTGCGTGTGTGCGGAGTTTTCGGGCCCTATCGCAATAATTTTGTGTCGCTGGTTACGGAGTTGGGCAAAAAGGGGCAGCCGCTCAGAATTGTCAAAGATCAGATGCTTGCGCCGACCTATACCTTCGATGCCGCAGCCGGAATTGGGAGAATTTTGCGGCGCGGACCCTACGGAATCTACCATCTGACGAACCAGGGATTTACTGCGCGCATCGAGTTTACGAAGGAGATCCTGCGCCAGGCTGGATACGAAAATACTCCAGTGCTACCGATTTCCAGCGAGGAAACGAAGCGCCCGGCGCCGCGCCCGCGGAATTCTCAGCTTGAGAACGCTCGTCTTAAGCGCGAGAAAATGGAGTTGCTGCCGCCCTGGCAAGAAGCAGTTGGACGGTATTTGAAACAGTTGGCGGCTGAGAACCGGTGACCGTGCGGTCCCGTCTATTTTTTTCGAGAGAAGAAATCGAGAACCTTGCTGGCGGTATGATCGCTGATGCCGAATTTTTCCTTTGCGCGGGAATAAAGATGTACAGCTTTCTTATCCAGCCAGATGAGCGCTGATTTTGTCTTGCTGTCCGTCGGGTGCGCCTGATAATTCGTCGAGCGGCCAACAAGACGAAATCATTTTCGTCGGTCAGAAATATTCCACGTGCTTGTCAGCAGAGACACACCATACCTACGCTTCTTGCCTTCAGCGCATGGCGGCGATGTGACAATTAGGTCAAAAGAAGAATCTGATAGAGTTGGCAGAATATCGAGACAGTCGCCATGAAACAGCCTATCGATCGCGACTTCATTTTTCGGATGGCGCGGAAGAAGCAGCGAACTATGGAAACGTAATCACGCAGGTCAAAGCTGGCAATCTATATTGGCTTCTTCACTGAGGAGAGTTTTTCAGGTTGCGTCCCTTTCCACGCTGATAAATCGCGTTTGGTCATAGCTTCAAGTTGCTCGACGTCCGCTCGATAGAGTTCCCTCAAACGAGCAGCCGTTTCCTGCGCAATCGGCCCGTATTTCTTACCGCCACCAACACATAGCTCCCAAAGCCCAGAGCGTTGCCACAAATCCAAAATCAGATCAAACCTATGCTCTCTTAGGCGATCGTAAACGATGGCACTGGCGAGACCGAGCCTCCGGCTCAGCGGCAAGCGCGTAGCTTCCATGAGATTCGCCTTTCGGGCGCCTATGGCGGTGCGTGTCACGTCAATTTTGGGGATTCCAATAAATGAACAAACGGAATCGAGATAGGACTGAGGATTCCGCTTCAAGTCCTCGTGAAATAGTATAAGGACTCTTTCGTTTCCGAAGGCCTGCAGCCACCGACATAAGTGTGAAGAATAAAAGGATACGTCGACGAGTCCGGGAAATTGTTGTAAAGCTTCCTCAAACGGTGCACTGATTCCCAGGATTGGCCTCATTTGCTTATAGTGCGAGTAAAGCCGGGTCACTGGGTCCCGAAGAGTGCAGATGACTTTGCAATTTGGCAGGTCATGGGCAATTCGATCGGCAGCCGGATGAAAACTAAAATAGGTAGGGCATATCTCACCCGCAAGAACCATGGGCGGACAATTGCGGAAGTGCCAAGCGTACCACTCCAAGCCCTTTGAATAGTATGTCTTAAAAAAGTGAATTTCCTTAATTCGTGGCAGGCATACATCTCGCCGCAACGCTTCGTGGAGCCAAGTTGTGCCTGTGCGAGCCGGGCCAATACCGATGAAATCAGGTAACCGCAGGCGTTTGTTTCCGCTTTTCAAAGGACTCTCCAGAACGCCTCTGTTCACGTGTTTTGACAGAAGCCGCGTTGCTCCGACTATTCTTCCAATGTCGCGTTTGACTTGATAAGTTCACTGGGTGGTGTGGGCTTACTGGCCACTGCATTGCCCTCAGCGGCACCGGAAATAAGGGCTCGCCAGGGCGCTAAGGTCAGCCGTCGCAAACTCCCAACTGTAGCAAGTAGGGCATAGCCGACGTTTATCCACCAGAAGCATATTCGATTCTTCAATCCATAGTTCCAGTGCTTTCTGTGCAGGTAGTACGTAGAGCGCGCTTCGTTGCGTAGGTGATGCTTTTTTGACCTGCCCGGCGCAGATCGTAAATGCAACAGACGCGCCCGAGGTGCGATCACCAATTTCGCATCGGGCCCGAGACTGATGCAAAAATCCCAATCTTCTTCAAATGTATTCGGCAGGTTCTCGTCAAACCAGTGTCCGTGAGTCGCTTCGGCACGGAAGCTCATGCACGCACCGGTGAACTTCCGAACGCGGATCGGATGTGAATCCCTAAGTTGATCCGCATGCCAATAAATGACTTGGCGTTCGTCGTGAAAGTTGCCGCGGACAAACAAGGTGGACCACAGGCGCCGATGCCAAGGGGGGAGGTGATAATTTGCGATCATGCCAGATACGCCCACAACCTCCGCATCGCGATTGTAAGCTGCGACTAACTCCTCCAGGTAAGTACGCTCAAGGCAAACGTCATCGTCAAAGAACGCCAAGATTTCTCCCGAGGCGACCATCATTCCACGATTGCGAGCGACGATGGGCCCTTCGATTGTGCAATCGTGAATATAAGAAAGTTCAACGGCATCACGAGTTTCCGGTGGGAGAGTAGAGTATAGCTTTTCGATCTCGTTCCGGTTTTCTTGCTGCTCACTCTGGTCCACTATAATTATTTGCTTCGGTAGCATCGTTTGTTTGAGGAGGCTTTCCACTGTCCGCCCAAGGTCTGCTGGGCGGTATTTCGAGGGAATGATCGCCGATACAATTGGGGATGCGAACTGTTCCATGAGCAGCTTTGGTAAGAGCGTAAAGTCCGACCGCGATTTTGTAGCCCTCACAATTATTGCGCATTTTTGAAGTATTTGATCGACACATTTGCGACATTTAATTGTGCGCGAGGCGAAAAGGTAATTTTGGAGACGATCCTGCATGGAGCAACTTAGTGTGGGCACAGTGCTCCAATGGCTCGTGCTTAAGGACTTGTATAAAACGAATATGCCTGAGCTGTATGACTTCGGAATCTCTGCTGAGTACAATGATGATGAGGACAGGAGCCATACTGAACCGGTTCGGATTAAAGGCGAGGGTTAGACACTTAATGCGCGGGACGCAGCAGTGAAACAACAGCAATCTGCGACCTTCACTCGCGGCTGTCTTTGCGCCGGATTCTAGAGAATCGCGGGCCCCTTGGATTCGTGCAATGGACTACCCGCCCCCTCACCTGTGACTGCACCTCACACCGCAAGGCCGCCGCGATTGAGGTCATCAGGTCCAGTTTCGCAAGTGAATGCGAAGATTTCCGTAGAATTTCACAGACGAAGGCGGTACGGCGGCGATAGTGTTTTTTTTAGACAAAGGCCTGTAAGGGATCTGTACTTGTTCAGGTAGATTGGCTACACTCGGGAAAAGCGGCGTAGCGGGCAGCGAAAGAGCCAAGAACTTTTCCAATGGGATTCAGTGTCAAAAAGTTCGATACGGCCGACGAGCTTAGCCTGGTGCAGGGAGTGATCGAGCGTAAGACGACGCCCCCCCCTCACTTGAAGTCATACCAGATTCGCGAAGTCGACCTCGATCATGATTTGACCGCGATCCTCCCAGAGTGGAGGGGGTGTAACGAACGCTGCGCTGACCATCTGATCGTTTGTGATCCCGAATGGTTGCAGGAACGCGCCCGGCAAGAGAAAGCGAGCCTGCGCGCTTACGTTCTCGAGAAGGACTCCCGCATCGGGGGGACCGTGGCTCTTGAGTTGTATACCACCGCTCGTTACGGTCGCCTCGGCAGCCTCAAGGTTGTGAAGTTCCCACTGAAAGTGTGCCGGATGCTCGGCTACACTCCCAATGTGCCGACGGAATCAGCGGCCTGTGACCTGCTTTTCCATCAGCTCCTCGGGCTCGAATTTGATGGGATTTACATGACCTGTATCCGCGGCGATTCTTTTTTCTGGCAATATCTCCAAAGCAGTCCGCTGATCAAACAGCACTTCCGCTTGTATAGCCAGCACGGCGCGAGGCCTCATCCCTACATTCGCTTGACTGGGTCTTATGACGACTATCTGCGGACACTCTCCTCAAAGGAGCGCCAAAATCTTTCACGTCGCGTCCGAAAATTGCGCGAGCGAGGCGAGGTGGAGTCGCTGAGAATCACCGAAGAGGCTCAAGTTGATCCTTTTGTCGAGGCAGCAGCGGAAATCTCGCGAAAGACTTACCAGTTTCGCTTGTGGGGTATGGGCGTCCGCAACCCAGATCAGCTCAAGCGTTGGCTAAAGTGGGCAGCGCGCCGCGGCTGGTTGAGATCATACCTGCTAAAATGCGGAGGAATACCCTGCGCTTTTCAGGTGGCCTACCAGTACGGCGGCAGGTTCTTGGGGGTGGAAGTTGGGTACGATCCGGGCTGGAGGGAATTGGGTGTGGGCATGATCCAACAGTTCCTCGCTCTGGAGGATGTTTTCAGGAAGGATACTCCCGAGATTTGTGATTTCGGCGCCTACGCAGACTACAAGCAAGTTTTCGCAAACGCCTCTTATCCGAATGTGATGGTGTGGCTCTTCCGGCGACAGTTCAGCTCGCTGCTCAAACTGGGCAGCATCCGGTTCTTCAGCGCTGCATCGGGGACCGGCGCGAGAGCTCTGCACAGGCTCAATATGAAAGCGAAGGTCCAGCGGTGGCTTCGGAAGTGATAGCGGCGAAGACGTTTTTACCACCTTAGCCCGCCGCGAACGGCTCTACAACTTACGCCGTGGGCGGAGTGGATGCAGAGTAGCATCTCTCCGGGAAGTCCAGTAATTCATCGAGGCGATTGGGATGTTGGCGGGATCAGTGCGGCCTTCCCCCTCTCAATTGCAGGGCATCCCCTGATCGAGGGGCCCCACCCCATTTCAGATTCAGTCGCTCACTGTGTCAGCCAAAGCAGATTAGCTGCCTTCACCTGCGTGATCACGTCGCCGTAGTTGGCAGATTCACCGCCGCAGTGGAAGGCTTGCAGGGGTGCCGAGCATGAAAC
>JASHRN010000045.1 GCA_030037335.1 Candidatus Acidiferrales bacterium | reverse complement strand
CGTGCGCAGAGATATGAGCGACGCCTGAACCGGCAGGAGCCTCTTCATATTAGAGGTTTCAATGCGAGCATTACGTCAATGGATTTGCCGCTGCGCAGCAGAGTGAGTTTGTGAGACAGCCCATCTTGCCGCAGAAGGGCGCGAATATCGTCCAACGTATAGTCGGATGCAGTCCGGTCATCGATTTTAGCGATTATGTCGCCAATGGCAATTCCCGCGGCAGCAGCTGGCGACTTGCGCGCGACCTGAGCCACTTCAAAGCGGTTAAATGCGGGGGGAATGGCGATCAGAGCCAAGCCGCTCATATCCGCGCTAAAAATATCGACGAAACTCTTGTTGGGCTCAAGAATCAGCATGTGCGCTGGAGTATTCAGAATCACGGTGAAGCGGCTCAGAATTTCTCCGCCAATGGCGCAAATGAACTGCTTCGGAACAATGCCGGGGCCTTGCGCTGATTTCACCGGCAGAATCGCGATGGGATCGTTGAAGGAGATTTTCGTTATTTGGAGCTGCTGCACCCGGCCAAGAAATGCGCGAACATCGGTGTCGCTGGCGGCATCTTCACCGGGGAACGGCAGCATCCTTTCAGGCGCCCCTGAGAAAAAATGCGCGGCCGCGAAATGCGGCGAAAAATCCATAGGCTCTGTCTGTGCTGTCGCGATGGCGATCAGGCCAGTGAATTTTCCCCGGTGACCGAGGGTCACTTTACCCGTGATGGCTGGAACTTCATCCGAAACCTGCACGGGAATTTGCACGCCGCGCCCGGAGTACTTAAACCCAACTGGATCATAAAACTGAACAGAGTCGGCCTGATAATTGATCTTCACGACGAGCTGGCTCAGGACATCCATTCCGAGGATGCCCTGTACAACGTGACCGACGCGGGCCGACAAGTCACCAAAACTGCCGAGCGCGAGGGAGGGCAGGGAAATTCGGAGGCCGGGAAACTCCAACGTGACGTTTGAGAAGGACTTCGGAATTTTGCCTTCCGACGACGGCGAGTAGAGCCCGACCGCGACCGCGCGTACGTCATCGATCACGGATGCGGTTCGCAAGGTGTCGAGCAGGAACCACGAGGGCTGCGAGCCGTTTACGCGAACAGGGACGAGCACGAGCGAATCGGCGATCTGCGCGGGAACTTGCGCCACGTTTCCCTGAAACGCAAACTGAACCTGAACAGATTCACGCGACTGGCTGACAGCGGCCGGTGGAGACTGCAGCTTTTCCTGCCTCGAAAGTTTTCGGGCTAAGGCCGACCGGGTGAGACAAAGAAGCGACAAAAACAGGACTATGCGGAAAATTCTGCTGTTCATTACTGGTTTGCTGTAGTGCCACCCGCAGGGGCGGTTTGCTTTGCCGTGGACAGATATCCCGAAATGAAGTTCTTCTTGACGTCATAGACAACGATCTCGTCCACGGTATGGCTGCCGCGGGTATAAAACTGAATCGGTTCTTCGAGGCTCTTGTCCTTTCGTTCGGTCTTTCGATCGTCGGCGATGATATCGAGCGTGAACGTCAGGTTCTTGGAATTGATTTTACGTACGATCAGTTGAATGGGTCCGACACGCTGAGGAAGTTTTGCCTTGCCCATCGTGAACTCATAAATATCGCGCTCATTCAGGCGCTTTAGCTCCTCTACTTCTTCGTGGTTGCGGGCAATCAAGCCGCTCTGCACTCCAAGGTCACCAATGGCCGTGCCGAGTTTCGTGTTTGTGTCGTTGAGATCCTTGCGCGTGGAAGCGACATCGTTTTTTGTCCCATTCAACTCGCTCGAAACCTCGCCGAATTGTGCCGAGGTCTGCTGCTGCACCTGCCCAATTTGCTGGCGCAAAGCATTATCTGCCGCGACCTGTTTCTTTTGATCTTTACGAACTGCGACGGCCATGCTTCGGGCGCTTGCCAGCTCATCTTCGGTCAAGCCGAGCTTCTGATCAGTGACTTGAAGCTCTGACTTCAGGTCCGCGAGGGCGGTATTGGTACGGTCTAACTGGGCGGCGAGGGTAGTGGAGCGTTTGGCTGCTGAATCGGAGGCCTGTGCGCTTTGCTGCTTCTGTTGGACGAGAGCGTAAACCAGATAACCAATCAGCGCGAAGGCGACAATGAAGGCGATCATGACCCAACGAGGCGTGTACGGATACGACTCGGGCGGAGGCTCTGTCGTACGGTTCTGCGCAAGATCGGGTGAATCGGTCATCGTTTCTCCTCAGCTTCACTGTTGCTCCGCGATTATCGCCAAGCAACGGACTAAAGTCTATGAGCGGCCGCCTGCCTTGTGCTGATGAGGCCATCGCGCTTCGACCGTGGTGAAAAGCCCACCACGCGGGGTGAATTCGCCGCGCACCAGGCATTTGACCGGCTTTGCCGCAGCGACAATGTCGCGTAACATTCGATTCACAGCGTTTTCATAAAAGATGCCCAGATTGCGGTAGGCCAACAAATACATCTTTAACGCCTTCAGTTCCAAGCACACTTTTTGCGGCTCGTACTGAATGGTGATTGCGCCATAGTCGGGCAGTCCGGTTTTTGGACAAACTGATGTGTACTCCGGAAATCGAATCGTGACTTCGTAGCCCGGAAAATGGTTCGGCCAGGTTCCGAGTGGCGGCAGTTTAGCGTTAATTCCCGCGCGGGCGTGCGCTTCCGTGTAGTCGGCCATCCGTATCTCCGAAGCGGATATTCTACAACTTTGTGAATCCAATGCGACCCTTGTTGACTCGGAAGCCGTCCAATCTGCACGTACCGAGGTACTGGAAAAAATAGTACGTAAGAAGACTTGAAGCGGAAATGCCCGTCGTCTATGCTGCGTCTCTTATAAACCGGTCATCGGGCAAAAGGGCCATGATTTGTCCATCTTGCAAGCAGGGAAGCTGTGCGCGGTCGCAACGAAAAGGATTTCTGGATAATTTTTTAAGCTTAGCGGGATTCCGCCCCTGGCGATGCATGAAATGCCGACGGCGCTTCTATGCGCGCAGGGTTGCTTGGGAATTCATGGGCCATG
>JASHRN010000044.1 GCA_030037335.1 Candidatus Acidiferrales bacterium | reverse complement strand
GGAAAGTCAGTGGGCCCGCTGAGGGTGCGGGATCGACATCGGATGACAAATTTCAGACAGATCTACGAGTGGCCAACGTTCATATATCACTTCTGGAATGGTGCGTCCGCATCGAACGCTTTAACATAATGTCTGGGACATTCAACCATCTTCTGAGGGGGAGAGCAGCAGAGGCACAGCGGCTCGCGCTCTCATTTTCACAGACGTACCATTGGCGGTGATCCATACAGGAGATTCTCTTGCCCGAGATCGTAATCATCCCCATCTGATAAAATCCATAAGCCACGTTTCCGGCGTACACAGTATGAGCGCCTGAGGATTTGTGAATCGCGCGCAAGGTCCTGAAAACGGTGCATCCGATTGGTCGCTGCTCAAGCGCATCGTCCGCAAGGACGAATCCGCACTCGCCGCTCTCTACGACCGATACAGTGGGCTCGTGTATGCCGAATCGATCCGCATTCTTCGCGACACGGCTGCTGCGGAAGAAATTTTGCAGGACCTTTTTTTTCAAATTTGGCGCACCGCAGAAAAATTCGATCCGCAGCGCGGCTCGCTTCCGGGCTGGCTGCTGGTGGCTGCGCGCAACCGTTCCATTTCGCGTTTGCGCCGCCGCGACAGCCGTGAAAAAGATCCGCTGACGGAGACGAGCGTGGTGCTGCCGTGCAATCTCGAATCCACTGCTGCGCAGAACCAGTTGCTTGGCCGCGTGAAAAATGCGCTCGCCAGTTTGCCCAATGGCCAGCGTGAAGCCATTGAGCTTGCTTATTTTGAGGGCATGTCCCACAGCGAAATCGCCGGCCGCACCGGCGCGCCATTGGGCACGGTGAAAACCTGGATTCGAACAGCCATGGATACTTTGAAACGGGAGCTCAGGTGAGCGCTCAGCACATTCGCGAAGAAGATTTGGAGCTCCTCGCTCTTGGCGTAATTGCCGGCGAGGAATGCGAATCTTTCCGCACGCACATTTCTGCGTGCGCTGAGTGCTCGCGGAATTTTGCAGCCGCGCAGGGGCGCGTTGCGCTCTTCGCTCTCGCCGCGCCGCCGCAAAGCCCTTCGTCGGCCGCACGCGACGATTTACTGGAAAGAATTCGCGCCGAAAAAGTTGCAGCGGCCAGCATTTCTGCAGGTGAAATGCACTCCGAGAATCGCGCAGTTGCTGTCCCGCGCCGCACGCGCTGGTGGAATTCCGTATGGGTGCCCGCGGCTGCAGTTCTTGCCATCGCGATGATTCTTCTGTGGGTTAACAATCGGCGGCTCGACAATCAATTACAAGGAATGCAAAATGCGGAACAGAAATTTGAAGCGCAGGAGGAGCACGAAAAGGCTCTCGTCGCGTTCTTTTCCGCACAGGATACAGAAGCAGTCACTCTCGCTCCCAAGCCTTTGGTGCCCAAGAGCGCCTGGGCCCGCGTAAAATTTAACTCCAGACTGGGCATGGTCTGTTACACTGGCGACCTGCCCGCCCCGCCTCCGCATATGGAGTATCAGATGTGGATTGTACCCATGGTCGGAAATCCCATCAGCGCCGGAGCTTTTATGCCGGCTTCGTTCAGCAACGGGAAAATGTGTATGGCCCAAATGCCCCAAGGAGTCGATTGCAAATCTTTCGCCGTCACCATCGAACCCATGGGCGGAATGCCGCGTCCCACTGGGCCTCAGGTCTTGAGCCTAGCGGGTAACGCCGCCCTCCCGTTCACCATGGGCTCGGCTTCCAGCGCTAGCGTCAAGTCTCATGCCTGGACGGGCTGGATCAGCGATAGTTATTGTGGCACGAAAGGAATGAGTGCGAACCACAAGGACTGCGCTGTGAGATGCGTTAAGGAGAAAGGCGCCTCGTACGTGTTCGTCAACTCGAGGACAAAGAAAGTCTATGCAATTCAAAATCAGGGTGCGGTCATTGACCTCGACCTCGGCACAGAAGTGACTCTGACTGGCACGCTCAACTCGGACGGGTCGATGAAGGCCTATTCGATCACACCAAAGTCGCGAATGTAGTTTCGCAGCTTATGAGTTTGCGAAAACCGTGAAGTGAGTTTTTCGGCCCATCATCCAAAGGTCAGTATCCGGCGTACTCTCAACGAAAGAGAAGTACCGTTGGGCAGCGATGCCGGCGGGAAGCCCAGAAACAATCTAAACGGAGGAAACACATGAAAAAGCTTTCGAACGTGCTCGGCCTAGCCGCCGCGCTGCTGTTCACCATAGGCCTGGCTTCCAACGCCAGCGCCAAGAGCCATAGCTGGAGCGGTTGGATCAGCGATAGTTCCTGTGGCGCGAAGGGAATGAGCGCAAACCACAAGAACTGCGCAATGAAATGCGTCAAGGAACATGGCGCCTCGTACGTGTTCGTCAGTTCGAGGACCAAGAAAGTGTATGCGATTCAGAACCAGGATGCCGTCACGGACGCCGATCTCGGCACGGAAGTGACTCTGACCGGCACCCTCAACTCGGACGGCTCAATGAAGGCCGATTCGATCACACCAAAGTCAGGAATGTAATTCGAAGTTCACCAACTGAACCTCCTCGCGCGAGGCGAGCAATCGCCTCGCTTTTTTTTGGATAGGCGAGTCCCGCGCTCGTGCCAAGAAACAGGCAAGATTGTCAACTTCGGAGCGCAAAAACGGCAAAATCAGCCTGTTTCGTGCATTTTCGATTGACCATCGCTTTTGATCCGTTTTCGGCTGCGGATGAACAGAAATAGCGAATTTCTGCACCAAAACGCAATCTCCGAAACAGAGGAATAAGCGACCCTCCTAGGCCCCTCTTAGAGGAAGCGGACGGTCATGCAAGTGATGT
>JASHRN010000043.1 GCA_030037335.1 Candidatus Acidiferrales bacterium | reverse complement strand
CTCATATTCATCGCGATCCGGCCTCCATAATCATTGTCCGGACGCCGTTTTCTCTAGGCAGTGACTAAAGTCACATAGAACGAGGCTGAATCAACGGTGGGTGAGAAGGCTCAGTCTAAAGAGGTTACTCTGAGCCCTGACTCTCTTGCTTGAGTGCGGGTAAGTCTTTAATCAGAATCTTCCGGCCATCTACGTGGAGGAACCCTTCGGCCTGCAACCGGCTCAGGTTTCGGGAAACAAGCTCCCGAACGGTTCCAAGCTCAGCAGCAAGCTCCTGATGGCTCATTGTCATTTGTAGTATCAAACCATCCTTCGAAGGCTTACCTGATTGTTCAGCGAGACGTAGGATCACTGCGATGAGCCTTTGACGGACAGTCGTGAACGACAATTCTTCGATGATCTCAACGAGCCGACGCAAACGTGAGCCTACTACTGCGATCACCTTCAAACCCACGTCGGGATGCTCGCGGCAGAAATTCTGAAAATCCTTGCGCGATATAAATAGTACTTCCGTGTCACCGAGCGCCGATGCGGACGCCGGATAGTTCCCACCATCAAAGACCGGAAGCTCGGCAAAGGAATTGCCCTGCCCTTCAACAGCCAGGATTTGTTCGCGCCCGGAGGGCGAGAGCTTAAAAATGCGAACCGCTCCTGCTGCCACTATAAAAAGCCCCAAACAGGCATCACCTTCGGCGAAAAGCATTTCACCCGGCTGAAAGTGTTTCTTGCTGACCCGGGTCGCCAGCGACTCCATTTCCTTCGGTGTGAGGTTTGCGAACAAGGGCGTTTCTCGCAGTACGGCTTCGCTATTCGAAGATGATCTCATAGGGTTCGTCCGACCGGTTCCCCCGATGACCATGGTTCAGGCCACGCAATTTTACAAGGCTTTTAGGACGAATTAAATCGAGGTGACTGACTGCTAGAATGCAAGACGGCTTGTGACAATCAACCCGTGGTTGTAGGAATGATATTGCGATGTAGCGATCTGCATTCCCGCTCCCAACGTGACACCAAGCCGGCTCCTGGAATCGTGAGTCACATTGAGCTTGCTGACCATTAAGCCCGGCGTTATGAAGTTCTGAGTTTTCCCGGCGCTGAGGCCGCCGCGAAAAAAGTTGGAGTTGTCTTCAATTTCGGGCCAGAAAATCTTGGCGATTTTATACTGGCCAACGACATTCCATGCAATCGGGCGGCCTAGTTTTGACGTGTCGTCAGCGGGCAGAGTAATCGAGACGTTTGATTGCACATCGAATCTGCCGAAACCCTTGCCTCCGTAAAGCGAAGGCACAAGCGTGGCCGCGACGCTCCCGTTTTTGTAACTCCCCGTGGGTATTGTCCCGCCAATGGAGACGCTTAAGGAATACGCGCCATGCTGTTCATTGGCGGATTCAATCCGGTATTTCAGCAGCATGGCGATGTCGCCAAAGCCGTCTGCGGCCACAGAGTTATGTTGGATATAAGGCGGGACGGCAATGTCCAATTCTGTTTTGTACCACGGGATGACATCCAAGCCTTTGCTGTTTCCATAATTCCAGGTTGTGGTCTCGCTCGGCGTGATCTGACGAAGGAAATCGCTGCGAAAAAGCTGCACAAGCCCTGAAGAAGGGGTTACCAGAGGTACGGACCATCCGGGTTGTTCGGCAACGGTCGTTCGGACGCGATTCTCCCAAGAAGGGAAGAAATTATCCTGTCCAACGGCGAGACCTGGGAAACCAAGAACAACCGCTGCCGCAATGATGTAGAACCGCCTCATATGTCCTCCAGAACCACAGTTTGCTACTTCAGCTTGTTGTAGATGAACGGTGCGTCCGCCCCATCCACGTTGAGCATTCCCATCGCTCCGCGTTCTGTACGAAAGATGCTGTGATCCAACAGCGTGTAATGTCCGGGAACAAGCACCTGAAATTCCGCAATGGCCGTTGAGCCAGGAGCGACCAATACTGTCTGAATATTTTCATCGGGGTGTTTCAAACCGCCATCGCGATACAAACGATCAAAGGAAGTGCCCACGACATGAAAGGCAGAAATCTTGTTGGGGCCGGCGTTGCCGAAGAAAATTCGGACGGTTTCTCCGACTTTCGCTTGCAGCATATTCATTCCCATCAGCGAGCCCGTGTTGCCATTGAAAACAACGTATTCAGGAGTTTCGGCAGCGGCTTTGCTTGAGGAATACGCCTGCAAACCTTGTTGGCCGACTGCGCCCTCTGTGTAGAACTCGCTCTGCATCACGTAGTACTCACGATCCACTTTCGCGAGCCCGCCTTCAGGTTCTACGAGAATCATCCCGTAAAGACCGTTCGACATGTGTGCAGGCATTGGATTAGCAGCGCAGTGATAGACGAACAACCCGGGATGCAGCATTTTGAATTGGCCGACTGTTTCTTGACCCGGATTGGCCATGAGAACGGGCGCGCCACCTCCCGGACCCGTCACCGCGTGAAAATCAACAGTGTGAGTTTTGTCAGGCGAGAGATTTCTCAGGTGAACTTCGAGGATGTCTCCGACGCGCACACGGATAAATGGTCCGGGCACGTGCCCGTTGTACATCCAGAAGTTGTAACTGACGCCGGGAGCAAGCTCCCCAGTTTTTTCTTCCGAGACAAGATTCACAATAACGCGCGCTGACGATGTGCGCGTCACCGGCGGCGGAACATTCGGAGCGTACGTTAGATCGGCGGTAATGATTTGTTGAGGTTCCGTTGAGCTGGATTGGGTTTCAGTTCCCCTCTGGCAGCCCCAAAGAGCTGCCAGAAAGAGAACCGCCGAGAGGGCTGGTAGCGCCCAAGCGAAGAAGCCATGTCGTTGGAGTTTTTCGCAAGAGCGCATGGCTATTGGACCTCCGCTCTCTCAGGGGCTGGCGAATTCAGACGGAAGTTCACTTTCGTTGTTTTTCCCGCTTGCACGGTAACAGTCTGGCTGGATTCTCCAAGCGTCTCCTGCCAGACCTTAAGCTGGTAAGTGCCCGCAGGAATATCGCGAAGCTGAAAAGCGCCCGCATTCTTTGTGATGGCGTAGTACGGATTCGCTGCCACCACCACGTACGCTTGCATCCATCCGTGCAAATCGCATTTCAAGCTGATGCGCTCCGGGCGTGCGAAATGGAGGCTTATCTCGCGATTCAGTGAATTCATCGACTCGTTATAGGTGCGATTTGCTTCTGAGTAACTGTGGATGTTGTGCGGAACCGGATCGTCCGTTGTCACCTTGAGGTTGCCCGGTTGCATGAGCACGATGTGCGGATCGTAGGTGCACTTTTGCTGCTTCAAAACGGCAGGCGCAAAGTCATAGGCTTTGCCGTGATGAATATCGTCGATCCAAACAACCGCGTCTTCGATTCCGTTGCCGTCAAGCTTCACGGGGTAGACAAGCCGCCGCGCTCCGCAAACGCTCGCATCCTGGCTCACGAGAACGGGTCGCGGAGGAATCGGCTTGCCGTTCAAGGTGATTTGGCCCTCGATATTGCCGCCGTTCGTTACGGCATCAACCTGATACGCAGTACCCGTGACCTGAGCAGACTGGTTGTTTACTGCTGGAGTTGAATCGTTCGTAACCTCAGGTTTGTTTGTACTGCATCCAGAAAACATTATCGCCAATGAAAAGAGGACAACCCCTGCCACAGTTGATTTCCGATTGCCTTGAGTGCTGCCAATAAGACCGTTCGACATGGCTCCTCCAAGAAATGCAAGATGAATTTTCGTGCTCAGTATGGGAGACACAGATGTGCTGCTGCAGTGACCAAAGTCACCGGATCGTGTGTCCTGCGTCACCGTTTCAGAGTGAAACAGCAAGACGGAGAGCGCGTGTTTCGGGAATATTTTGCAGTTGGCCGATTTATCGTGGCCTTGCGATGAAAACGAGCGAGGCTAAATAGACAAGAATCCCAAGAGCGGTCAAAGACGCGCTGATGAACACAAAGAGAACGAACGCGAGCGGATGAAACCATAGCAGGCTTGCAATCTCAACGAGTAAACCAACGATAATCAGAATGCTCGCGATTTGTAGCAATCGGTCCATCACCGATTTCATTGCGCGGGCCTCCACAATTTCACGTGATCGAGCGCCGCGACATTGTGGATTGTGTCATGGCAGCCGCTCGATATGCAGGACATCTGATTTGAAATCAATGTATCCATGACCGCCGAATGTATCGCATCTTCCTGAAAACTGCGCGCGCCTAGATGGCAACGCAGGCATTGGCCGTTACTGTATCCTCCGGGAATCCGAATGGGGTTGGGCGGCGTACTTACATACTGGAAGTAAATACGAGTCACACCGCGTAGCTTATCCTTGAGAGGGCCAAATAATGTGTAATC
>JASHRN010000006.1 GCA_030037335.1 Candidatus Acidiferrales bacterium | reverse complement strand
AGGCGCAGCGGAGGTCGCAGGCTCTTGATGAATTTCCGCACGGATTCGTGATGTTGCGCCTTGGTGTACATCTTCCAACCGCCGGCGACTTTGCGAATTTCGATGCCGCGATCTTCGGCAGCATAGGACGCGACAAGTTTGTCGAGCGCGGCCCGCAGTTCCGTTTTTCCCCCGCCAATAGCCGCGAGCATCTGGTCGATCGTCGCGGGCTCATCCGCCGCGTAAATGACTGCTTCCAGCGCGCTCATCAATTCCTGTTCGGTCATTGCCACGGTTTCTCCGCCTCAAATTGCTCAAGAATCGAAATGCTCACTTTTGTTTCCTGTTAACCATTCACCCGCGTGTCGATGTTTTGCCGTTTGCTAGCCACTCGTCACTCGCCACTACATTTTACAGATACTCTTCGTCGATTTTAGCGATGGCGCCCTCGCTCTCGAACACCACGTCGAACATCTCGTGTCTTTTCAGCAGTACGTCGCCAAACAGTTTCTCCTGCGCGAGCATGACGGCCTGCATGCGCACCATTTCGAGAACAGCCAGCAGCGCCACGATCATCGCGCTTCGTGACGCGCACGCCTCGAAAAATCCCGTAAGCGACACCGGCTCGTCGTTCGCCGCCAGCCGCACTCGCAATTGCTCTATCATCTGCGCCACAGTAACCGTTTCGTGAGTGAGTTCGATCTTCGCGATGGCGCGCCGCCGCTCCATCACCTGCTGGAACACGCGCACCAAATCCACCAGCGACACGACCAGCTCGCCTTCCGTCTCTTCGCTGTCGTAAAGCGACATATCCGGATGCGACCAGACGTGCGCTTCCACCTGCTGCTTTTCGTAAAGCATCTGCGCGGCGTTTTTGAACTTTTCGTGCTCGATTAGGCGATGCACCAGTTCGTTGCGCGGGTCCTGCTCTTCGGCGGGCGCAAGCGGGTCCGTGGGCAGCAGCATTTTCGATTTGATGTGAATCAGCGTCGCAGCCATGTAAAGAAAATCGGCGGAAATATCGACATTCAGTTTTTCGAGCTGGTGCAGATAATCCAGATACTGCTGCGTGATTTTCGCGATGGGAATATTATGAATGTCGATTTCCTGCTTGCGCACCAAATCGAGCAGCAAATCGAGCGGGCCTTCGTATATCGGCAATTGAATTCTGTAATCGGGCTGTGCGTTCGCCGCCATCACACCTCAAGCCTACCGTAGTCGAGCGCCGTTGAAAACCGCTGTCACCGCTCCGTTTTTACACCGATTCGGCGCGGCGGCGCAGCATGATTCTTCCGTGGTGTTGCGCATTGCACATCGGTGGGTCGGAAACAGCCCCGGAACAGGCCCCGGAAAAGCCAGCAACGCTCAGCGGAAATTCGCAGGCGGCACAAATCGCTTCACCAGCAAAGCGATTGTGAACCCGATGCAAAACAGCAGCGCCAGCACTCCGCTCACTCGTGAAGCCACACTCACTGCCGCGTGAGCGTGCGGCACGCGCGTCACCGGCAGCACCACGAAATTCATGATCACGTAAACCACGCCGCCGTAAACAATCCCGCAAATCGTGGCCTGCCGCGTCAAAATCAACAGCTTGCGGCTCAGCAAATAAAAAATTACTGTCCACGTCATCGCAATCGTGTAATGAATCGCCACGCCAAGCGCCACCGACGCACCGCCCATGCTAAACGATTTTCCGTCAATCAAGCCGCTCGCGATGTATTGAAAAATCTGGTAGGGCGTGATGTGGCGGAAGGCGTTGAAAATAATGTTTTCGGAAATATCCAGCGTTCCCGCAACCAGCCCGATCCAGAAAACCGTCCACACGCGACTCGAGCTGCGCGCCTTCACGGGATTCATCTTATTCGCAGCGGGACTCGCTGCTTCTGCGCTTCCCATTCGTTCCGGCTCAAGTATGCTTTTAGCTTCCGAGATTCACTAATGCGGCACCGATAATTTTCAGGCTCTTGCGGTCCTGCACAAACGCAACCACGTTCACATCCTTGCGGTCCCATTTCGAATTGATTTTCACTCGCGCATTGCCGCTAAAACCAGTCGCTTGCACGGGGCCAACTTTGTGCAAATAGCGCAGCACCGCAGCGTGATACAGCGTGTGCCCGGAATTTTCTCCTGCGTCAGGAGCGGAATGTAGTCCATCCTCCGTCACTGCAATCCACACGTCGGCCTCGTCGCCCGGCGTGCCCCCGACAAGCTGGCCAACGGAAATTTTGAAATCGCCTGCGCCTTTCGCATCGAGACTCGCCGCAGTGATTGTCACCGGAGTATCCGGCGTATGCGCATCGGTTTCAATAGCGGCCTGTGCTTTCTGCGCGTCACCGCCCGGGAATTGCTGCTGGCCGTCGATCACCATTTCCGGCGTATATGGATTCGGCTTCGGCGTCTTGCCAACGTACTCCATTTGCCGCTGCGTCCAATCCGAAGAAGAAAATGGATCGAACCAGCCGTATTGGTTCCAGTAAGTGACGTGCTCTTCGAGGACGATCATATCGATCCCCGGAAGCGGCTGTTTTTCCATGCGCATCGCCAGCGCTTCAGCCGGCGGGCAATCCGAGCAGCCCTCGGACGTGAATAGCTCGACGATGACGGGCTTGTCGGTCGAAGCGGTCGCCGCCGGAGCGTCTGATTTTGCCGGCGTCGCTTGCGAGGTTGTAGCTGTACTTGTAGATGTCCTCTGAGCGCGAACCGACGAAGCAAACGCAGCGCACATCGCAAAAGCCGCGAGCGGCGCAATCAAAAGCTTTGCGCGAAGATTCCCAATTTTTCTCATATTGCACCTCCTGAGACACACCGCTTTGCCATCGCCTGCGTTTGTGCGCGCACCGTCAGTGCAAATGCGACGGACATGCCAAGAGGAGCCGGCGGCGCGACCAAAATCACTCCGCGAAAATTTCGACTCATTTTGCGCCTCCTGGGACAGGCCAGCTTGCTCATTCTGGCGCAAGTCCATCGTTGCATGGACCTGCCCCTGGCTGATATCAAGCTTGCCTCCAAAAATGGATACGGACAATATCCATTTGCCCGCTGTTTCTTATAACCATTATGAGCTAGTCGCCGCCAGCCGGAGTTGCTTTCGCGCATTCCGCTTTTGCGGGTGCCGCATGCTCGCTCTTTGAGCGTGGGGCCTTTGCTCTTCTGTGTCATTCCGAGCGAGTCCCGATGCGCCTCTCATTGGGACGACGAGGAATCTGCTGTTTACGCTTGTGGGATGGTCAGCGAGAGAAGTAGCGAAGTAATCTAGCCATCCCCTCATACCGTGACGCTTCGAACGCGTCCGAGTGGAAGAGTTCCACTCAGACGCGCCGAGTCCTTGTTTAGCTCGTGCAAAATAGTGATTCCTTCTGGAGAGGATAGGCTTCCCCAACTTCTATTGCAGGGCCGAGCAGCTTTCCTCGTAGCCCGGAGTGGTACGTGACTCCATCATTTGAATAACCTTCCGAGTAATACTCCAGGTATTCGGCCAGCTCCCGTTGTAATGCTCAAATCTTCTCCTCCACGCGATCTGATGCGACCGTACTTCATCCTTCAGTTCTCTTCCGAGTGCCTCGGCTTGCCGGATTGTGTCTTGCATGGCGTTCTTGAAATCAGAACCAGCAAGAAAATCCAGCACCTCACGAACGGCTTTCTCGCGTTCGCTTTTCGGCATCCGCGCCTTGGCCAATTCGACTAGGCTGCCGTGCAGCCAGCGAGTTAGATTTCCCCTTGCCTTTTAGTTAACTGTATGGTATACATCACCCTGCACGTTTGAACTTGCATTCTCCTTATGACTTAGCAGGTGCAGACGGGAGCAGAAAGGAACCTACGTGCGCCGCCTTTGGCCTTCTGCGGCAGGCGGGCAAAAACGATCTAGCCTCTAACTTCTAGCTTCCAGCCTCCAGAACGCCGCGGCAACGCGGCTTTTGTTTTTATGGGGCGGGACGGCGAAGCAAAGGTGATCCTAATCGCGGAAATATGGAGAATTAGAAATCGATGCAACTTACACAAAACAAATGGTCGAATTCATTTCTAATCGCGGAAATTTCCGCTTTTAGAAATTTGGCCTACGGATTTCCACAGGCTGGTGCGCCACCCGCTTGCCCGCTGCCTTAGCAGAGGCGGGCCATTGCCTTCGGGCGATTGACACTGAGGAAGGCGCGCCGTAACCTGAATGCACCGGAAAGAACATGGACCTGTTCGAAGAAATTGTGCGGATGAGGCGCGCGGGGCAGCGCGGCGCGCTGGCCACGATCGTCCACACCAACGGCTCGATTCCGAGCTATGAAAGCTCGCGGATGCTGGTGCGCGATGACGGTTCTATTGCGGGAACGGTTGGCGGCGGGTGCGTGGAAGCGGAAGTGTGGGCCGCGGCGAAGGAAGTGATTCGCGAAGAAATGCCGCGCAAGATGACTTTCAGCCTGAATAACGAGGCGGCGTACGATGCGGGGCTGATTTGCGGCGGCACGCTGGAAATTTTTGTCGAGCCGATTCTGCCGCAGCCGCGATTGTATTTGTTCGGCGGCGGGCACATATCGACGGCGCTGGCGCGCGTGGCGAATTTGGCAGGATTTTCGATCAGCGTCATTGATGATCGCGCGAGTTTCGCGAATGCGGAGCGTTTTCCGATGGCGGATGAGATTTGTGCGAGCTATGAGGAGGCGTTTGAAAAAGTGAAGCCGAATGCCTCTTCGTATTTGGTGATTGTGACGCGCGGGCATAAGGACGACATGCGCGTGCTCGAATGGGCTATCGGCACCAGCGCGCGCTACATCGGAATGATTGGCAGCAAGCGCAAGGTGATTTCCGTTTACAAGGCACTCGAAAAACAGGGCGTTGCGATGGAGAAATTTGCTCGCGTGCATGCGCCTGTGGGACTCGACATCGGTGCGCTCACGCCGGAGGAGATCGCCGTAAGCGTCACCGCCGAACTGATCGCGATTCGCAGAAACGTTGAGCCTGCGGTCGTCCACAAAACTGTGCGCCTCGACGAAGTGCCGGTGCTGAAACACGAATGATCTTCGAGTACGAGCGCGAGTGCGAATGATGATTGCCGTAGTCATTCTCTCCGCTGGTGAATCGCGCCGCATGGGCCGGCCCAAGGCGCTCGTTCCCTTCCCGGACATTCTCAACCAGGAGCAGGCCGGGCTCACGCCTGCCCCTACTGCTCAGAAGACTTTCCTCGAGCATTTGATCGAAGTGACGCGGCATCCGCGTACGGGGGTTTTGCGCGTCGTCGTGGGTCCGCACGCTGCCGAGATTCGCGCGCGTGTGAAGCTCGATGAAGGTGCGATCGTGTTCAACCCGGATTGGCAACGTGGTCAGCTTTCGTCGCTGCAGGCTGCGATTCGGAGCTTACCGGCGGGAAAAACCGAGGGGATACTGATCTGCTTGGTAGATCATCCGCTGATTTCCGCGGCACTGGTTGCGTCGCTGATCAAGACTTTCGATCGCGATAAAAATCGAATCGTGATTCCCGCATACAGGGGCAGGCGCGGGCACCCCGTTATTTTCCCCAGCGCACTTTTTGAAGAGCTCCTCTCAGCTCCGCCGGAGGTCGGGGCGCGCACCGTCGTCCACGCGCACGCCAACGACGTGGTAGAAGTACCGGTTCAGGAAGAAGGCGTGCTGCTCAATTTGAACGATCCGGAGTCGATTGCCCGGATTCCGAATCCAAGGTAGAGAAGCATGTCCCGCGAGGAATTCTTGCCTATTCATTGGAAAAGCAGATGCCTCACTCCGTTCGAGTTTTTTATTTTTTATTTTGAGCCGCGAACAAGTTTGGAATGACAAACTGGGTTGCTAGCAAGGTGCGCGCTGAAACTGAAGGAGGACTGCATGTCTCGCATTTCAGGAGTTGAATCAGAGAAAGCGCCATGGCACGTTCGCCTTATCTACTGGTTTGCGCGCCGCAAAATCGGACAGGTTCCGGCGGGAATGAAAATTCTGGCGTATTACCCGGCGCTCTTGCGCCAGTTCGTTCGAATGAGCGCGTTGCAACATAAGAAAGGCGCGTTGTCTTCGCGTCTGAAGCGCCTGGCAATGTTGAAAACGGCGATGCTCGTCGGGTGCCCGTTTTGAATCGACATTCATTCTGCCGTGGGCAGAAAAAATGAAGGCCTCACTGACGAACAGCTGCATGATATGGCGCGATTTGAGTCCAGCCCGCATTTCACCGACACTGAAAAGAATGTGCTGCACGCCGCAGTGTCTTTGGCAGGGGCTCCTGCTGGAATGTCGGATGAGCTGTTTGCGGCGCTACGGCGGGATTTCTCCGAGCGCCAGCTTGTGGAATTGACGGCGGCGATCAGCTGGGAGAATTTTCAGTCACGATTCAATCGCATGTTTGGCGTTGCGGCGGCCGGTTTTTCGCAGGGCGCATTTTGCCCACTGCCGGAAAAACGACTTAAGGCGGATGGCATCTAGCGGATTTTTGCAAGCAAACCGGTGAGGGCGTCGGCAGCGAGATGGGCAGCGTGAAACGTAGCCTGTTCCAGGCCGCCGAGGGATTCGGCAATCTGCATTGCGGTGATGCGCCGGGCATCATCCAGCGATTTGCCTGAGAGCAGTTCCGTCAAAATGGAAGCGCACGCAACGGACGTCACGCATCCCTGGGCCTTGAAACGACATTCGGCAATAATTCCGCCCTCGACTCGCGCGCTGAGGCGCAGAACGTCTCCGCAGACAGGATTGCTCACCTCAACGACTGCCGTTGCGTCCTGCAAATCGCCCGCATTCCGGGGATTCTTGAAATGGTCGAGGACAGATGGCGAGTACATAGGTGAGATTCTATCGTTGACAGGCGCAAACTCGAAAGCCAGACGCGAACCCGCGGACAATGTATAGTAGGACGGTCGAGAGAATCTGACGCACTGAGCATACAGTTGACGCGAGTTGCGTCCACGCAGTAAAATCGATTCTCATTCATTTAGGCCAGCTTCTCTATTGTTGGTTCAGAATCCCGCAGGCTTGGGACCTCGTTGGCGTTTTACCAGCCGCGCGCCATGAGGGAAGGGGAAACCACTTCATGAACGGACTTAAGATACTCATCGCTGACGATCACGATTTGATGCGTCGCGGACTACGCGACATTCTGGCCGCTCGACCCGGGTGGGCTATTTGCGGCGAGGCGCACACCGGAACGGAAGCGGTTGCCAAAACGAAATCGCTGAAGCCTGATGTCGCGATTCTGGACCTCAGTATGCCGGAACTGAATGGTCTGGAGGCTGCTCAGCAGATTCGCGCGGTCGCGCCGAAAACGGAGCTGCTCGTTCTTTCCATGCATTACTCCGATCAGTTGGTGCGCGATATTGTGGATGCTGGAATCCGCGGATACATGATGAAATCGGATGCGGACAAGGATCTGCTGACCGCTGTAGACGCGCTTGCCAAACATCAGCCGTACTTCACAGCGGCGGCAATTGATGTCATCGGCCACGGATTATTCAACCGGCGCCCCGGCGAAACGGCGGAGATGAAAGATCGCCTGACCGCGCGGGAGCGCGAAGTGGTGCGCCTAATTGCGGAAGGAAAAAGCAGCAAGGATGTGGGCGACAGCCTGGATATGAGCGTCAAGACGGTGGAAACTCACCGCGCCAACGTGATGCGCAAACTACAGGTGCATTCGGTGAGTGAGCTCGTGCGCTACGCGATTCGCAACCAAATTGTCCAGGCCTGAAGATTTCCTAGATTGATTCCCAGTCAAATTACAGGCGGGATGGTGTACCCAGCATCGGCGCGCCGTTAAGTTTTTCTTGCGCAGTGCGATCCGATGCCGCCAAAGATATACTCGCGCGTTTGCACCTGCGCGTATCCACAGCGGCGGAACACGGAAGAAAGCCCGTTGAGCGAAACGAAGCTGCGAAGCGAACGCGGGATGTAGGTATAAGTTCGCGGGCGCCCGTGCAGAAGCAATCCCCAGAAGGCGCCCTGCAGGAAAAGCCAGCCCAGATAAATCGTCCGGAAGGCGCGATTTTCCGGCAGGAAAAAATCGAGGCTGATGATTTTCCCCCCGGGAGCGGTGACACGGCAAATTTCGCGGACGGCGGATTCGAGACACGGAAAATTGCGCAGTCCATATCCGACGAAAACGCCATCAAAGAAAGAATCGGGAAAGGGAAGGCGAGCGGCATCGGCGCAAATGACGCGGTTCTGTCCCCGAGCGCGTGCTCGTTCAAGCATGGGAAGGGTGAGATCAACGGCAATCGCCTTGGCACCCGGCGAGTGCTGCGCGACGAGGTACGAAAAATCTCCAGTGCCGCATGCCAGGTCGAGAACCATGGAATTCTGTGTCAGGGCGGCGCACAGCACGGCATCGCGCTTCCAGCGCCGGTCCATCCCGCAGGAAAGAGCGCGGGTGATGAAGTCGTATCGTGGCGCAATTCGGCCGAACATGCAGCGCATGAGGTGCGGATTCTGTTTTTCTGACGGCAGCTTCATGGTGCTGGATTGTATCAGGCGCAGCGGCGCGCTGCGGGCAGTTTGAAGATGAGCCGCGAATGCGTCATCGGCGAGATGAGCCGAATCGAGCGAGGGGCTTGACTTTCTATGCCCGTGCAGCCATCTTTATTGGCTTTACCTTTTGACGGATTTTGCTCTGTGGGGAAGGGTTACGATTGAGAGTTCGGGTCTGTTTTCACGACAAATGCTTTGACGGCGCGGCCTCGGCGGCGATTTTTTCGCGCTTTTACCGCGAGAGAATCCACGCGGACGCGAAATTCTGCTATACGGGAATGATTCACAAGGCATCGCAGCCGTTTGAGTCGGATGTTTTCGATGGGGAAGAAAATGCGATTGTTGATTTCAAGTATTCGAGCTCTCCAAAGCTGACCTGGTGGTTCGATCATCACCAGAGCGCGTTCTTGACACTCTCGGATGCGGAGAATTTCCGCGCGGACCATTCCGGGAAAAAATTCTACGATCCCACCTATAAGTCTTGCACCAAATTCCTGGCGACTGTGGCGAAAGAGAAATTCGGATTTGATGCGCGCCCGCTGGCCGAGCTGATTCAGTGGGGCGACATCATCGATGGCGCGCAATTCGGTTCTTCCGAAGCCGCAGTGAGCCTGAAGGAACCGGCGATGCAGCTTGCGCTTGTGATTGAGGCTGCGCCGGAACCGGACCTCGTTCCGAAACTGATCCCCGAGCTGACGAGACTTCCATTGACAGAAATCGTGAAGCTGCCGATCGTGGAAAAGCATCTGGGCCCGCTGCTCGAGAGGCATCGCAAATCCATTGGAATTTTGAAAGAACGCGCGCAAGCTCGTGACGGCGTGATTTACTTCGACGTGAGCGATCTGGAAATGGAAGGCTACAACAAATTCATCCCGTATTACCTGTATCCGGAGTTTTTGTACACGGTGGGACTCAGCGCTTCGCCCATGCGCGCGAAGGTGTCCGTGGGAACGAATCCCTGGAAAACGCCGGCGGACGTGAATCTTGCGTCGCTATGCGAGAAGTACGGCGGCGGAGGGCACGCACGCGTTGCGGCAATTTCGTTTGCGCCTAATGATTTGGCGCGCGCGCGCGCAGCGGCCAAGGAAATCGCAGACACGCTGCGCAGGAAAAACAGCTCGGTATGATGAAGTAACGTCTGTTACGAGATCCGTCTATCCGAATGACTCGACGGCGCGAAAAGCCCCGTGTTCAGGACGGCGGGCGCGAGGGAAATCCGTGATAGAATTTGCTTTTCGTGACATAAGCGCGCAGCGTTCTGTTGCGCGTTCCTGCGGGCCGCTAGCTCAATTGGTAGAGCAGCTGACTCTTAATCAGCGGGTTCCAGGTTCAAGTCCTGGGCGGCTCACCAGATTTCCCGCCATCAGCAGTCGCAATGCAATCGCTGCGAATTCCGTCAAATGACGTATTCGAACCGTGGCGAGGAGACCATCGTGCGTTGCAGCGTGGTCTAAATTATCCCCAGATTGACCAGGTCAAGACCACTCGAATGAACAACGGATCGTTCTGATTTGCTCAACCGCCTTCGCTTTGCAGTGCGGTTAGCAACTCGTCTCCGTCCGGAGTTCCCAGACCGGTGCACGGATCCCAACCGGGCCCCGCAGAGTAGGCGCCGTTGTTGCCAACGGTGATGTCGTGCAGCGCACTTTCGGCGCTCGCCGTGTACATCAACGGATTAATGTAGCCGACATTTTTGCCGACCGATTGATTAATCAGCGCGATGAGACCCGCCCACAGCGGCGCTACGGCGCTGGTGCCGCCGATAACCAGCGATTGTCCATCCACTACGACGTTGTAGCCTGTCTCCGGATCCGCATCTCCAGCAACGTCAGGCACGCCGCGACCGGCAAATCCGTTCGGCGCTTTGGGCACGTCCGCTCTTGACTGAAACGAAGGAAGCGCAAAAGTTTCGCTGACGCCTCCGCCCGTCGCGCCTTCGTTCGCGGACAAATCATTCCACACCTGCTCGCTGGTGATCGCGTCGCCGGAAAGTTGTAGTTTCGTTCCGCCGCAGCCGGTTACATAGGAACTGGACGCTGGAAAATCGACGGTCGGAGTTCCGCTGGAAACGCCGTCCGAGGAACCATCGTCGCCGGACGCAACGAATATCGTTATGCCCATCGTCGCTCCGTCTTCGCATGCCGAATTGAGCGAGTCCATGGCTTGCTGCGTCCACGAACTTTCCGGGCCGCCCCAACTGATGGAGATGATGGACGGCTTCAAATTTGTATCGTGAATCGCCGTGGTCACCGCATCGAGGAATCCTGCGTCGGTGTTCGGCGCGAAATACATGGCGAGCTGCGCACCCGACGCAATGGCTCCCGCTACTTCGATGTCGAGTTCGACTTCGCCGTCCGGACCGTTGGAATCGCCCGTGGGCGAGTTCGTTGCGCCATCCACAGAGACCGCAGTAACGCTCGGCACGGGGATTCCCAGCCCGCTGAAAAATGTTTGCAGATCCTGCGTATTGTATCCGCCGCCCAATTCGACGATGCCAATGCACTGGCCGCTTCCGTTCACGCCGGAAGGAAAATCGTATGCCGCCGCGACTTGCACCGGAGAATAGGAAACCGCGCCCGCTTGCGCGCTCAACTTTTTCCGCACCCGAAAGTGAGCTTTCGCCTGAGGGCGATTGTCCAATCCGAGGACGCCAAGAATGATTCCATTCAACTCCGCCGGAATGGTCAGTGTGCCGGTGCGGCAGCGAAACGTGCCGCTCGGATGCTCCCAGCGGTCGAGTTCAGTTCCGAAGGCGTTGCTAAACGCTTGCACGGTTCCAGACAAAATGACGGTGCGGCGCGCGGCGCTTTCGCTCGATACTTGGAGGCCATACTGAGCGGCGAAGCTGCGAACGGCGGCCAAGTCCGCCGGGCGAGCACCGTGCCGCTGTGCAAATTCCTCGCGAGAAAGATAGCGCCGATTGCGCACCGATCGCGAGCCAAGTTCGGCGGCCAACGGAAACGCCGCGCCATCTCCGCGGCGTAGAAACAAAGTTACCTGAATTCGTGCCGTTGGGTCGGCGGGACCTACGCGGCGACCTCCCGGAAGCTCTTTGCGCATGCTCCCCGTGAGTTCGACACGCTCTTTCTTGGACGGCATAAAGGTCTCCTGTGGGGTGGGACCGAGCGTGTTCCATAATAACTCCACACCGGGCAATTGAAACAAATGTCCGGTTGGCTAAGAATTGGGAGTTAGGTGTGTTTCGAGCACAAGCGTCATCCTAGCCCCTCCCGAACTTCTTAGTTTCCACCTGATGCCGAAATGTGGTGTGCCGGCACCGCCGTTGCGCCCGGCCCGGGTTCTGGAACCGGCTTCGGCATGTCCGACGCCGAGAAGCGCGGAACCATTTGATCCGCCATCGCCACAGCATAAACCGCTGAGGCAATTTCCACGGCTCCTTCGCGGACATCTTCTTCGTAGATCCGTTCGTAAGTGTCGAGCGTCGTGTGGTGCGTGAAGCTGCCGTAATCGAATGAATCCTGCGAAAGGCCGATTCCGGGCAATCCCGCATTGTTGAATGACGTGCTGTCGGTGCCGCCTGTTCTGCGACTGTCCGTCACGCGAACGCCGGTAAATCCCCAATCCTGAAACGGCATCATTGCGTCGCGAATGATTCCTGCAGCGGCCAGCGGCCCGAAGACGATCGCGCCGCGCGGCTTGCCCGTTCCCGAATCGATGTTGAAGTACGCATCGAGCTTCGCGTACTCCGGCTTCTGATCTTCGAAACTTCCAAAGTGCTGCTTCACGTATGCCAGCGAGCCGAGTAGCCCTTCTTCCTCGCCGCACCACAGCGCTACCCGAATCGTCCGCCGCGGCTGCACGTGCGCTGCCGCTAAAAGCCGCATTGCTTCCAGCATCATCGTTGCGCCAATGCCGTTATCCGTCGCTCCTGTCGCGTCATGCCAGGAATCATAATGGCCTCCGAGCATCACAACTTCGTCCGCCTTGTCGGTGCCGGGAATTTCCCCAATCGCGTTGTAGACTGTCGTCCCTTCCGGATACTCTTTGTTCTGAATATTGATTCGCAACGTCACTGGCGTGCCGTCGGCGAGTATGCGTGAGATGCGTCCGTAGTCTTCATTGCGCATTACTAATGTGGGAACGGTGCGCGTCCAATCGTAGGTGTTGTTTTGCTGCGCCACGATAACTCCGTGCGCCCGGCCCGCATCGTTGATGCGCACAAGCGCTCCGTTATCCACGAGGAACTGGTCCACCTGCCTCATCACTTCCGATCTCGAGAGCTGCCCAGGCGCCAATTCCGCCTGTCCGCGGTTAGGGAAACGAAAGCCCGTGCCGTTGGGACCAAACATCGCCTCCCACTGGCTATCAGGACGGCGCATCGGTGCGGGGACAAAATCTTCGGGAACTTCGACGTGCTCGCCTACAAGGACAATGTGGCCGCGGACCTTGTCTCTCACCGAATTCAGATAAGCGTCGAGTTCCTCCTGCGTCGGTTGCTTCGGAGCTTCTTCTGCAGGTGCGGCGGGCATCGGTGGCGGCGTACCAGAAGATTTCAGAGTGTCGCGGGCCGGGCCGCCGCCGAATCCGAATCCCGCAGGCGCTCTCATTCCCGGAGGATCAATCAGCACGGCTTCAGCGCGCACCATGCCCTTCGTGCTCGGCGTCCACGCCAGCGGTTCCGCGATCAACTGCTGGTGAAAAGGCGTGACCGCTTCTGCGTTCAACTCCAAATTTGCCCACCCCGGCACAGGCGTCGCTGCTGACGGCGGCTGAAAAGTCCACGACTCCAAGTGCACGTTCGACAGGCCCCACGACTTCATCGTCCGCACCGCCCAATCATCGGCTGCTTTCAAATTGGGCGTTCCAGTGAGGCGCGGCCCGTAGACGTCAGCAATTTCATGGATAATCCACATGACCTTCGAATTGTTGGTTTCCTCGGTGCGAATCTGCGCGTACACATCACTGAGACTCGGCGCCTGCGCCGCCGTCGGCAGCGCCACCAGCATGCAAATCACAAGAGCGTATCCACGAATGCGCATCGTCGTTCCTCCTCAAGCTCGCAAAGCGCGCCACATTCTACTCGCTTTGCCCGCCTAAGGCGAGAAACGGCCAACTTTCAGAAGGGCCACTGAAATCCGTGAGTCCGCGTGAGTCGCTTCTCCGCGGGGTATTTGCAAGGCCGGTGTACAATCCCGTGGCGCACGTGGATTCAGCTGGCCGTAGCTTGGCGTGAAAAAAGAGAGTGGACAATCCGAAAAGGAGCATTGCGAAAAAATGGAGCGAAGGACGGGATTGAGAGTTTTTGTCATGGCCGCAGCGGGCGTTCTGCTGTTTTGCGCGGCGTTCGCGGCCACGACGCCGATTGCAGGATTTCCGCCGAACCTGCCTTCGGCGGATCTGGTTTTGCGCGGCGGCGTGATCGCGACGCTCGACCCGCTGCAACCGCAGGTGCAAGCCCTCGCCATTCGAGACGGGCGAATTGAAGCGATGGGCAGCGATGAGGCGATTGCGCACTACGTGGGAGCAAATACCAAAGTGATGGACTTGCGCGGCGCGTTCGTTACGCCTGGATTTATCGAGGGACATGGACATCTCTTGGGAACGGGGCGCTCGCTGATGGAGCTGAACGTCGGTAAGGCGCCGAATTGGGATGCAATCGTCGAAATGGTGAAAGCTGCCGTGGCAAAAGCCAAGCCCGGAGAATGGATCATGGGTACCGGATGGCAGCAGAGCAAATGGAACAAAGTACCGCAGCCGAATGTTGACGGCTTGCCGTTGCCAACGAGCCTCGACGCGGTATCGCCGAACAATCCGGTAGTGCTCGAACACGTCAGCGGACACGGAATTTATGCCAACGCAGTCGCGCTGAAGCTCGCGGGCATTACCAGCAAAACGCCTGACCCACCCGGTGGAAGCATCGTTCACGACGCGCAGGGGAGTCCGATTGGGATGCTGCGTGATACGGCGGACGGAGCGGTTTTCCGCGCATACAGCCGTTATGTCGCGAGTCTGCCGCCGCAGGAAGTTGCTGCGCAAAGGGAAGATGCGCTGAAGCTCGCAGTTCAGAATGAAATCAGCAAGGGCATCACAACACTCGTGGACATGGGCGAGAGTTTCAAAATCATTGACTGGCTAAAGGAGCAAGCCGGCAAAGGATTGCCTTTGCGACTTTACGTCAATATTAATGGTGAGCCGATATCAGAGTTGAACCAACATCTTGTGCAATACCGCATCGTTGGTTATGCGAATGATCATTTTACGGTGCGCGGAATCGGTGAAATCCTCTCCGATGGTGCGCTTGGAACGCGCAGTGCGTGGTTCCTCGAACCGTATAGCGACGCGCCGGATGTCACCGGCAAAAACGTGACAGCCATGAGCGACATCACGCAGATGGCGGAAATCGCGGCGCGCGACGGATTCCAGGTTTCCGTGCATGCCATCGGCGACCGCGCGAATCGTGAGACCTTGGACGTTTTTCAAAAGATTTTTACCGAGGATCCGGCGGCGCACGCGCTGCGCTGGCGCATCGAACACGCGCAGCATCTGAGTCCCGCTGATATTCCGCGCTTCGCTCAGTTGGGCGTGATCGCTTCCATGCAATCCATCCATGCTTGCTCTGATGCGCCGTTTGTCGTCGAGCGCGTCGGCGAAAAGCGCGCACGCGAAAGCGCGTATGTCTGGCATTCACTCATTGAAAGCGGCGCCATCGTGCTCGACGGCACGGACACGCCGGTAGAGGACACCAATCCGATTCCGAATTTCTATTGCGGCGTCACGCGCCGGGAAGGGAATGGCAGTTACTTCTTTCCTGAACAGGCGAAGACGCGAATCGAAGAGTTGCGTTCCTACACGGAGAACAATGCCTACGCGATCTTCGAGGATCACGACCTTGGCACACTCACGCCCGGCAAACTGGCGGACATCGACGTGTTTTCCGGCGATCTGCTGACCATCCCCGCCGAACAAATCCTGCGCACGCGCGTGTTGTACACGATTATCGGCGGCAAGGTTGTATACGAGCGGCCGGGTGCGTCTGCGTGGCACAGCGGCGAGCTGTTCGAACCTATGCCCGAGTTCAATCACGTAGATTGAGCCAAGCCTGAAGTCCAAATGCGCAACGCGACAACGGACAATACGGATGAGATCAACTGGGTCTCACTGATCGAGAAAGCCGCAAAGCGTATCGCGGGAACCGTCATTGAGACTCCCGTTGCTTTGGTCGCCGACGAGCCTGAGAGTTTGGGTTCGGCTCGGCTCTACTTCAAGCTTGAAAATCTTCAGCGCACCGGTTCATTCAAACTGCGGGGAGCTGCAAATCGCGTCTTCAGTCTGAACGCAGAGGAAGCGGCTCGCGGAGTTGTCACCTCGTCCGCAGGAAATCACGGTCTCGCCGTAGCTGCCGCTGCGAAGGATCGGGGAATTGCCGCAGAAGTTTTTCTTTGCCCCGAAGTTTCACTGGAAAAGGCTCGATGGATCGAAGAGCGCGGCGCGCAAGTGCGACGCGTCGGACACAATCCCCTCGATGCAGAGCTTGCCGCTCGCGCCTATGCTGAAACAACGGGTAAGACCTACATTTCTCCTTACAACGATCGCTTGGTGGTGGCTGGACAAGGCACGATTGCGCGTGAGTTGCTTCAACAAGTGCCACGCCTTGACGCCGTCTATGTTGCCGTCGGAGGCGGGGGACTGATCTCCGGAATCGGAACTTATCTCCACGCGCTTTCGCCGGCAACAGAAGTGATTGGATGCTGGCCGGAAAACTCACGCACTCTCTACGAATCGCTCAACGCCGGAAAGATCATCGAATTTCCCGAAAGTCCGACCCTTTCCGAAAGCACAGCCGGAGGGGTCGAGCCCGGCTCGATAACGTTTGTGCTTTCTCAGAAAGTTGTGAGGCGCAAAATTCTGGTCGCCGAGTCCGACATTTTGAACGCCATGCGATGGGCCAAGCGCAAAGGTTGGGTCGTAGAAGGAGCTGCGGGCGTGGCCCTGGCAGCTTTCCTCAAAGAAGTCCGTGAGTGCCAGAGCAAGACAGTGGCAGTCATCGTTTGCGGAGGAAACCTCAGGACGGAGCTTGCCAACCTACTTGTGTAATATCCGTAGAAGTATTTCCCGCCCCTTCCTCGTCTACAGCCGAATTCACATACCTTTAATGAATCATCGGGAGATTCATCTGATACAATGTGAGGGTGTCCTCACATTTGACCATCGCACAGAGGCGGATACCCCGGCAAGTACGCGGACGGCGTCGCGTGGCCAGTTTCCTGCGCGCAGCGGCTTCGGTGATTACCGAATCGGGATACGATGGCGCGACCATGAGCGCCATTGCCGAACGCGCTCATTCATCGATTGGATCGCTCTATCAATTCTTCCCCAATAAATTATCGGTCGCAGAAGCGATTCGTGCCCATCACATCGAAGAGATCGAGCAATCGTGGATCGCTTTAAGTCACGAAGCGCCGGCGCTCAGCGCAAACGCGCTTGCCTGCCGGTTGGTCAACTTGCATATCGAAATCGCGAAAAATCATCCCGTTTTGCTGGCGTTGTTGGATCTGCGCCCAACGCCTCGGACCAGAACGCGGCGAGAGCTCATTCGCGGACGGATCGCCGCGGTGCTGGTTGCACATAGTCCGCGAATGTCGGGATCTTTGGCAGCTCGAACCGCATCGGTAGTACAGCAGGTCAGCAGGGGAATGTTGACTCTGTATGCGCAGGCCGAGCCGGACAAAAGGCCGGCGATTATTGAGGAGTTCAAGGCTTTATTGACCGGATACTTGGTTCCGAAGCTGAAAGTCTGAGCATCTGAAAGATGCAGTCGTTGAAAACTTATTCAAGGTCAGGCTCAAAGTGAGCAGCAAGTCCGATCTCAAGCAGACACCGTTTCCAACGCGGAAACTTCTTCTCCTAAGCGCATTTTCTATCCTCCTGTGCGCCGGATGCGGGAAAAAGGCTGCGCCCGCGCCGCCGCGGCCGCCGGAGGTTCAGGTTGCGCCGGTTGTTCAGAAAGATGTGAAGATTTACGGCGAATGGGTCGCGACCCTCGACGGCTACGTAAACGCGCAAATTCAGCCGCAGGTCACGGGTTACCTGATCAAGCAGGATTATCGCGAAGGGTCATTCGTACATAAGGGAGACGTGCTGTTCGAAATTGACCCGCGCCCATTTCAAGCCGTGCTGGATCAAGCGAAGGCGCAACTCGCGCAGGCACAAGCGAATCTTGGAAACGCAAGGCTCAACGTCAACCGCGACATTCCTGAAGCAGAAGCAAAAGCGATTCCGCAGAGCCAGCTTGAAAATGACACGCAATCCCAGCTTGCAGGCAAAGCCGCCGTGGAAGCAGGGCAGGCCGCTGTAGAACAGGCCAATCTGAATCTCGGTTTCACCAAGGTGCGCTCGCTGATTAGCGGAATTGCGGGCATCGCCCAGGTTCAAGTCGGAAATCTGGTTACTCCCGCCACCGTCTTGACTGCTGTTTCGCAGGTCAACCCGATCAAGGCCTATTTCCCGATCAGCGGAGATGATTACCTTCGAATCTCCGGAAAGTATGCGCCCGAGGGCGTCAATCTGTTCTCCCCGCACTTGCCAGCTCCCGTGCAATTGATTCTTGGCAATGGCAAAACGTATCCTGACGCGGGAAGAATCCTCTTCGCAGACCGGCAAATCAATCAGCAGACCGGCACAATTACCATCGTGGCGTCGTTTCCGAATCCCGGAAATATACTGCGCCCTGGAGCGTACGGCAGAGTCCGCGCCGTCACCGAGATTCGCAAGGGCGCGTTGCTCATACCTCAACGAGCCGTGGCGGAATTGCAGGGCTCGTATCAAGTCGCGGTAGTGGGGCCCAATAACAAAGTCAGCATCCGCCAAGTCGAAGTGGGCGAGCGCGTCGGAACGATGTGGGTCATTACGAAGGGCCTGGCTCCCAATGAACGCGTCGTAGCCGAGGGCACGCAAAAAGTGCGGGATGGCGCCGTTGTGACGCCCGTTCCGTATCAGCTTGGACCGGGCGATCAGCCCGGATCGAGCAGCGATTAAGCCATGTCCAAATACTTCATCAACCGGCCGATCGTTGCGATGGTCATCGCCATTTTGACTGTGCTCGTCGGCGCAATCACCATTCTTCGCCTGCCCGTCGCAGAGTTTCCAGACATCGTACCTCCTGAAACAAAAATTCAAGCCACTTTCGTCGGTGCGGATGCGCAGACGCTTGCGCAATCGGTCGCTACGCCCATCGAAGAGCAGATGAGCGGCGTAGATAACATGAACTACATGTACTCCGTGAATGCCACGGCGAACGGTCAGACGACCATGATCGTCGACTTTCGCGTGGGCACGGACCCTAACACAGATCTCATCCTGAGCCAGATGCGCGAAACGCAAGCAGCGCCGCAACTCCCCTCGCAAGTGGCGCAATATGGCGTGACGGTGCAAAAGTCCACGTCCGCGCCGCTCATGCTGGTCGCGCTTTATTCGCCGAAGGGCACTTACGACGCGCAGTTCCTCGCGAACTACGGCTACATCAATCTCGACGATCCCATCACTCGTCTCCCGGGTGTTTCCAACGTTCAGGTTTTCGGGTCCGGCCAGTACGCCATGCGAATCTGGGTGAAACCGGATGTGCTCGCGAAACTGGGCCTAACCGTATCGGACGTCATCAACGCCATTCAATCGCAGAACACCGTGAATCCCGCAGGCCAGATCGGCGGCGAACCGGCGCCGTCGGGCCAGGAGTTCACGTATTCCGTGCGAGCCCAGGGCCGACTGGCCACGCCTGAACAATTCGGCAACATCATCGTCCGCGAAAATCCAGACGGTGGAGTCGTGCGCGTCAAGGACGTGGCCAGTATCGAGCTCGGAGTCCAGAGCTACACCCTGATGGGCCGCCTGAATGGGAAACCGAGTGCGATCCTCGCCATCTATCAGCTTCCGGGATCGAACGCGGTTCAAGTGGCAAAAGAAGTCCGGGCGCTCATGGCGCAGGTAAAAGGCAATTTCCCTTCGGACATGACCTACGTCGTTTCTCTGGATCAGACCAGGGCGGTCAGCGAAGGCATGCGCGAGATCCTGATAACGCTTCTGATTGCGCTGGGACTGGTCATCATTGTCGTGTATCTGTTTTTGCAAGGCTGGCGCGCAACGCTGATCCCTTTGCTGGCCGTACCGGTTTCCTTGGTCGGCACATTCGCATTCTTTCCGCTGTTCGGATTTTCAATCAATACGCTCTCGATGTTCGGATTGGTGCTTGCGATTGGCCTGGTTGTGGACGATGCGATTGTCGTGGTGGAGTCGGTTGAGCGGCACATTGAAGAAGGAATGGCACCGAAAGCGGCAGCTCTCAAAGCCATGGAAGAGATTTCCGGGCCAGTCGTCGGCATCGCTCTCGTTCTTTCCGCCGTGTTCATACCAACATCGTTCATACCGGGCATTACCGGCCGTTTATATCAGCAGTTCGCGGTGACCATCGCCATCTCGGTCATCATTTCTGCCTTCAACGCGCTCAGCCTCAGCCCAGCGCTGTCCGCCTTGCTTTTGAAGCCGAAAAAGCCGAGCAAAGGCCTACTGAGGAAATTTTTCGATTGGTTCAACCGTGTTTTTGCGCGCACCACCGACGGTTACATTCGAGCCAGCGCCGCATTGGTCCGCAAGAGTGTGATCGCAGTTGCGGCGCTGATACTTTTTGGCGTCGCGGCGCTCTTGATTGGAAGGAAATTGCCTTCGGGCTTCCTGCCAAATGAGGACCAAGGATACGTCTACGTCAACATGCAGCTTCCGCTCGCTGCCTCACTTGACCGAACAAGCCAGGCCGCGCGGCAAGTCGAGGGCGTTCTGGCAAAAATTCCCGGCGTCCAATACACGACCAGCGTCATCGGCTTCAGTCTTCTGAGCTACGTCCAGACAAGCTACAACGCATTCTTCTTCGTCACGCTAAAACCCTGGCAGGACCGAAAGCAGCAGTCCCAGCAGGCACAGGCAATTCAGGCGCGTTTGAACCAGGAGCTTGGCCGGCTTCCCGAAGGAACGGCGTTCAGTTTTGCGCCACCTGCAATCCCAGGCGTAGGAACTTCTGGCGGATTTACGTTCGTTCTCGAAGACCGCGGCGGAAATGACATGCAGTACCTTGCAGATAACGTGGACAAATTCATGGCGGCGGCTCGCAAACGGCCGGAAATTGCGGGGATCAATTCGTCACTGCTCCCAAGCGTGCCTCAGGAATTCGTGGATGTGGACCGCGCCAAAGTCATGAAGCTGGGCATTCCCATCTCGGATGTATATGACACGCTGCAAACGTTCATGGGCGGGCTCTTCGTCAATTATTTCAACCGCTTCGGTCGCCAGTGGCAAGTTTATGTGGAGGCGCAAGGCCAGTATCGAGCCAATGCCGAAGACGCCGGTCAGTTTTACGTTCGCAACCAGAGTGGCGGGATGGTTCCGCTGTCGGCGGTGACGAAATTCGAGCCTCAGTTCGGCCCCGAATTTGTCATGCACTACAACGAATACACATCTGCCCAGATTAACGGCAACGCAGCTCCGGGCTATAGCTCCGATCAGGCCATGGCCGCGCTCGAACAGGTGTTTGCGCAGACCATGCCGCATGACATGGGCTACAACTACATGGGCATGTCGTTTCAGCAGAAGCAGGCCGAACAGGGCGTCTCCGCCGCTTCGGTTTTTGGAATCTCAATCCTGTTCGTTTTCTTGATCCTGGCGGCGCTCTACGAAAGCTGGTCGCTTCCATTCAGCGTATTGCTGAGCACCCCCGTCGCTGTGTTTGGAGCATTTGCGCTGCTGTTTTTGCGGCGCTTCATCGCGCAGGCGTTTCATCCAGCTTATCTGGTGCTCATCGAAAACGACGTCTATTCCCAGATCGGCTTCGTGATGCTCATCGGGCTTGCGGCCAAGAACGCCATTCTGATTGTGGAATTTGCGAAAGACGAATACGAGCGCGGCACTCCCCTCATGGACGCGGCGCTGGGAGGAGCAAGGCTTCGCCTGCGTCCCATCCTCATGACTTCGCTGGCGTTTATTTTCGGATGCGTTCCTCTTTGGTTTGCATCGGGCGCGGGCTCGGTGGCGCGCCGCATCATGGGAACCACCGTCATTGGAGGCATGTTGGCCGCCAGCGCCATTGCCATCTTCTTCATACCCGGCATTTTTTATTTTGTGGAGAGAGTTTCCGGCAGCAAGCCCCATCAGCAGTTGCAATCTGCCAGCCCGCACGACTCGGCGCCGCAGGAAGCCGATTGACATGCGCAAGTTTGGCGTCCCGCTCATCGCGCTCATTCTCGCTGGCTGCACCGTAGGGCCGAATTACAAGCGCCCGACAATCAATGCTCCCACCGCCTATCGCGGTGCCGGTTCTCCTTCCTTGCCTTCTACGGAATCGTTCGGAAATGAAAAGTGGTGGCAGCTCTTCCAAGACCCCGTCTTGCAGCAATTGATTCACACGGCGCTGCAACAGAATTACGACGTGCAGATTGCCGCGTCGCGCATCCTGCAAGCGCAAGCCCAGCTTGGAATCACTCGCGCGGACCAATTCCCGATGGTCAATGCGGGCGCAAACGCTTTCACCGAGCGGAATCCGAAAATTTCAAGCGCATTCCCAGCCTATGAAGCAAATGCCGGCGAAATCAATTTTTCGGCGATTTGGAATCTCGATTTCTGGGGGAAGTACCGGCGGCAGACCGAAGCGGCGCGCGCGACTCTGCTGGCCACGGAATGGGGACGCCAGGCGGTCGTCAGTTCCGTGGTATCCAGCGTCGCGACGGCTTATTTTCAACTGAGAGAGCTCGATTCAGCGCTCGAAATTTCAAAGGCGACACTGGCATCGCGCCAGGATGCGCTGAAGCTGACCTCAGTGCTTGCGAAGAACGGCTCTGCATCCATGCTCGACGTCAGCGAGTCGGAGCAACTCGTCTATACCGCTTCGGAAACGATTCCCACGATCGAGCGGCAGGTCGCGCAGCAGGAGGACTTGTTAAGCACACTCCTCGGCCAGAACCCGGGTCCTATCGCTCGTGGATTGTCGATAACACAGCAAGCCGCGCCACCCTCCGTACCGCCGGGGTTGCCGTCCGAACTTCTTGAGCGCCGGCCCGACATTCGCGAAGCAGAAGAGAACCTTGTTGCGGCCAATGCTCAGATCGGCGTAGCGAAAGCCGAGTTTTTCCCGAATATCTCGCTGACGGGAACCGTCGGACTCGAGAGCTATGCGCTGAATCGGCTCCTCGACGCGTCATCCGGACTTTGGAATGCCGCCGCTTCAGCCACTCAGCCCGTTTTTGAGGCTGGTGGCCTGCGTGCTGGCCTGCGTTTGACTGAGGCCCAAAAGCAGCAGATGCTGCTCACATATAAGCAGGCCATCGTCGAGGCATTTCAGCAGGTTTCCGATGCCCTGGTCGCGTATCAAAAAGATCAGGAGTACTTGAACCAACAGACGCTCCTGACCTCTTCGGCCGAGGAAGCCGATCGCCTCTCGAAAGTCCTCTACCAGCATGGCGGCGCCAGCTATCTCCAAGTGCTCACCAGCGAAACGAATTACTTTGGGGCAGAGTTGAATCTCGCGCAAGCCCAACTCGACGAGCGCCTGGCGCTCGTTCAGCTCTATAACGCCCTCGGCGGCGGCTGGCAGCAATAAGCAAGCCTGTGTCTACGTTGTCATCCTGAGCGCAGCGAAGCCTGCCTGCCGCAGGCAGGGATCTCGCCCTGGCCTTTGCCTTTCCGGGTGCCCCATCGCTCGGTGTATGAGCGTGGAGCTTTGCAGCCGCATTCCAGCGAATCCACCGTCGACGGGCTTTTTGAAGCTGAACCAAACAAAGAATCCATCATAGTCGTACCCAGGATAGGAATAGCCCGGCCAATTGAAATAATCGGTGCGTTCGGTGGCGCCGGACGCGACTTGCTGAATGGCGGCCTCACCTGCGCCCATTTTCGGTTGCGCCTCCTTCGGGTATTTTGCGATGTATTCAGCGACTCCTGTCGATTTGCGTTTTGGCATGATGAAGTTCTCCCGCTGCGATTGCGCTCGGCAAACGATCCCTGCGGGGACCGCGTACATTGCGAGAAACCTCGTTCGCTATTCAAGGTGTACGTTAGCGACGGCGCTCTCTCATTTCGTGATTAAGAATTTCGGCAAGCTCACGAAAAGCTGGCGAGATTCTTCGTCGCAAACTATGCTCCTCAGAATAACAATAAAAGGCATGGGGAGAGCGCGGCCTTCCAGCATCAGGATGAACAAGTAGCGCCCCTACGACCAACGAAGCGGCGGGCCGACGAAACACGTCGGCCCCCGCAAAGGTCAGGTGTGCGAAGTTAGTTGGCGGGGAGTTTGGCGTATTCGGATTGGGCTTGCTTATAGATGGGGATGTCAGGGTCGGCGTGCTGCCAGAGGGCGAGAAAGTCCTGATAGGCTTTGCGGGCGTTGGCGAGCGCATGGGATTGCACTGACGGATTTGCGCCGCCATTTTTGGCGTGGCGGGATAAACCCGCCTCCACAGCGTAAGCGCGGGCGAGGCCGAGACGCGCGAGTGCGCCAATAATCTCATCTCCGACGATGCCACTGTGGTCCAGGATTTTCTGAAATTCCGCGGCAGCAGCACTTCCCTGCTTCGCGGCCAGATACGCTTCACCCCTGACGTACGGGGAATAAAGCACCGGCCCAAAGGCGCTCAAGTCATAAGGGAGGGCAGGTTGGAGAAGCGCAATGGCTTGCGAGGCATCGCCGTGGAGCAAGGCCAGTTGCGCGCGGATGCAAGGGACTTCAATAAACTGCACCCAGGTATCTTGCGGAAAGCGTTTGGCGAGATCGTCGGCGAGAGCCTGAGATTTTGCAGCATCACCAACGAGAGCGAAAGCAGCCGCGAACTGAACGTCGCGGCCAGTCGAAAGCTGGAGCGCGGTTGACGCGTACTGACGCGCCACGGCTACATTGCCAACGAGAGCTTCCTGTAGCGCGACATCCGCGTTATAGTTGGCTATAACTTCATTGCCGTCATTTGCCTGGGTTGCGGCGCTTATCGCTTGCTGCATCAGATCGAGAGCTTTGCGTTCCTGGCCTGAATAAGCCGTCGTGTTCGCTTCACTTACGAAAGAAAGACTGGAATCCCGACTGTCCTTGAACCAAGCGAGTTGCCGGGCCATGCCTGCCGGATCATTCTGCAGGAAAGCAATGTCATACAACATGGAGTGCAGGGGGATGGAATCGCGATTTTTTGCCTGCGCTTCTTGGATGACGGCCTGGGCTTCCTCGAGACGATTCAAAAATATAAAAGCCGCTGCGACATCGTCGTAGTTGTTACCGCTTGGGTTGATTCGGAGGGCTGCTTGCGATTCTGCTAAATATTTTTGCAACTGGCCCAAATGTGCGTAGTTGACGCCCAGTTCTCTAAGGACTGTGTCGTCCTGGGGATACTCTGACAACCAGAGCTCAAGAACCTGACGCGTTTTCTCGAGGTCGCCGAGGACCAACTCATCGTAATCGGAGTCGATATAGAGCTTTTCTTTTTCGGTGACACGGTCGCGTAGCGCATAAGCTTTAGCCTCGTTTTGCGCAGCGACGCTGGACTTGCCGAGGTCGTCATATACGGTTGCGAGGCCGACGTAGGCCATGGCGAAGTTTGGATCCAAGACAATCGCTTGCTGGTAGTACGGCACTGCACCGCGGTAATCCCCTGCATCGTGCGCCGCTAGACCGCGGCTAAAAGCTTGCAGGGCTTCGAGCGAGGAAGTGGTGGCTTCGGCGAGGGGGGTGTCGTACTTCTGGATGGTGCTGAGGGATTCGCCGAGTCGTTTGCGAATCGCGGACGAGATTTTGCCCAAGGCAGCGAGAACGTCATTTTTGTCGCTGGCCTGGGCTTCCGTGCTGGCGAGAAGCTGGCCATTGGTGCAACCGACTGCCTTGAGCGTGAGGAGATACTGGCTGCCGATTTGCGCGATGGAGCCGTCGAGAACGGCGGCGCTGGAGGTGCGCACGCAGATGTCGCGCGCGGTGTCGGGAGTGAGGCGCGCGTCCGCGGGCTGGCTCATCATTTTGAGGGTTTGCTGGATGCGGTCTTCAGAGAGGAGATTCAAGAAGGGCGATTGGTCGAGTTGCACCGCGAGGCCCTGGCGGAGCGTGCCGTCGAAGACGGAATCGCCGGTGGTGTTGGTTAAATCGGCGAGGACGATGGTGTCTTTGGAAGTGAGAGCGGGCGCGCGATGGAGGAAGGCGTAGACGCCGTAGGATGCGGCGCCGATGAGGATGAGCGCGATGACGATGAAGGCCGCGAGGCCGAATTTGTGTTCGCGGGCGACGGCAACAACGGTAGAAGAGCCGGAGGGGTGGGCAGCGGCAGAGCCCGTCGCAGCTGAGGC
>JASHRN010000042.1 GCA_030037335.1 Candidatus Acidiferrales bacterium | reverse complement strand
TGAGGGCTTAACTGCAGCCGTACCTACATGAGGAGGTTGCAAATTCGAGGGAAGCTTCCCTGCCGGTCGGTACACCTTTTCAACGGCGCCCGGTTGGTAGGTGTCCTGCGCCATCGACCGAGAAGAGTTTTTTTCAGACATGCGCGACTCCTGACGCCAAATCGTAAAACTCAATGACCTGTACGTTTTCCATGTTAATTATAGCACCTTTACTGGTGGAAATTAACTCTTCCATCTCGCCAGAGGGCGACAGTCTGCAAAGCTTTTCGATATATATGTCTTCGTCCGCGGGATACGATGACGCAGCTGAATTAGGTCCGTACAAGCCAGCAATCAATTCTCCACTCTTTAATGTCGCTACAACCCAGCAAGATCCACTATGTCGGAAAAAGTGGTCCCAACCTGTGGGCACAGGATTTGTCAAACCGAAACGTGAACGAATCTGTTGCAGGAAGGCACTGTCTGAAATCCATATCGTCACGACTCCAATGGCAACAGGAACAATAAACAGAACCAGGAATGCCACTTCTGCGAAATACAGGGGATTCGTGTACCAGTGCTTCAACCAGAACGTCACGATCAACCATGACGTCAACCCATAATTCAGGCAACTCAGCGCTATGGCTTCGAGGGCAAGGTACCCTTCAGTCAATTCCTTTCGGAGGTAGGCGAGGCCGACGACGCGACTAGTCAGAAACCCTGGCATGACGAAAAGGACCAGGATCAAAACGGCGGTCACGGAAGTTGGCATCATTCCTCCTTAGATCTACCAGCTGCGCGAGAGGGCGGCGACGATGTGCGACAGACCGTCCAGATCGCGCAAATCGATGACTTCGCCGGGAGAATGCGAGTAGCGCAGGGGCCAGCCAAGGGCGACATCAATCGAGCCGTAGCGCAGGAACGCGGAGCCGTCGTTGCCGCCGCCGGTGATTCCGTACTGCACAGGGATTTTGTTTGCGCGGGCGATGGCGACGACTTTTTCGACGAGCTTGCGCGGAACGATATTGGAATTGTCGACGGCGCGCACGACGAAGCCGTCGCCGATTTTAGCGTCGCCGAAACGCGGTGATTCGAGGGGAGAATCGGAGCTGACGAACGTGTCGATGGCGAAGACGTACTGCGGCTCTTTACCTTCAGCAGCCAAGCGCGCCGCAACTTTTCCGGCGCCGACGAGGCCAAGTTCCTCGCCGGTGGACCAGATGAAAGTAACGTCGCGGTCTTTGAGATTCGGGCCGAGAGCCCAAGCGGCGGAAATCAGCGAAGCGTCGCCGACACGATCGTCGAAGCTGCGTGCATTCGCGCGGTCATTGGCGAGATGGCGAAACTGTTTGGGAATGGTGACGTAGTCGTTGACGGCAACGCCCATTTGCGCGACTTCGTCGGGCGAGCGCGCGCCGATGTCGACGCGATACATGAGGGCGCGGCCACGGGGCCATTTGAATCCCGGCTCGTCCCAGCCTTCGGGAAGCTCCATGATGCCGGGAACATCTTTGCCGCTGGCGGTGTGGACCAGCGCGGCGTGGCCGAGATAATAATCGAGATCGCCGCCGCCCTTTGTTTCCACGGCGAGCTTGCCGTCGGGCATGATTTTTTCGACTTCGTAGCCGATTTCGTCCATGTGAGCGACGAAAAGAATGCTGGGGACGTGAGCAGACTGCGACGCTGTACCGATGTGAAGAATCAAATTGCCGGCGTCGTCGGTTTCGGGATGCGCCCATTTGGGCAGAAGGCTTTTTACCATTTCGCGAACAGGCCCTTCATGGTCGCTGACGCCGTAGGTCTCGACGAGACGCGAAATGAGCTGTTCGTTCGTGGGCGGTGTGCTGAATGTGGCACCAGCTTTGGATGATTCATTGCCCGTAGCGCTCTGTGCAGATTGTGTGACAGTGCCTTGGGCGTAGGCTTCGAGCAAATCTGTAAGATTCGCAAGGTCGCGTGTGCTGATCATTTCGGCGGGCGTGTCTGGCCACGCCGTGGCGATGCCGAGGTGAACGGTTTTTTCTGGCGTTTGCGGATTTGCGAGATAGCTCTGGGGCATCAGCGGCGCGGAATAATCTTTGACGATGGGAATTTGATGCGCATCGGCCAGGCTCTTCAATTCTGCGGCGAAATCTGTGAAATCGCTGCTGAGATTTGAGTCGCCCACGAGGACGCCACTGCCGAGCGGCTGGCGCGGGCCGCGGTGCAAAGTTGGCTCAGTGAAACTAGGCGGACTCGGCGTGAGGCGGCCGACGTAAACGAGTTCGTCGACATGAGCGTTGTTCGAGAATTCGTCGAGAACGCGCTCGAGGCCGCGAGCGCCGGCCCATTGCTGCGCGACAAAAGCAACGACGAGCGTGCCGGTAATTTTCGAGGGGTCGATGCGGCGCAGAAGTTCGACGAGGGCAACGTCGCCGAAACGGTCGCCGATGGCGGTGCCGGTTTCAAAATTCGGACCGAGGTCATACAGAGTTCGGTCGATGACCATGGGGCTGAGCAGATCGGCGCCGAGGCGCTTGGCTTCGGCGGCGGAATTTGCGCCGATGTCGACGAACATATTTTCAATATAGTCGGGATCGGGAGGGTTCAGGCGGCCAGGCTGCAAGTGCACGGAAAGGCCGGCGACGACGCCGGGAATCCATTTGCCTGATGCAGTTTGAATCTGCACCGGCTCTGCGGAATAGAGCTCGTTGAAAAGCGGAAGCACGCCAAATTGCGGCAGCCGCTGCACCTGAAGATAACCGTCAGAGGTGATGTTGCTGATGACGTAGCCGGGCTCGTCCATGGGCGCAACGATGAGGCGCAGCGGGCCGCCGCTGCCGATTGTGACGATGAGGTCGCCGAGATTGTCGGACTTTACATTCAATGAAGATCTCAGGCGTTCGCGGATTTTTGCAGCGAGAGCCGATTCGTGTCCGGGAATGGCGGGAGTCTCGACGAAGTCGCGCACGTCCTGGGAAGTTGAGCCGCTCGTTCCGGCGGAGCTAGTCTGCGCAAGGCCGCGCGGGGCGATGCAAGCGAATATTGCGATAAAAAGGAAAAAAAACGTACGCTTTACCATGGCTGCGGATTTTCCCTTCGGGGCATTGGCATTGTGGCCGCGAGTTTGAGCTGATAAACCACGCGCATTCGCGACGGCGGATGCGCGAAGCGGAGAATGTAACGCAGCAGCTTGCCGGGAGGCAAGGACGGAATGCATCGCGCCGTGACCGTGGTTGTGCTCGGAACGGCGTTGGAGTTTTGTCTAATGGACGAGAGAGGAAGCGAAAACGAGCTGCACGCGAGAGTTGAGGCGCGGCAAATCTTCCTTGAGGGCGGCGATGGTCGCCGGATGAGGATGGCCGATGGCAATCGCGGAACCGTGTTGCGCGGCATCGAGAGCGGCGAGATCGAGTTGATGAAGAATGGCGGCGCGAGTTTCGACATCGTCGAGAAAAACCTTGCGCGAAGCGGCGGGAACTCCGGCTTTTTCGGCAGTTGAGAAAGCTACCGTATTGGCGGTGGTGCGGCTATCAATGAAGAAAAGACCTCGCTGGCGCAGGTCGGACATCAGCGCGGCCATGAGTTGAGGCTGAGCCGTGGCGAGCGAGCCCTCATGATTATTGACGCCGACGACGTGAGGAACTTCGCTGAGCATTTCCTGCAACAAACTTTGGACTTGGGCCGGAGACATTCCAACGCGTAATTCAACCGGCTCGGCTTTCGCCTTGTTTCCTTCGAATTCCATGGGAAGGTGGAGCATTACCTGATCGCCGCAACGGTAAGCCTCGTCGGCAATTTCAGTTGAATGCACCTGGGCAGGAAGAACCGAGAGAGTAAGCGGATAAGGCAACCTGAGAAGCGTTTCCGCCGCAGATTTATCACTGCCGATGTCGTCGATGATGATAGCAAGACGCGGGCGACCTGAGTTCTGTTCCGCCGAGGCGACAGCAATTTCAATGGAATGAGTGCGCCTGCCGTTCAATGAGTAATCAAATCGAATGATGTTGCGCCCCGCAGGAGCGGAAGTACGCTTCAGATGGTGACGGGCGGCAGCTTGTTCAATAACCTGCTCTACAGCAGAAAGGTTCTTCGCGTCTGGCAGCGCGATGAAGATGTCGTCGGCAACCAGCGACGGCTTACGGTTTCCAAAGCGGCCCATCTCGGGACGAATCGAAATTTCAGCATGACCTCCGGCGGCGGATTGAGCGGCGGCAGCAAGGTCCTGCGCGATGGAATTTATTTGGGCTGGGCTAGGCGACTTTGTCCCGCAACCAAAGAGTGTGGTGAGAGCAACGCAAAGAAGGATGAGAGTCACGCAGCGAGGGAAACAGATCCAGCGGATTGTTTCCTTAGGCGGGCCTGAGACCACGTGCGATTCAGGCAGCCTTCTGGCCAGACGCGCCTTGCAAGATTTCAACGGCGCGTTTCACGACAGGATCGTCAGCCGAGGGAAGCTGACCCGGAGCCGGCGGCGCAAGCTGGTCTTGATTCAACTGCGCGACGTCGCTGATGGCTTGCGGGTTGACTTCGACGGTAGGCGTAACGCCTTCCTTGGGAATCGATTTGCCATCGGGCGTGAAGTAGTTGGCGACAGTGAGAATCAGCGCGCCTCCGTCGGCGAGGGGAATGACTTTCTGCTCCGAGGCAGTGCCGAAGGTGGTTTCGCCGACGGTGTCGCCGCGATGATTGTCTCCGATGGCAGCGGCAAGGATTTCCGCCGGACCGGCAGTGCCGTTGGAGATGAGGACGGTCATGGGCATTTTCCAAACAACCTTTGAGGGATCAGCGGAGAACGTCTGATTGCTGACAGTCTGGCCTTTGAGGGTGGTAATTGTGCCGGAAGAAAGAAATAGCTGGGCGGTTTGGATGCCTTCACTTTCGACGCCGGTAGCCGAGTCGCGCAAATCGAGGATCAACTTCTTTGCGCCCTGGCGCTGAAAATCGCGGAGCTTGTCGCGCACCTGGCGGGCCGTGTCCGGCTCGAAAGCTGCGATGCGCAAATAGGCGATGCCATTTTGCATTTGCTCCTGGAGAAGGCGCGGCGGCTGGAGCTTGGCGTAGGTCATGGTGACGTCAAAGGGCTCTTGCTGATTGCGGCGAATGACTTCGGCTTGGACGGTCTGGCCGACATCGCCCGTGAGCAGCACCTGCGCCTGGTTGATGGACATTTCCGTGGTGGAGATACCGGCGATGGATTCGAGCAAGTCACCGTCAATCAAGCCTGCTTTTTGCGCGGGACTATCGGGAAGGACGGAGACGACAACCACATAGCCGAAGCGCTTGGAAATTGAGGCGCCGACCTGGCCGCGCGTCTTATCTTCGATTTTCTTTTCATAGTCCGCATATTCCGCGGGACTCAGATAAGAAGATTGCGGGTCAAGCGAGTCGAGCAGTCCATGCAAAGCACCGGAGGTGACTTTGTGGATGTCGGGATTATCGACGTAATAGTCCTGAATGTACTGGAGAACCTCAGTATAGACGGTCAGCGAGGCGTACGAGGTATCGGTGTTTTTGCCTTTGACGTAGCCCACGGCTACGTAGGCGAAAATCAAAATTGAGACAACGACAACCGCTTTTTTCCAGAAGGAATTCATTGTATGTCCCTGCGCGATTTGCCCAAGCACCGCCGCCGCTCGGGCGATTATACCATTAGTTGCGGCCGCGGCCGGGCGTGATCTTCTATACCCAAGCTTTTCGATGCACGGTACTTAGTCTGGGGATGCTGGGGCCAAGGATGCCGGTTTTTTTAAGAATGCGCTCCTCGAGAAACGAGGGGCTGCTTATGGCTCTGAATGTTCGTTGGGAGCGGCGGAGGTGACGTAGGTGTGGGAAATGCGATCTTGCCAGGTGAGGTGATCTTCGTCCCAGAGCGCCCAAAGGAAGCCGAGGAATAGGGTTGCACCGGAGAGGAAATATCCGAAGCTGCGCCACGCCAATTGGCGCGTCTCAGGAAAGCCGCCGTCCATAGCAACCACCGAAAGGCCATTGAGTTGCATCCCAAGTGTTGCGCCGGAGAAGAGCGTGAACAGGCCAAAGTAGAGAAAATAAATCAGAAAAAAAATGGCACCATAGATCGCGAAATTGATTTTGAGGAATTCGAGCTGTCCACCCAGGGAACGGAACATCAAGAGAAAGCCGCCCAATACGCCCGCGAGCACGACCGCATCGATCAGGCCGGCGACGCGGCGGGCCTTCGGCTCCGCCAGCGGACAAGAAGCTGCGGCGGGATGGACGCGGTGAGCCTCGACCACGGAAAAATCAAGCTGCGGCTGAGAAACGTGAATTTCAACGTGCTGAGTGGGTCTGAGACGAGCAATGGTGCGGGGGGCAACGGCCGTAGTGATGACTGCTGGAGAATGCTCTGTCGCGAACGGCAAGACGGGCTCGGGTTGAGGGTGGGAGTTTTCGTGACGGCGTGAACGGTAAACTTCCAGGCGGCGAGCGACCTCGCGGCGCCATTCCGGCTCTTCGGGAGCGTCAGTCTGACGAGAGGAAGGAGTTTGGGGGAAAGAAACCTCGCAAAATGGGCAGACTTCCAGGTCCTGATTGCTAACCGCACCACATTGCGAGCAGACCTGAATCACCGGTTCGTTTTGCGCTGCGGACCGTAATTCGCGGACTGCGGGAGCTTATCAAATTTTGTATAGGTTGGAGCCAGGAATTTAATGGATGTTCGCCAAACAGGCAACGGATGGCGGTGAATTTGGCGCTAATTCTTTGCGGGTTTTCCTCCGCATGTTAGGCTTTGTGGCTGTTTTCAAAATGATGCCGTTTCGGATGGAATCCAACTCTTCGCGACGGTTCTCTGGAATGCGCCGCAGCGGCCTGCTGCTGGCGCTGTTTCTTACACTGCTTACAGGCGCCAAAGCGCGCGGACCGCAACAAGATCAGACTCTTACGCGCGTGGCTACGCGCAAGGGCGAGATGACGCTCCGCGCAGACACGCAAAGAAAATCCGGGAATGTTTTTACGGCGGAGGGACACGTAGAGATTTCGTATCAGGACGTCAAGCTCCGGGCCGACCACATGGAATACAACGAGCAGACCAAAGTCGCGATCGCGCGAGGACACGTACAATTCGATCATGCAAACGAGCACCTCGACGCTGAGAGCGGGACTTATAACCTGGAGGAGCAGACGGGGACGTTCAAAAATGTGCGCGGCACAGTAAAGGCGGAGCACTTTGCGAATCCCAACGTGCTGGTCAGCCCGAATCCATTAACGTTTGCGGCAGCGGAGGTGGAGCGGACTGACGCGGAGACTTTCATTGTGAAGCATGCGTGGCTGACGGTGTGCAAACCGGACCGGCCGAAATGGAAGTTCTACGCGCCACGCGCCGTGATTCATTTGCAAAAATCGGTGACACTGTACAATGCGACATTCCATTTGTTTTATATTCCGGTGATTTACCTGCCGCGCGCTTCCGTGCCCGCGGGAGAAAAGCTGCGGCAGACAGGCTTCCTGATTCCCAGCGCCACGCACTCGACAACCAGAGGATACGTTTTGGGGGATTCGTTCTATTGGGCGCCCACGGATTGGATGGACGCGACGGTAGGAGCACAATATTTGAGCTTGCGCGGGTCCAGCCAAAACGGCGAGCTTCGCATGAAGCCATGGGAAAATGCGACGCTGACAGCGAGCTATTTCGGAGTTATCGACAGAGGACTTCCGGAGCCGGGCGGGATATTAATGAAACAAGGAGGTCATGAGGACCGGCTTTTTTTTGACGCCATGCTGCCCGACGGCTGGCGGGCCGTAGCGGACGTGGACCAACTATCGTCGCTTACGTTCCGACTGGCGTTTTCGGAAACGTTCGCACAGGCGGTGAACTCCGAAGTGCGAACGACAACGTTCCTGACGAAAAACACTGATGGCCTGACGGTGAGTCTTGCGGCGCTGAGCTACAAAAACTTCCTGAGCGCTTCGCCGGATACGGATATTGACATTCGTACCGCGCCAGAGATTCGCGTCGGCTCATTGGATCGCGCCCCCTGGCAAAACTTGCCGATTTATTTCAGTTTCGATGCGTTTGCGGATGCCGTGCATCGCGAGACGAATGTTCCTCCGGGCTTCAGCACACCGTCGTTCGTGTCGCGAATGGAATTCGCGCCCAGTGTGACAGCCCCACTGCACTGGTGGCCATGGTTCAGCGTGACGCCCACGTTCACGTTGCGCTCAACGCGATATGGAGGCCAACTAGAAAACAGCGATTTTGTGGATGAGCCGTTTGTGCGCACAACAGAGGAGTTTTCTCTAGACGTGAGGCCGCCGAGTTTGGAGCGCACCTGGAGCGATGGCGACACGCAGTGGCGACACACGATCGAGCCGGAAGTTGCGTATGAATACGTGGACGGCGTGAATGATTTCGCAAAGACTCCGCTTTTTGATGAAGATGATACGCTGACGGACACAAACGACGTGCAATATGGAATTATGCAGCGGTTGTTCCGGCGCACGAACAATGACGATTCGGAGGAATTGATCAGCTGGGACTTGCAGCAAAAATATTATTTCGACCCAACGTTCGGGGGAGCACTGGTTCCGGGGCAGCGCAATGTGTTTCAGGCACTCGATTCGATAACGCCATTTGCATTTGAGGATAGCCTGCACCGATTTTCGCCAATCATCAGCGATCTGCGTTTCGAGCCCGCAGAGCGGTTCGACACGGAAGTGCGAGTCGACTTTGACCCGAAACGAGGGCAGATGACAGCGATCGGCACTCTGCTGAAGATCAAGCCTTATAAGGAGTCGTTTCTCACGCTGGCGCATTTCTCGACGATCAATATCCCGCCGCTTTCGCCGACGATCCCGCCGACGTTCGAGCCGTATTCGAACCAAGTGCGGGTGCAGGTCGGTTACGGAGACATGACGCGGAGGGGATGGAATACTGATTTCGGCTTCAGCTACGACATCAGCCAACAGGTGTTTGAGAACCAAGTGGCGCAAGTGTCCTACAACGGGTCGTGCTGTGGCTTTGGATTTGAATACCAGCGGCTATCGCTGGGCAGTGTGCGCGACGAAAATGAATGGGGATTTGTGTTTCGCATCGCGAATATCGGCTCATTTGGAAACGTGCGCAAACAGCAGCCTATTTTCTGAGGTGAGGATGAATGAGGGACGAACCGGCATTTTGGACGATTGCGGAAGCCGCGGCGCGATTGCGGCAACGGAAGCTTTCTCCCGTGGAACTGGCGCAAGACGCTCTTGCGCGAATCGAGGAATTGAATCCACAGCTGAATGCGTTTATCACGGTGACGGCTGAACGGGCGTTGCGCGACGCCCAAATAGCCGAACGCGAGATTAGGAAGGGAAGATATCGCGGAGCGCTGCACGGAATTCCGATTTCGCTCAAAGACAACATTTGGACACGCGGGGTGCGGACTACGGCCGGTTCAAAAATACTGAGGGAATTCATTCCTCCGGCGGATGCGGATGCAGCGAATCGTTTATGGAAGGCCGGCGCGGTGCTGATTGGCAAAACGAATCTGCACGAGTTCGCGTACGGAATCACGACAGAGAATCCGCACTATGGAGCAACGAGAAATCCGTGGGACACTTCACGGATTCCGGGCGGATCGAGCGGCGGTGCGGCAGCATCACTGGCGGCGGGAATAGGATTTGGCTCCGTGGGAACGGATACGGGCGGCTCGATTCGCATTCCCTCGGCGTTTTGCGGAATCGCGGGACTGAAACCGACATTCGGGAGAGTGAGTTGCGGCGGAATTGTGCCGCTGGCGGCGACACTCGATCATGCGGGACCGCTGGCGAGAAACGTTGCAGACGTTGCGATGCTGCTCGATTTCATCAAACAAACAGACGAGCCGGAGGGACACTTTCAGCGCGCATTGCGAAGACGCGCCAAGACAAAGAAAGCTTGCGCCAAGCTGCGGCTGGGCTGGCCGCGCGATTATTTTTTTGCGAGTGTTGATGAAGAAGTGAAGCACTCCATTGAAAGAGCGGCCGGGCAATTCGAGAAAATGGGCGCACGACTCATTGAGGTCTCGCTGCCGCACGTGGAGGATGCAACGGAACCAAGCACGCAGATCGCGCTGGCGGAGGCCCGCGAGTATCACGAGAGCCAAGGTTATTTTCCGGCGCGCGCAGAGGATTACGGCGAAGATGTTCGCAAACGGCTGGAGATGGGCGGGGCGGTTCGGGCGGTTGATTATTTGAAGGCGCAAGAGGTGCGGGAACGCGTGCGCGAAGATTTCCGCGCAGCGTTTGGGCAAGTGGATGGGATTATCGCGCCGACGACGCCGATTGCGGCGCCGCATTTGGGAGAGCAGACAGTGCATATCGGCAGCAAGACAGAATCTGTGCGCGGAGCGCTGGTGCGAATGAATCGTCCTGCAAATTTCACGGGCTTTCCTGTGATTTCGGTTCCGTGCGGCTTTACGCGAGATGGGCTGCCAATCGGAATGGCTTTGCATGGACCAGAATGGGACGAGGCGAAATTGCTCAGGATCGCATACGCGTACGAACAAGCGACAGAATGGCATTTGCGGCATCCAGAATGAACCGCTAGGAAGATGAACAGGGAGCTGGCAGTGGGTCAGTTTGAATTTTGACTCCTTGTGTCACGATCCCCCAGGCTCCCCTATCCGGGGACCTGGGGGCCCCGTTTGCAAGAAAATTCAAACTGGCCACACCGGAAATTCAGTGGCATTTGCGGCATCCGGAATGAACCGCCGGAAATGGGTTTACATCCAATGGCGGGACGGGAAGCGTAGGTGAAATAGGAATGACCACAGGCGTAAACGCGAACGCACTGGAGGCGCTGGGCGCAGGCATCATTTCGTTCCTGTCACCGTGCGTGTTGCCGTTGGTGCCGGGATACGTGTCGATGCTTTCGGGCGTTGGCGTCGACCAATTGAAACAAGGGCAGGGCCCGCGCGGAGAACTGCTGAGATCAGCGCTGGCATTCGTGATCGGGTTTTCGATTGTATTTATTTGCTTCGGCGCATCGGCGAGCGCGGTGGGAACATTCTTGCAAAGCCACCGAAGCGTGCTGGCGCCGCTGGCGGGAGCGTTGATTGTCGTTTTTGGGCTGCACCTGCTTGGCTGGCTGGTGAAAGTTTCGCTGCGAGTTGGATTCGTGATTGGCGGATTGCTAGTGGCTGCCGCGATTGCCATGATGTTCGCGGCTCCGGATGGAATTGGAGATTTTCGGCCTGTCCACCTGTTCGCTCTGTCGTTGATTTTTCTGCTGGGGCCGGGGCTTACGCGGTGGCTGAATCGCGACGTGCATTTTCGAAATATGGGGGGACGGCCGGGAGTAGTGAGCGGATTTCTGATGGGCTTCGCGTTCGCATTTGGCTGGACGCCGTGCATCGGGCCGATCCTGTCGGCGGTGCTGCTGCTCGCAGCAACGCAAGGGACGGTGATGAAAGGCGTGCTCTTGCTCACGGCATATTCAGCAGGATTGGCGATTCCCTTCCTGCTGACGGCAATTGGCATTGGGCAGTTTCTGAAGTTTTACCAGCGTTTTCGCAGGCACATTCATCTGGTAGAAGTCTTCAGCGGCGTTCTGTTGCTGGGCGTGGGAGCGCTGATTTTCATGAACCAGCTGACATGGCTTTCAGGTAAACTGGGATTTCTGAACCGTTTTTCGCGGTAACACGGAGCCTGCAAGTGAAAATGAAGATTCCCCAATGGGCTGTTATTGGAATAGCGGTTGCCCTGGGAATGGCCTTGCCCGGATGCAAGGAAAAGACCTTGCCCCATACCCCGGGAAACACGATGAATTATCCCATCATGCTGGGAAATCAGGATCTGGCGGAGAAATTCGGCGGCCTGATCGGATTGCCAACGAGCGTACTGATTTCGCGGGATGGAAAAGTGGTGAAGCGTTACATCGGCGAGGTCGAGAAAAACCAATTGCGAAGCGACATCGAAACGCAACTGGCGAACGCTCCGAATGCCGAAAAGCCCGCCGAGCCGGACGTGACGTTTCCGGAGCTGCAGGGCGGGGACCTGGCATTGGCCAGTCTAAAAGGCAAAGTAGTGCTCGTGAACTTCTGGGCTACGTGGTGCGAGCCGTGCCGCGAGGAAATTCCGTGGCTGATTGAGTTTCAAAATAAGTACGCGAGCCAGGGATTTACGATTTTGGGAGTAGCCATGGACGACGGGGGAAAGAAGGTGGTCGCTCCATTCGTGCAGGAGACGAAATTTCCTGTGGACGGCGGTCAATCGTAGATTTTTGCGGGCGCGGAGAATCCCAACGAGATGATGGACGAGAGGGAATTCGAGAAGAGGTACACCGAGGCTTTTGAGCGCCTTCAGAAGAAATTGACCAGTCTTGGCGATGAACATGATTTTGAAGTTGAGGGCGGAAGCGGGAAGCTGGAAATTCAGTTTGAAGATGAAGATGAGACGCGATTTGTGATCAGCCCGAATTCTCCGGTGAGGCAAATCTGGATTTCGGCGCTTACGACGAGCTTCAAACTGGCGTGGTCGGATGGTGCGAACGCGTTCGTGCTGGACAAAACGGGCGAAACTCTGGACCAAGTGATGGGGCGCATTTTGAGCGAACAGCTTGGCACTCCGGTGAGCGTATGAAGATGCGAAGAACGCGGGGTATGCAAACGGGAAGAAGTGTTGCGCTGGCGCTGCTTGCTTGCGGAGCGGCTTTGATCTGCGCCCAATTCACGGGTGCGCAAGGGGTTCCCGCGGCGTCGGAAGTCGCAAGCCCGAAGATTTACGTTTCTGTGGCCCCTGTGCCGCGCAGCAGCACGTTTGAAGTGGCCGTAGTGGTGGGCATCATGCCTGGATTTCACATGAATGCGCACAAACCATCGGAGGAGTACCTGATACCGACAGTTCTGACGGCGAAGCTGCCCATGGGATTCCGGGAAGGTGAAACGATTTACCCCGCAGGAATTGAGAAGAAACTGTCTTTTGCGGACAAGCCTCTGCTGGTGTACACAAACCAGTTCACGATTCGAACGAAAATTTCCGCTGCGGCAAACGCGCCGCTCGGAAAAGTGAAACTGCCATTCACGTTGCAATATCAGGCATGCAACGACTCCGTATGCCTGCCGCCCGTGAGGATTCCGTTGACAACTACGATCGACATTGCCTCAGTCGGAACAAAAACGCAGCAAATTTCCCCAGAGATTTTCAGCCACAGCTCGACTCGATAAGACCCTGCGACGTGCGCGGCGCTGGCATTAGAAGCCGCGTCTGTGCGGCCGAGACTATGCAGTGGCGAGTGGAACGGCGCGGCGCAAGCGGGCGATCACGCGGGACTTGCCAAGAACAACCATGGTGTCGAAGAGCGGCGGCGCGACGGCGCGGCCCACAATTGCAACGCGTGTGGCATTGATGAGCAAGCCTGCTTTCACGCCAGCGGATTCGGCGAGTGCGCGAAGAGCATGGTCGCAGGAGTCGTGATCCCAACTTGGGAGCGCGTCGAGAGTGCCGGCAAGTTTGGCCAACAGATCGGGAACCTTGGGATCCTTCCAGAACTTGGCGCGAGCTTCTGAATCGTAATCGAAATTATCTGAGAAAAACGCACGCGCCCAGTGAGAAAAATCGGGCAACAGCCGAGTGCGCGGACGAAGAAGATCGACGGTGCGCGCAAACCATTCACGGTCGGGGCCGTCACAAGAATTCTGCCAGAGGCCAGAGCGTTGCAACTCGGCTTTGACGAAGGGAAGCAATTCCTCGATGGGAAGCTGCTGCAAGTACTGCGAGTTGAACCATTCGAGCTTTGCGCGGTCGAAGACGCCGTTGGTGCGGCTGACGCCGGAGAGCGCGAAGCGTGAGATCAACTCCGAGGTACGCAGGAATTCATCGTCACTCCCGGGCGACCAACCCAAAAGCGCGAGAAAATTGCGGAAGGCCTCGGGCAGAAATCCTTCCTCGGCGTACAAGCTGACGCTGGTGGCGCCGTGGCGCTTGGAGAGGCGCGTGCGATCCGGCCCGAGAATGAGCGGCACGTGCGCGAAAATTGGCGGGGCCGAGCCAAGCGCGTGATAGAGGAGCACTTGCTTTGGAGTGTTGGAGAGATGGTCAGCACCCCGGATCACATGGGTGATACCCATAGCCATATCGTCTACGACGGCGCCGAGCTGATAGGTGGGCAAGCCAGAAGAACGCAGAATCACGAAATCTTCGATTTCGGCATTCTGGACTTCGCGCGGACCGAAGACGGCGTCTTCAAAATGAGTCACGCCCTCCCGGGGAGCGGCAAAACGGATGGCATAGGGTGAGCCGTCGCGAATCTTCTGCTCCCGTTGCTGAGGGTCCAAGTGGCGGCAGGGACATGGCGCGTTTCGCGCATCTTTCGCCGATTCTGCGTCGCTGGCATCGACAGCATCCGCGCCGGCGTACTGAACTGCAGCGCAAAAGCAGGGAAAAGCGGCACCACTTTTCAGCAAGTTTTGCGCCGCGGCGCGATAGGAATCGAGGCGCTGAGATTGGAAACAGGGCCCTTCGTCCCATTCAACGCCGAGCCACCGAAGCCCCTGAAGAATGCCTTCGACCAGTTCAGGACGATTGCGCTCCACGTCGGTGTCTTCAATTCGCAGAATGAAGGTGCCGCCTTCGCGGCGGGCAAAGAGCCAGTTGAATAAAGCCGTTCGCGCTCCACCAACGTGCAGGTAGCCCGTGGGCGAAGGAGCAAATCGGACGCGCGGTTTGGAATCAGGAGACATGGCTAATATCGGCTGTAACAGCCCATCGAAAAACGTCCATCTTAGCGGAAGGGCGTTTAAAAATCGAGTTGCAGTCTGCGGCTCGACGCTCTTGAGAGGCGGAGAACCTGTTCTTTTGAGGTACAGGCGTACCGTTGCAGGTTTCCGGTAGGATTCGTATGGTGGAGATTCTAGGTGCGTTGCGATAAAACCGGGCGCAGCGGTGAGAAATCACTGCGCTGAGGAGGCATCGATATGAACGTTGTAGAAAACGTCAACGTGGACGCACTCCAGATCGCCCGCGCAGGTGAAGTTTGCTATTCTCCAAATGCGATCTTTCCAGTTCCCATTGGAGCCTTGAGTTGGTGAATCAGACGAGCATCGTTGGCATCGTCTTGCTAGTCGGTACTCTGCTGCTTTCCGCCTTCTTCTCTTACATGTATGCATTGAAGCGGCAGACTTATCTCCTGGTTTGGGCGGGAGGCTGGCTGCTGGTGGCGCTGACGTCGCTGAGCCTGGTGGTGGGAGCGCGCTCGTCGCATGCTGCGTCGATTTCCGCAATAGGTGATTGGCTCGTGTCAATGGCGGCGCTGCTGTTCCTGGTGGCGGCGCGACTCTATGCGCGGTCCAAGATTCCGATGACAGTGGTGTTGGGAATCGCGGTGGCTGCGGGAGCGTGGGCGATCGCGTACTTCGAAAATTGGGTGTCTGTATCGCTTTATCTGGGGAGCGCGCTGCTATTGTTCGTGGTGGCGCGTGTTTTCTGGCAGGAAGGAAGAAAGCGAGAGTCACCTTCGGATTTTCTGCTGGGAATCTCGTTTATCGCCTGGGGCGTTTTGAATATCGGCATCGTAATGCAAGACAAGTTTGTCCGGCTTCGATCCGCTGACTTCCATCTTGGCTTACTCGTGCCGCAGCTATTTTGCGGAGTGCTGATGGTGATGGCGGTTTACGAGGAAGAGCGGCATCGAATCGAGCGAAATATGCTGGCGCTCTCGAATTTGAATCTTGCGACGTCGAGCTTTATCGGGGGCGAGATTCAAAAAATGCTGGCGCAGGCGCTCGATCGTGTCTTGAATGTGGTGCGAATCCCATGCGGAGCGCTGTGCCTGCGCTACAACGATAACGATGGGCCAATTTCGGTAGTGACAACGGGCTTGCGCGATGAATTCAGTACAAAGATTTTGGAAGAGAAGCTTGAGGACAACATTGTAAGACTTGTTGCTCGGCTTGGCGGGCTGGTTGTTTTGCGTGACCTCGGTAAAACCGTCCTGTGGGAAGCGCTCGAGAAAGAGACGTCCTTCAAACGAATCCGGGAACTTCTGCTCGAACAGGATTTGAGGACCGTGGTGGGCATCAGCCTGCAAGCAAAGGAGCGGGTGCTGGGCGTGCTGTTGCTTGGCACGCCGGATAGCCGACAGTTCACTCCCGCAGAATTGCGATTACTGCTGGCGCTGGGGTACCAAATCGGAATGGCGGTAGAGAACAGTTACTTGGTTCAGCAGACTTCGCGGCGAAGCGAAGAACTTCATATTCTCAATGAAATTGGACAGGCGCTGAGCTCGACGCTCGATAGCGACACTCTGTTTGAGACCATATATTCCGAAATGCGGCGGCTGTTCGATGTAAACAGCTTCTATATCGCCCTCTATGACCGAGGCAAGCAGCAAGTCCGCTACGAAGTGGAAGTTGAAGACGGGGTCCGGAACCCGAAGCGTTCGCGCGCGGCGGGGAAGCGATTGACGGAATACATGATTCGAGAGCGGCAACCGCTGCTGATTCGAGGAAACTTCGACGCAGAAATACAACGGCTCGGGATTGAATCGAGCCGGGGAGCGGGATCGTTTTGCGGCGTGCCACTGATTCTCTACGATCGTGCGATCGGGGCCATGGCCATTCATAGCCAGCGTGAAGGAGCGTTTGACGAAGGCCACGTGGAGTTGATGCGCGTGCTCGCGAGCCAGGCGGGAATTGCCCTGGAAAATGCCCGGCTCTTCGCGGAAGAGCAGAAAAAATCGCGTCATTTGACGCTGCTCAACAAAATATCGGAGCACGCGATTGCAACGCTCGATCCGGAACAGATTCTCGTGAAGGTTGCAGAGGAAATTGAGCAGAGCTTGCAGTACGACCACATAGGTATCGGCGAAGTTGATTATGCGAATAAGGAAGTGGTGGTGAAAGTGGAGGCAGGAAAGAGGCGAGACGCGGTCGGCCGGCGAATACCGATCGGCGAAGGATTAATCGGACAGGTGGCACGTACGGGCGAAATCGCGATTGTACGGCAAGTAAATTCCACAAGCCTGAGACCTGTGCTTCCGGATTCCGCGGCAGGAATCGCTTTGCCTGTGAATTGCGCGGAAAATCTGCTGGGCGTGCTGTACGTGGAATCGTCAGAAGCTCTGGAATTCAACGAGGAGGAGATCCAGCTGTTGCGCACTCTGGCGGATCTTTTCGCGGGGGCATTGCACAACGCCAAGAATTTTCAGAAAGCGCAAGAGCAGGCCATCACGGATGGTTTGACCGGAGTAAAAACACATCGCTTCTTGATGGAAGCTCTTTCGAGCGAATGGAAGCGCTCGACGCGGTCCAGCCGGCCGTTTTCGCTGGTATTGATGGATCTGGACCGCTTCAAATTCGTGAACGACTTTTACGGACACCTGGAGGGCGACGTCGTATTGCAGCGGGTGGGCTTGATTCTGGAGCAGAATTGCCGGCGCTCCGATATCGTTGCGCGGTATGGCGGCGATGAGTTCGTCATTCTGATGCCGGAAACGAACGTGGAGCAAGCGCGGCAAATCGCCGGCAAGCTGCGGAGCTGGGTGGCGGCGGATCCATTGCTTCGCGACAAGAACATCACAGCCAGTTTCGGCATTGCTTGCTTCCCGATACACGGGTCAACGCCTCAAGAATTGATCCAGGTGGCGGATGCGTCGATGTATCTGTCAAAACATCAGGGAGGAAACGCCGTCTTCACCGCGGAACGGCGCGAGCCCGGGGATGGTTCCGATTGGAAGCGGGATGTGCTTGAGGCGTATCTCGGCGTGATGTTACACCGGCAATTCACCACAGGCCCCGCGGCGTTTGAAGAAATCCGGCAAAAAGTCCAACAGTTCTCGCAATCGCTGAACGATCGCGGCCAGCCTCCCAGCTTTGAGCGGTTGCCTGCCGTGGTGATGGATGCGATGGCGTCGCTGGCGTACGCGGTGGACGCAAAGGACCAATACACTCAGGGACACTCAAAGAAAGTGTCAACCTATGCGGGACTGATCGCCCAAGCGGCAGGCCTGAAGCCAATTGAGGTTGAAGAGGTGAGGCTCGGAGGCCTGCTTCATGACGTGGGGAAGGTTGGGATTCCTGAAGATATCCTGAACAAAGCGGGACCGCTGGATGCCGAAGAATGGGACACTATGAAGTCGCACACGATCCTCGGATGGCAGATGCTCGAGCCATTGCTCACGCTGCGAAATGTGCGCGAAATGATCAAGCACCATCATGAGTTCTTTGACGGTTCGGGATATCCAGACCAACTGGAACACGAACGCATACCGCTTGGGGCCCGAATCATCGCAATCGCGGATGCGTATGACACAATCACTTCACCGCGAGTTTACAAACGAGCGCGCGGCGCGGAAGCAGCCCTAGTGGAGGTCGAGCGCTGCGCCGGCGCGCAGTTTGACCCGAATCTTGTAAGCCTGTTTCTGGAAGCCATTCGGAAGCAGCCGTCCCGGGTAGTTGAAGTTGCCTCGGGTCCCGATCTGACCAACGATAATTAGCCTGCACGGCTGCAATATGCCTGCCCTCTGCTTTTATGTATGATTCCCAACGGAGGTCTAGTCTCTTCCATGCAAAAAGCTTCGGTGAAATGGATTGCGCGCGAGCAGTTTGTGGCAAAACTGCCGTCGGGGCATACGGTAAAGGTTGATTCGAACAGAGAAGAAAATTCGGCTCCGGGGCCAATGGAGCTTATGCTGGCTGCGCTCGGCTCCTGTACGGCAACCGATGTGGTGCAAATCCTCGCGAAGAAGCGGCAAAAGCTCGAGTCCTTGGAGATTCTGATTGAAGGCGAACGTGCCAAGGAGCCACCGACGGTGTGGACAAAACTGGAAATGGTATACCGGCTCACAGGAAGTCTCGACGAAAAAGCGGTGCGAGATGCGATTCAATTGAGCTTGGATAAATATTGCGGAGCGGCGGCAACGCTGAAGAAGACCGCGGAGCTGAGCTTTCGGTATGAGATTCACGAGGGGACTTCGCCTCACTGATTCTCGATGAATAGGGGTTCTTTCATCGTACAATCTCGGTTGTCACTTCGGGGGACAATGAACGTATGGGCAGACACATAGCGGCGAAAATTACGGGTGTGGCAGGCTACCTTCCGCCGCGAATCGCCACGAACGCCGATTTGGAGAAGGTCGTCGAGACTTCCGATGAATGGATCCGCACGCGGACGGGAATTCGAGAGCGGCACTATGTGGAACCGGGCATGGCCGCTTCGCATATGGCCACAGCAGCCGCGAACGAGTTGTTGAAAAAGAACAACGTGCGTGCGGAAGAACTGGAGATGATTATCGTGGCATCGGTCACGCCAGATATGCTATTCCCCGCGACCGCATGCCTGGTGCAGGATCGAATCGGAGCGGCGAATGCGTGGGGGTTTGACCTATCCGGTGCGTGCTCGGGATTTGTTTATGCGCTCACGGTCGGCGCGCAATTCGTGGGCGCGGGAACGCACAAAAAAGTGATGGTCATCGGATCGGATGTGATGACTTCGATCCTGGACTTTCAGGACCGGGCCACCTGCGTACTTTTCGGTGATGGCGCGGGAGCCGTGCTGCTGGAACCCGCCGAAAACAACGAGAATGGCATCATCGATTTCATGCATGACATTGATGGTTCCGGTGGCTGCCACCTCTATATGCCCGCGGGGGGATCGCTGCATCCGCCGTCACACGAGACCGTCGACAAGCGCATGCACTATGTCCATCAGGAGGGCCAGCAGGTCTTTAAGTATGCTGTGCGACGGATGTGCGAAGTCGCATGCGCATTGCTGGAGAGGAATGGTTTCTCCCACAAGGATCTGGCTCTGGTGGTGCCTCATCAGGCCAATTTGCGGATCATTCGAGCCATGCAGGAGCGGCTGGGCATCGATGACGCTAAAGTGATGATTAATATCGATCGCTATGGCAATACGACAGCGGCCACGATTCCTCTGGGATTGTGCGACGCGGTGAAAGAGAAAAGGCTAAAAAAAGGGGATTTGGTGCTGCTCGTCTCGGTTGGAGCGGGGTACACCACGGGCGGAATCCTGATGCGCTGGGCCTATTAACACGCTAATTGGAACTTAGTACGAGCGAAGAGCGGCGACGTAGGCCTGATTGGATTCGAGACAGCGCTCGATAGAAACTTCCAGATAACGCTTGCAGGAAGCCATTTCTTGAACAGCCCACGCATTGGCTTGCGGCATAGCTGCAGAGATTTGGGAAAGTGCACGTATCGCCTGGTAATAAGCTCGCACAGGCCAGAGTTTCACGGACGACGACGCGACACCTGGGCAAATCTTGCTGATAGTGGCAAGGGAGCGGAAATCATCGCAGGCCACAGTACGAAAAGCGTCGGTTTGAGCAGCGTTCAAGCTTCCAGAAAGCGGCTGCGCGGCGACCGCCAGCATGTTAGCCCGCCAGAAGAAAACGAGGAACTGGGCCAGCATGGCACCCGAAATCACGAGAATGAGCGCTGCTACCATGGTTCTTCTCTCGCGAAGATTCTGCCAAAGGCGGCGTCCTGCTCCAATGGAGCGATGGTACTGCCAAAATAGGACTCCGGGCGGCGGAGTACCGGCGGTTTGCTTCGTTGTAAATTATTGTAAATAATATCCTTAGCGATTTGGAGGACGGAAATGTTGAAGCAACGGCTCCTGGTGATCCTGTTTTGCGTGTTTTTTTCAGGAACAACCTGCTTTGCGGCTCGCCAATCCTCGGCACCGGCTGATCCCACGTCGGACACCGAGGCAATCTCGAGCTTACTCAAAAAGCAGGTTTCCGATTGGAATCGAGGTGATGTTCGGGCGTTTATGGACGGTTACTGGCATTCAAAATATACGGAATTTGTAGGCGGCTCAGGAATCTTCCAAGGGTGGGAAGCGGTGCTTCAGCGGTACCTGCATTCCTATCCGAATCGCGCAGCGATGGGCCATTTGACGTTTTCGGGTTTGGAGATTCATTTGTTGTGCCCGGACTCAGCTTACGTCGTGGGCGAGTACCGATTGGACCGGCAGAAGGACACGCTGCGGGGCGTGTTTACGCTGATATTCAAGAAGTTCCCGGAAGGCTGGCGAATCGTCAATGACCACACCACAGCTTTTCAAAATGCAAAGTGAGATCCGGCGCAAAGATCGGAATCTCCCCTCCGCTGTCATCAAACCACGGCAAATCGATATAATCATGTACTTGGGATGAGTCGCCGAATCTCCATTTTCATTCTGCTGGTTCTGTCTTTGGGCATTTACGTCGGCACAGCTGGCTGGCCGCCGCTGCTCGACAGCTCGGATGCCGGGCACGCCGAAGCCGCGCGGGAGATGCTGCAGACGCATAACTGGGTGATCTTACACATTGATGGGATACGCTACCTTGAAAAGCCACCGATGCAGTTCTGGATGGTGGCGGCGAGCTATGCCGTATTCGGCGCTACTACCTTTGCGACGCGCTTGCCTCTTGCGCTGGCAGTTGTCGCTTTGGTGTTGATGGTCTATTTCTTTGCTCGGCGATGGTTTGGCGAGCGCGCAGGATTTTATTCCGGGCTGGTGATGTGCGCGTCGCCCGGAGTTTTTCTATTCACGCGCATCATGATTCCTGAAGCGATTTATGCTTTATTCTTCACGGCTACGTTCTACCTATTCCTTCGCGCCTGGCAGGGAACAATTTCACCGAAGAAGGGCTACTGGGGAGCTGCTGCGCTCATCGCGCTGGCCGTTTTGACGCGGTCGCTCATCGGGTTCGTGTTCCCGGTCGGAATTATTTTCTGTTTTCTGCTGGCGACAGGCGGTTTGAAGAAATGGCGGCGGTTGCCGCTGATCTCCAGCGCGATTGTGTTCCTGGTGATTGCGCTGCCGTGGCATATCGCCGCAATTTTCAGCGGCAGAGGAATTTTCGGAGGCTTTTTCTGGTTCTATTTCATCAATGAACAGATTTTTCGTGCACTCGGATGGCGGTATCCGACGGACTATGAAGCCGTGCCTTTGTGGCTGTGGCTCGCGGAGAATATCGTATGGTTCTTTCCCTGGATCGCGTTTCTTCCGTCAGGGATTCGTGAAATCCCGCGAATTTCGCGGGGGCGGGAACAGTTGGACGAGCGCGGCCAGGCTCTGGTGCTGCTGACGGTGTGGGCGCTGTTCATTTTTCTATTCTTCTCGTGGACGAAGAGCCGGATGGAATATTACAGCTTCAGCGCTTGGCCGGCCATCGCGATACTTCTCGGAATCGGATTGGAACGAGCGGGAGCGCGCGCTTCGCGATGGCTGCCTCGGATGCAAGGCGCGCTGGCGTCGGTTGGAGCGGTGATCGCAGCGATTCTCGCAGCGATGCTGTGGGTTTCACGAGGGATCGCATCTACAAGTGACATTTCTTCTCTGATGCAAAGTCATCCGACAAACTTCTACCGAGTGGCCATGTCGGACTTCATGGATCTGACGTCGCAATCGTTTGCTGATTTGCGCCACCAGGCGTTCACGGCTTTGGTGATACTGCTTGTCGGATTTATTGGAGCCTGGATTTTACGAAGGGGAAAGCACGGTCTTGCTGCGAATATTACGATGGCGTGCACGCTTGGCGCCTTTTTCCTGTGCGCGAATTGGGCGCTGGGCGTTTTTACTCCGCGGCTTTCGTCCGAGCCGCTGGCAAAGCAGATTCTCGAGTATTGCCGTCCGGGAGATAAAATTGCGCTTTATGGCGAGTACGACGCGGCAACCACGGTAGGTTTCTACACGAGGAAGCAGATTCTCATTTTCAACGGGCGCTACAATGGGCTGGAGTTTGGCTCGTATTATCCGGACGCGCCACACATTTTTTTCAATGATCATACGTTTTGGCCCTTATGGAATGGGCCGGAGCGCGTCTTCCTGATTGTACCCGCAAGCGAAATGGATGCGGTGCGGGTAAGAATGCCGGCAGCGAAAACGTTTGTGTTTGCGCAATATGGCGACAAAACTGTGTATGTGAATCATCAAGTGCTTCCCGGCGAGCCGACTCTCGCAGAGCTGCGAACGAGCGCTGACGCGAGTAGCACCGAATTCGTGAGTCCTGTCGAATACAGATCAGCTCGTGGCACATCTAAAAGGGCGCCTTCGGAGAAATGGAAGCAATGAGAGCCGTCATCACAGGCGGGGCGGGGTTTCTTGGATCTCATCTTTGCGATGCAATGATCTCACAAGGATGGGACATTGTTTGCGTGGACAATCTGCTCACAGGAGCTATTGAAAACATCCAGCATCTGGAGAAAAACACAAAATTCCAATTTGTACAGCAGGATGTCTCGGAATCACTCACTTTTGAGCATGCTGTTGATGCTGTGTTGCACTTCGCCTCACCGGCAAGCCCTGACGATTATCTGAAGTTCCCGATCGAGACCCTGAAAGTAGGATCGCTCGGAACGTTTCATGCTCTCGAACTCGCGCGGAAGAATCGCGCGCGTTTTCTCATGGCGTCTACTTCAGAATGTTACGGCGATCCTGAAGTAAGCCCGCAGCCTGAATCGTATTGGGGTCACGTAAATTCGGTCGGCCCACGCAGCGTTTACGACGAGGCAAAACGGTTCTCGGAAGCGGTGACTATGGGGTATCAGCGGAAATACGGCGTGGACACAAGGATCGTTCGCATTTTCAATACCTACGGGCCACGGATGCGGCTGAACGACGGAAGAGCGCTGCCGAATTTTCTGTATCAAGCTCTTTCCGGACAGCCCATCACGGTCTATGGAGACGGCAAGCAGACACGCAGCTTTTGTTATGTTTCGGATCTGATTGAGGGCATTTTGAGGCTTCTCGATTCAAACGAGCACCTGCCTGTCAATATTGGCAATCCTCACGAGATCACGGTCATGGAATTCGCGAAGCGCATTCGTGCAATCACAGGAGACCGCGTGGAAATCGTACACCGGCCGCTCCCTCAAGATGACCCCAAGAGGCGGCAACCCGATATCACCAAGGCGAAGAAGCTGCTGAATTGGGAGCCGAAGGTACCGCTCGAGGAAGGGCTTCAGCTCACGTTGGACTACTTTGAGAAGAAGTTAGCGGAGAAATCAGCCGGCTCAGGCTGAAGTGGTCGGCATAGCCTGCGCCACTCTTGGTCTTCCCACCGACTGATATTCGAATCCCAAGGCTCTCATCTCTTCTGCGGAAAGCAAATTCCTGCCATCGAGCACTAATGGACGCGCCATGATCTGGTGGATGCGCTTCCAATCGAGATCGCGAAATTCGGGCCATTCCGTGACGATCAGCAGGGCGTCAGCGCCGTTGGCAGATTCGTACGCATCCGCAGTGCAATTGAGGTCAGGAAACTGCCCTGAGATTTTTTCACTTGCCTGGGGGTCGAAAGCGCTTACGCGAACTCCTTCGTTGTGGAGCCTCTTGATCAATTCAATGGAAGGAGCAAAGCGAATATCATCTGTATTCGCCTTAAAGGCTAATCCGAGGAGACCGATCTTTTTGCCTTTGAGCACCCAGAGAGAATGGCGGAGCTTCTCGACGAAACTCTCAATGCGCTGATGGTTGATCCGCTCCGCCTCGCGCAACATGGAGAAATCCACGCCATGGCGCTCCGCAAGCCGGACGAAAGCCTGCAGATCCTTCGGCAAGCAGAAGCCGCCGAAACCAAGGCCCGGCTTGAAAAAGTGAGGGCCAATTCTTGGATCCAAGCCGACGCCATGCATCACTTGCTCAATGTCCGCTCCCAACATTTCGGCTAAATCCGAGACCATATTGGCGTAGGAAATCTTGATCGCGAGAAACGAATTGGAAGCGTGTTTGATCAGTTCTGCGCTGTTTATTGTGGTGACCAACCAAGTTGGCTGGTTGCTATGCGGACATGAGCCATTGTGCAAAGGGCACGCGAAATTCTGGTCCAGCAAAGGCCGGTAAATCTCGCGCAACTGTTTTTCCGCTGTTTCGTCATCCACACCAACCACGATGCGGTCGGGATGCAGAAAATCGCCGACGGCGGTGCCTTCGCGCAAGAATTCCGGATTGGAGGCGACGTGGAATCGTATACCACGGCCGCGCCCATAAATTTCGAGAACGCGCTTCAACTGCTGGCCAGTCTGTGCTGGAACGGTACTTTTCTCCACAACGAGCTTGTCGGATTTCGCCTCCGCGGCGATCATTTGCGCTACGCGGTCAATCGAGCTCAGATCAGCATCACCATTGGGAAGAGGCGGAGTTCCGACGCAAATGAAAATGACGTCGCCCTGAGCGACAGCGGTTGCGGGATCAGCGGAAAAGGAGAGGCGTCCACTGCGGCGGTTTTTTGCAACAATCTCGTCAAGGCCGGGCTCATAGATCGGAAGCTTTCCGCTTTCAAGCACAGCGATTTTTGCCGAGTCATTATCGGTGCAATGAACGACGTGGCCGAGTTCCGCCAAACACGCACCTGTCACCAAGCCGACATATCCAGCACCGATTACAGAGATTCGCACGAACTGCTCCTTTATCTACCTTCCCACAGTCTATTTATTAACTTCGTAGAGCCGACAAACATCAACCATTCTCCTACAAACATAACCCCAAACAATAGGTGAAATTGTGTACTGATTATATCTGACGAACCGGCGATGTAGTAGAATTCCGCAAATCCCAAGGCGTTTGACTGGAGCAGATGCGCGAACTCTGATGAATATTCTTTGGACGGCTTTGGCGATCTGCCTGATCGTTTCTTTCGTGTTTTATGTTTTCGCCGTTTCGTGGCAACGCACGCTTCGAGGGCATTCACGGGCCATTCATACTCTTTATCAAAAGCTGGAGTCTCTGGAATCCATGGAGGCGCCATTCTTGCGCCGAAAGATCGGCGAATTAATGCCATCACAATTAGAGGAGGTGTGTATCTTCAACCTGAGCTTCAGTGAGCGGTTTTGGCGCCGTTCGCTGGAGATGACGGACAAGCAGGTATGTGACATCCGGGAAAACGCAGCTTTACTGGGTTCGGTGAAGCTGGATGTGTGGCGGCGGCATACAACCATAACGGTGACCGAGCTTTTGCCCCTGGCAAAATCAAGCGGCTGGCAGAGTCGCACTCTGGAGATTTATGGTTCGGATCATGCGACAGCCACTCGGCTTTGGGAGCTTTGCCTCGGACCAAATGGAAATTCAGCCGAGCGAGGCGGACGATGCCTCGAGCTACGTTATCGCGATAAGGTCCTTGAGCTGGCAATATCGCGCTCTCAAACATTGACTGAAGCGCACGGCAGCAAAAGTTCGGACGAAAGGATATTTTTCCGCGTTCCCCTCGATGCCGAACATCTGGCAGACTACCGCGTCGACGATGCGGATTTGCGCGAATTTCCTGAAGGCGAGATGGCGAAAGATCGGATGGTGGCCCGTTTTTCTAATGAGGATGAAGATGCCGGAATTAGCTGGCACCTCTCGATTCGCGCTCTCGACGGCGGCATTTCTGACAAATGGAGATTCATGGAGCCTACGCAAGTCCGTCGCATTTCGTAGAGCATTCCATTCGCGATCATGAGATTTGCCAAAAAAACTGGCACGGCGTGTGCGCTTGACCAGCGCGTTTCGATAATTGTATATCTCGCATTTTTTGGAGGAGGCATGTTTCGTAACTGGGTAGTACTTATTTTAGGGACGTGCGCCATTTTTTCTGCGTCGACAACGAGCTCCGCGCAAAAGAAGCCTGCGCTCACGTTGGATGCGTTTTTAAATTCGGTCGCATTTCCTGACTTGGCCATCTCCCCGGATGGGAACGAAGTGGTCATCCAAGTGGAACGCGCGGACTGGAAAGCGAACCGGTTTCGAGAAGATCTTTGGCTTTATCACGCAGGCAATTCCTCGCTGATTCCTTTGACGACCTCTGGCGACGACAACAATCCGCAGTGGTCACCCGACGGGAAGTGGATCGCCTTTCTTTCCCATCGAAGCGGCGATGTTTCTGGGAGCGATTCTCGCGCAGCGGAGAAAACGCAGGTGTATGTGATCTCGCCGGATGGTGGCGAAGCTTTCCCGGTCACAGAAGCGACGGAAAACGTGCATGCTTTTGCGTGGTCTGCGGATTCGAAGCAGATTTTCTTTGCGACCAAGGAGCAGTGGAGCGAAGAACAAGAGAAGAAATACGAAGAGGAGTGGAAAGATACGATTCAGTACCGGGAAGCAGAGCGCGGTGATGTGATTTCAGTGACCGACTTTTCCCCGTCTGCACAGGGAAGCGCCGATGTAACTGAAGGCGCGCCGAAAAAACCGGCTACTCGGAAACTCTGCTCGATTGAATACCGCATTCAGCAACTGGCGAGCTCGCCGGATGGGAAGTTCCTCGCTTACGACACTGAATCACGCTCGCAACGAGAAGAGTCGCTCGATGATGACGGCATTTACGTGGTCCCACTGAACGCATCCCTAAACAGCGGCTCAAGTACGGCAGAGCCAGTTCCGTTGTTGCACAATCCACAGGCGTTCTTCGATCGAATTGAATGGTCAGCAGACAGCAGTCACGTTTTCTTTTCGTTTGAGAATGGCTCGGTAGACGGCGCTTATAAGGACGCGCAGGAGCGCGTCTATTGGGCCAGCGCCAGAGAAAACGGCAACGAGAGTTGTGGCGCTGCATCGGAAAAGCGTGGATGCGAGCGCTGGACCAGCAAGTTTTCGGGTTCGATTGGCGGCTTCGCGGCGCTGGCTGATGGCGGATTGCTCGCCGGCGGCAGGCTCGGTACGGAAGTGCAACCATACACAGAAAGCGCGCCTTCCGCGGAATTCACAAGACAGGCCGGGCGCTCCGGCACATACGAGTCATTCTCCGCCGCGAGCCACGGCTCCGCGATTGCGTTCGTATATTCTTCGCTGCAATCGCCCGCGGAAGTTTATTTTGCCAACAGTCCGTCAGAGATCGCAGATGCCCGGCCGATTACATCGTTTAATCAATCTTTGGCTCAGGATGAGCTGCCGCAAGGGAAACCGTTTCGGTGGACGGCAGATGATGGAACGACGGTCGAGGGCATGCTGATTTATCCTCCCGGAAAGTTTGAGCAGAAAAATCTCCCGATGTTCACTTTCATTCATGGCGGTCCGGAAGATGCTGACGGAAACCATTTCGAAGCCGACTGGCATCAATGGGCTGATTTGGCCGCAACGGATGGATGGCTTGTATTTGAACCGAATTATCGAGGATCGGTGGGGTACGGAGACGCGTTTGCCCTTGGAATTATTCCGCACATTGTATCGAGGCCTGGAAAAGACATTCTGGAAGGCGTCGACGCGCTGGTGAAGAGCGGCGTTGCTGATCCAAATCATTTGACGATTGGCGGATACAGTTATGGCGGCTATATGACCAACTGGCTGATCACGCAAACCACGCGATTCAAGGCAGCGGTCACCGGCGCGGGAGCTGTGGAACATGTGGTGAACTGGGGCAACGACGACACAACGTGGGACGACGCTTATTTTCTGGGCGGCCTTCCCTGGAAAACAGAACAAAATTACAACGCCGAGGCAGCGATCTGGCAGATTGGGAAAGTGCGCACGCCGACTCATATGGTCGCCGGCGGAAGCGACATCCGCGTATACGTAGGCGAAGATTATCTGCTCGAGCGGGCGCTCCACACCATGGGAGTGCCATGCGCGCTTCTCATCTTTCCAGGAGAAGGACATTCGCTGGCGAACAATCCGTGGCATGGAAAGATTAAAGTTCGCGAAGAATTGAAATGGCTCGACCATTACGGGCGGCCGTAGATGGCTCACGTCTTTGCGAGCAAGAAACTGCCAATGACAAGCGCATCCACGCCAGAGCAGAAATAGCTGCGCACTGCATCCCTTGGCGAGACGACCAGCGGTTCTCCGAATAAGTTGAACGAGGCGTTCAGCAAAATAGGAGCCGGCGCCTGGGAACCAAATACTTTGAGCAGCGACCAGAAAAATGGATTTGCCTGCCGCTTCACGACATGCAAGCGGACTCTGTCTTGCGAGACTGCATGCATCCCCAGCAGTTGACGATGCTGCGGCCGCAGCGTTCCCAGAGTAGCCATGAATTGCGCGGCGGCTGTTGGCGTTTCGAAGTACGTGGAAGCGTCTTCCTCCGGAACGGAGAGCGCGAAAGGACGGAAAGCTTCACGATGCTTAATAAAGTCATTCAGGTTTTCCTTGACGTATGGCGCCCATGGAGATGCGATCAGACTGCGATTCCCCAATGCTCGAGGCCCGAACTCGGCTGCACCCTGAAACCAGCCAACAATTCTTCCGCTATTGAGAAGCTTGACTGTTTCCTCGATTGCGTGCTGGCCGGACGGCGTCCATCGATACGAGGCCTTGCAATTGTCGAGAACGTTTTTGATTTCTTCGCTCGTGTATTCGGATCCCAGATAAAGGCTTTCGAGCGCGCAGCGTGACAAAGATGGCTTGATCTTTTGCCTTGCCAGCCAGGCAGCGCCAAGAGCGGCACCTTCGTTTCCAGAGGCGGGTTGGACAAATACGTTCGAGAAACCGGCACTTTTCTCGATTTCCGAAACTAAGAGCGTATTCAAAAAAAGCCCGCCCGCCAGGCAAAGGTTCTCGATGTCATATTTTTTGCGAAGAGATTGGGCGATTTCGGTCACAACGATTTCACAAGCTTTTTGAATGCTGCTCGCCAGATTCGCGCGAACTTCATCACTGAGTTGGGCCGTCGATTGCGAGATCCCTAGGCGCGCATAGAAGTGCTTCGAAAATGCAAGGCGGCCAGCAAATCCTCGGGTGAAATATCGCGAGTCCAGTTTCGGATATACTCCGCCCGAGCTGCGCATCATGCTGAGAAAGATATCCAGATATTTAGGTTCTGAGGTCAGGCTCAGCCACTGAGTCTTATGTTCTTGCTCATGCGGACGGTAGCCCAATAGCTCTGTGATTTGAGAATAGATCCATGCCAGGGAATGCGGGAACGGAGTTTCGCGCACGACGCGGATATCGCCTGCCTCGCCCAGCGTTACCTCGCCGGCGAGGCCGTCGCCTTGCTCGTCAAATGTGAGTATCAATGAACGATCGAAACCTGAAGCATAGAAAGCACTCGCTGCATGGCAGAGATGATGGTCGAAGGTTAGCAGAGAAGCATGTTCGGATAAGGACCGCATGATCCGTAAATTATTCAGGTCGACGGCAAGTTCTCCGGTGGCCTTGCTCAGGTAATAAGCACTGGAAATGGGAGCTGTGGCAAGAGAACGAGTGCGGAAAGCCGTCCGGCGCATCCATGATCGTCTCGGTCGACTGGCCACAGCGACCGCAGTTACATCACGCCAACTGATCCCGGCTCGGCGGAGGCAAAAATCCGTTGCCAGCCGAGGAATTCCTGTGGTCGAGCGCGAACGGGTAAGCTTTGATTCCTCGATGGCAGCCACAAAGCCATTTTCCGTCAAAAGAGCGGCGGCTGTGTCGTGGCCCAGTGCCGATAGCCCAAGAAAATACATTGTGGGGAACTTTTAATTCTTAGACCGAGCGAAGCCGCGGCTAGTGAGAAGGCCACGGAGACCCATCAGAATCAGCCTTGGCTGACGAACGCAAACGCGCCAGAGCAATTTTAGGGCTTCGTCACGGGAGAATTCACTAAGGGAACGTTTGGCCGGGAGATTGAGCGAATCCACCAAGCGAGAATAGTCCTCCTGCTGAAAATCGTGGAGCGCCCTTCGGATAAGCAGATGAATATACATTTCCCGCCGCAGCCGTCGCAATTCACGACTTGATCCCCGGTTCAGAATCGCTTCCGCTACTCCCGCCGCTCCGCGCAGTCCGGTGACGATTCCTCCCACGGTACTTACTTTGACCTGCGACCCTGCGTCACCGACGACGAAAACACGCCCATTGCCGATTTTCTTCTCGACCGGAACCCACCGTTTGTAAACGGGAATGCGCGCTGCCTGATAGCCAAGCGCTTCAAGCTTGCGTTTCACCAGGAACGCATCGAGAACCTTGCGCGACTCCGAGCCGGATTCGCCAATGATTCCGAGCGCTCCTCTTTCTGGCGACTCGGGAATGAGCCAATAGAAATAAGGCGTGTCATCCGGCACAAACCAGACGCGAACTGTGTCCGCGGACATATCTTTCGGCAGCGGAACGATGGCTTGGACCAAGGGAACTGTCGGAGGCTTTGGCCAGCCTGCGGCGTGTGCAACTGCGCTCGAAGCGCCATCGCTGGCGACTACTGTGTCGGTGATAAATTCTTCCGAGGTATCGCCGCCGGTGTGCTGCAATTCGAGGGCAATTTTTTGCTTACGCGGAATCAACTTGCGGAAGCTGCAGCCGAGGTGGACTTGCACTCCCGCTCCTTGCGCGTGTTTCGCAAGCGAACGGATAAGCCTGGCACGCTCGATAATGAGGTCCGGCTGCGCAAGGTCAATGCTCGCAGCCCGACCATCGGTGAAGAGCTCAAATCTCCGGACTTCGTTGACGATGCTGTCCTTGCCAGCGGATCCCAGGAGATCGTTCATCCGGCGTGTGACAATGAGGGTGCGCTCGGCGGCATCCAGTTGCTCAGACTGCTCGAATACTCGTACGGAAACGCCCCCGCGCGCAAGTAAGTAGGCTGTGAAGAATCCGGCCGCTGAACCGCCGACCACGGCGACCGGCTCGCGGCTGGCTAGCGGAGTGTCAAAATTGCTCGATGAATCTGAGGAAGCTGGCAAAGAACATCCTTCTTCTACGGGAACTTGATTATCTATCTCGTGATGATCGCTTGTGGTAAGGCTCCGGTTGCCAGGACATTCAGGGCGCTTGGCTCCAAAAAATGCAGTATACCGTAGCGATTGTGTTCCGCAAAGGGCAGGCAGTCAGTCCATTCCTGTGGGCTGCTTTTCCAGGGCAGACGATTTGAGGACACTCCGTTGGTCTTCATACGGCGAGCGCTCGAGGGAGATCACCGCGAACGTTGCCAAAAGCAGCAGTAAGCAGCAAACGACGATTATCTGAACGTAAGAAAAATGCGATACCGCGAGAGCCAGCCCGCCGCAAACGATTCCCAAAGCGTACATTGCCAATACAGCACGTTTGTGCCCGAGGCCGCAGTTTGATAACCGGTGCGCCGTATGATCTTTGCCCGGTGAGGTGAACGGCAGCATCCCCCGGCGAGCCCGCGAAATACTAATCAGCGTGGTATCGAAAATGGGAACCGCCAAGATGAGTACCGGAGTGAGCCAGTCGGCGAGCGGATGCAATCCCGTGGGACGCAGCTTGAGTCCGAGCGTGGCCATCAGAAAACCGAGAAACATCGCCCCACCATCGCCCATGAAGATTTTGGCTGGGGCAAAATTCCAGCGGAGAAAGCCAAGCGAGGCACCGAGCGCGGCGGCGGCCAGCGTGCAAACGAGCCGCTGACCATCCAGAGCCGCTGAGATAGTAAAAAAAGCCGCTGCTATCGCAGCGACTCCGGCGCACAAGCCGTCCATGTGATCCAGAATGCTGAATGCCGCGGTGATTCCGACGACCCAGAAAATCGTCAGGACAATATCGAGCCAAGCGCCTGTTGCACCGCCTAAAATCCGCGAAAAGACTTCTGCGCGCACGCCCGCAAACACCAAGATGAACGCCGCCACAGGCATGCTCACGAATAGCTTTACCTGATGATGAAGTTTGCCGCTGTCATCGAGAATACCGGTGATCGCGAGAAGCGTGGCAGCGATAAGGATTCCGACGACCTGCATTCTCATCCCCGATGGCACGGTAACGGCCACAGCGATGACGAATCCCGCGTAAATAGCCAGACCGCCCAGTAGCGGCACTGGGCGTAAATGAACTTTGCGAGCGTTTGGCACGTCCACGAAGCCGGCGTGGAGCGCAAACTGGCGCACAGGCCAAGTCAATGCGAAAGAGGCCATCAATGCCACAGCGAAAGCAGTCAAACCGCTCAGTACCACTGGAGATTCTCCCCTGTGAATTAGCGCGTCGTCAGCATTTTTTCCAATCGTTCTTTCACTTCCGCCGGCTTTCGATCCGCAAAATACCAGTCCATGGTGCGGCGAAGGCCGTCGCGGAACATCACTTGCGGCTCCCATCCAAGGAGCTTCCTGGCCAGCACGTTGTCCGCAACACGATTCGCAGGACCCGTCGGCATGTTCCGCAAGAATTTGAAATCGGCTTTCTTCCCTGCGTATTCGAGCGCCAGTTGCGCCGCATCGATCACGCGAACGCGCTCCATGGTGCCCAAATTCACCGCCGTTCCATCGCTGATTTTCTCGGCGGCCAGAATGGTGCCGCTGACAATATCGTCCACGTAAGTCCAATTGCGAATCTGCTGACCATCACCCCAAATTTCAAACGGATTCTGACCGACAAAGGCGCGCGCAATCATCGCGATCACCGCATGATTTTCCACGCCCCGGGGTCCGTACACGGTGAAGTAACGACAGGACGCTGTGCTGAGCTTGTGCTCGCGGTGATATGCCTGGAGAGTCATTTCCGCCATCAATTTCGCCCAGCCGTACATATTGTCGGCGTCATAGGGAGCTTTTACATCGCCCTCGCGCAGGTAGAGTTCTTTCGTTGTGTCGGTCTGCATAAAATTCGGGTAAACGCATCCGGAAGATGCGTAACAGACTCTCTCGACACCGGCCTTCAGCGCTTCCCAAAAAACGATGCCATCGAGAAACAGGTTTGAGGCTGGCCCCGCCTGATGCAAATCAACATAACCTCTTCCGCCGTGGTCAGCCGCCAGATGGAAAACAACTTGAATGTCTTTCATGACGGCTCGGGTGACGCCAGGCTCGCGAAGATCTGCTTCGATGAAGCGGACTTTGCCGTTTTTTACGTGAGTCTCAATATTTTCAAATCTGCCGCTGGAGAGATCATCCACAACGCGAATCGCGGCGCCGCGCTGCAACAGTGCATCCACCAAATTGGAGCCGATGAACGACGCACCGCCGGTAACCAGAACTTTCGTGCCATTCCACATTAAGAGCGCCCCTGTCCCCTGTGAGATTGTGCTGCTTCCTCGAGTACCGCCCCAAATTTGTTGAGTTCATTTTGCCGCATAAATTTCTCCGACGCCTTGCGCGCGCGCTGACCCATGGCATTGAGTTCCGACGGATCGGCTTTGAGTCGCTGAATCGCGGCAGCGACTTGCTCCGGGCTGTCCGGATCCGCTACGAGGCCGCAGTTTTCGCGCTTCACGATGCGAGCCACATCCGTGTCTTCCGGCGCGACGGCAAGGACTGGCCGCCCGGCTGCAAGAATTGAGTACATTTTGCTCGGAACAATTACTCCGCCAAGTCCCCTGCGAATCGTAACGATGTGAACGTCGCCGGCGGCCATCACGCAGGGAATTTCGTTCGCTGGGCGAAAAGGAAGGAAACGAACGAGCGGGCATTCCCGGTTCCACTCCTGTAGCTGCCGGCGATTTGCTCCGTCACCGACGAAAACCAATCGAATCCCATTTCGCGGGAGAATCGCAGCTGCTTTGAGCAGAGTTGGCCACGCACCATAGAAACCGAGGTTTCCGGCATGAAGGGCTACAAATTCCGCTTCGCCGCGAATTTCGCGGACCGCAGGATGGTCCGAGGAAGGAACTGGTCCCGGAGAAGGAGTTCCGTCGCGAATCACCACGACTTTGGCTGAATCAACACCTTTCGAGATGACGCGTTCGCGCATATCCTCGCCGAGCACAATCACGCGCGCTGCTTGCCGAAGCGCGCTGCGGTGCAAACTCTCCCACTTCCGGACCCATCGAGCCGGCCGCACGATGTCGCCGCCGATTGCCATATCGGGATAGAGGTCGCGAATGTTGTACACAAAAGGGACCCGCTTCATTCGCGCAATTTTGGCGCCGAGGATTCCCGCGAAAGGAGGATCGGTCATCGCCATGACCAAATCTGTTTTTATTGTCAGCGCACGAGCCAGCGCCAGCGAAGAGTAAGAGAGATAGTTGGTAACGCGCCGGCGCATCTGGTGGCGAGAGTATGTAGTGGAACCCACACGCTCAACGTTGATCCCGTTGCGTCGCTCGCGGCGCAAAAATGAGAATGGATAGCGTTCGTCCGGATCATAAGAGGGACGTCCGGCAAGCGCTGTTACTTCGTGTTGCAGCGACAACGCGCTCGCGACGGCTGCGGCCATCTTGGCCGTCGCCGAAGTGTCCGGCGGGTAATATTGGTTTAGAAGTAGTATTCGCACTGCGAGTTCCAAGTTGCTCGCTACGCCTGTCGTGCCTTTAAGACTTTGCTAGCGACCCAAGCTACGATCTCGTTCCCAGCACCTCAGCGGAAGCTTCATCATCCGATTTTTCGGTTGACTTTTTCTCCAGAATGAAATTTCCCAAAACCAAAACGTCCATCTTGGTCCTTTCAAAACACGCCAGAGCTTCTTGCGGATGGCACACGATCGGCTCGTTATCATTGAACGAAGTGTTCAGAAGAACCGGAACACCGGTCAAATCACCAAAGGCGCGAAGCAATTTCCAGTACAAAGGATGAGAATCACAATTCACCGTCTGCAAACGGCCGGTGCCGTCAACGTGCGTGGGGGCCGGAATCACGCCACGTTTCGCCGCGCGAACTTTGTAAGCGAAGGTCATGAAAGGCGAGGGATGCGTTTGCTCGAAATACTCTCCCGCGCATTCCTCGAGAACCGAAGGCGCGAATGGCCTGAAAATCTCACGATGCTTGATGCGCCGGTTCAGCGTCTCTTTCATCTCGGCGCGACGCGGATCCACGAGGATGCTGCGGTTGCCAAGCGCGCGCGGGCCCCATTCCGCCCGGTCCTGAAACCAGCCAACAATTTTGCCCTGCGCAATGTGTGCTGCTGTTGCGCGCAACAGAGCCTCTTCCTCCAGCTCACGAACCGAAAGGCTGTTTTGATGCTGGCGCTCGCTCGTCAGTGCATTTCGCATTTCCGATGTGCTGAACCCCGGCCCCCAAAACGCGTGGTTCATCTGAAAAGAACGGGGCTTCGCTAACTTTTCGTGATAGACAGCAAAAGCCGCGCCAACGGAAAGACCTCCGTCCCCAGCAGCGGGTTGAACGTAAACTTGCTCAAACGGCGTTTGCTCCAGAATTTTTCCATTTGCAACGCAGTTGAACGCGACGCCTCCCGCGAGGCAAAGCGTCTTCAGCTTTGTTTTCTCATATAGAGAGTTCACATTCGCGAGCAGCACTTCCTCTAATCGCGCCTGCATACTGGCGGCAAAGTCTCGGTGACGGCTCTCAATCGGTTGTTCCGGCGTTCGCGATGGGGCGCATTGCTTCTCGAGCTCGGAAGAAAAAAGCCTTCCGAGAACGGGAGTCTGACCGGAGGCGCTCCAAGTCATTTCCGGGCCTGACTTGTGGTGCGTGAAATATTTGAGGTTCAGGCGCACGCCGAGCGTTTTCCCAGCCTTAACAATGCGGGAGAAAACTTCCGAGTAAGCCGGGGAGCCATAAGCAGCAAGACCCATGACTTTGTATTCTTCGCCGAACTTCTGAAATCCAAGGTATTGAGTCATGGCCGTATAAAACATACCGAGGGAATGCGGAAAGGCGACTGAGCCTTCGATATGCAACTGTGAACCCTCGCCTACGCCCCACATTGTGCTCGCGAAATCTCCCAAACCGTCAGCGGAGAGCACGGCCGCTCTGTCATAAGGAGAAACAAAAAACGCGCTGGCGATATGCGCACGATGGTGTTCGATTCGATGGATCTGCGCCCGAATGGTGGCGGGATCGATCTGAAAAGCGGATGCGAGCTCTTCCTTTATTCCGCCGAAGCGAGCTGCAACCTTTGCGCGGTCAATGGCAAACCTCGGCATGCGCATTGCGAAACGCAGCTTGGTCACTAAACGTGCGTAGGGATTGCGAGGGACGGCAATATGATCGATTTCCGACGGCTTGACTCCCGCGAAATCCAGGCAATATTGAATCGCTCGCGCAGGAAAGCCGGCAGCATACTTAACGCGGTTGAGGCGCTCTTCTTCGACGGCTGCGACAAGCTGGCCATCGATAACAAGGGCGGCCGACGCATCCGCGTGGTAAGCATTGATTCCTAAAATGATCATCGGCTAATTCGCTGCACCTTTTGCTGGAGCAAATAGCATGATTTTCAAGAGCCAGACGAAGCCGCGGTCCGATTACTCGATGGCATAGTTGCTGCTGGAGCTTCCGCCAGGTTGCGTTTCGCCCATTCATTCAGAACGAAGGTACTCCAAGGCCGCGACCAGCTCGTACGCCCAGCGATGAAGTCTTCCCAGACTCGTTTTACTTCCTCTATATCGATGACTTCCGCGAGGGAAGGGTCACAATTCCTCAAACCCTTTTGCACCTTCTCACGCAAAGGTCCACGTAGCCAGAATTTCCAAGGTAAGGTAAACGTGCGCTTGGCGTGCTGTGCTGCACCTGGCGGAAGCAGATCCCCAAGCGCCTCGATCAAGAGCGGCTTCCGCATGCCATTCTTGTGTTTCGCAGTCTCGGGACAACTGAGAGCGGCTCGCACCACTTCGTCGTCCAGGAAAGGAACTCTAACTTCGAGCGAATGACACATGCTCATGGTATCCGTGTCTCGAAGAAGCATGTCAACTAGATAAGAGCGAGTTTCCAGCCACGAAACGGAGGTGAAATCGTCCAAGTTCGCTGTTTCTTCAGCAGCATGGTGCAGCCATTGACGCCATTCCAATTCGGTGGCGCCGTTCTGCTTATTTCGCAATAGTCGCGCAAGATCCCTAGGAGCGAAGAGCATTCGCGTGTAGAAATATGGATGTGAAAAATCAGACGAATTCCGGAACGCGGCAATGGCTTTGCGAAGAGCATCGGGACGATCCACGAGATTGCTTATTGAGTACAAGAACTTTGAAACAGTGGACCGTAATGGCTGTGGTACGTAACGGGAAGCAGCCATCAGCGATGCGAGTCGTGGAGTATCGGAGAACGTGGAGTAACCTCCAAATATTTCATCGCTCCCCAAACCGGACAGTGCAACTTTCAAGCCGGCCTGACGCGCTGCCCATGAAACGAAGTAGGTGTTAATTCCGTCCGCGCTCGGCTGGTCGAAAGCAGCAACGGCTTCATCCACACGCAGGCGCATCTCATCTGCAGTGAGAAGAAGCTCCGAGTGGTCTGTACCGAAGTATTCAGCGGCCGCGCGGGCGTCTGCTCCTTCGCTGAACGACTCCTCAGAAAACGCTACGGTGAATGTCTTGATCGATGCTTGTTCCTTGCTCGCGAGGGCGGCGACGGCGGTTGAATCGACGCCGGAGCTGAGGAAAACACCCAAGGGCACGTCTGCAATCAAGTGTCTCCTGATGGAGTCCTGCAGCGCGGCTCGAATTCGCAGCGGAGGAGATTCGCTTGAATCCGCTGGAAGGCTTTTCGTCGCATCCGCAACCGTCCAGTATGGTTTTCCTTCGAATTTAGCGGTAACACTTTCACAGCATACGTAGCCCGAATAGCCCGGCGGCACGGAATGAATTCCCTCGATCAACGTGTCTGGCTCCCCGACTGCTCCGAACGAGAGATATCCCGAAACAGACGAGGCGGACAGTCGGCGCGGGAAACAGCCGCTGGAAAGCAAGGCTCGAACTTCCGACGCGAAGAAAAACTTGCCTTCCGAAAAACCATAATATAAGGGCTTGATGCCCATGCGATCCCGCGCGAGAAAGATTCTGCTCGGCGGATTTGATTTGCCTCGCGGCATCTCAAGGATAGCAAATGCGAACATGCCATGAAGCTGCTGGACACAGTCTCGACCCCACTGCTCGTAAGCGTGAACTATAGTTTCCGTATCGGAGGAGGTGCGGAAAGTATGTCCGGCGCTCTGAAGGGTGTGGCGTAATTCGCGGAAATTATAGATTTCGCCGTTGAAAACAATCGCTAGAGTCTCCGCTTCATTCCAAATCGGCTGCTGGCCTCCGGGAAGGTCGATAATGCTGAGCCGCCGCATGCCGATGCACGCTCCCGAAGCGACAAAAATTCCTTCGCCATCCGGACCTCGATGCACCATAGCTCGCATCATGCGGGCCACGCATTCGGCGGTCTCTGGACGGTCTTCGCTTCCCACTATGCCGCAGATCCCGCACATGACTATGCCAACTCCCGCGAGTGCGCTATCGCTTCCGTATAGAGACGGTTCATATCCGCTATTGGCTCGTGCCACGACAGTTCTTTCAGAACTGCCGGGCAGCCGTCGCGAAAGCGCTGTGCCGCCCCTTCGTCTTCCAGCGCGATCTTCAGAGCTGCTGCAATGGCGTCAGATTCGTGAGGGACGACCAAGCCAGTCTTGCCTGCAAC